>NZ_JBVASZ010000022.1:0-78996 GCF_057814255.1 Paenibacillus sp. F024
GACGCTTTTGTAAATCGCATGCGCATGAATGACGAACATCGGAAAGCCGTATGAGGGAAAACTTCACGTACGGTTTGATGAGGAGGGGCTGAAAAAAAAAAAAAAAAATTCAGTCCTTTACTCTAGAAGTGAATGGTTTAAATAAGCAGCAGAACCAATGCCAAAAAGAGAAAAAAGCTCAACGTATATAGAAGGTTCCATGCTGCGATACGAAACGTGCCTTGACGGATAATAATGGAGAACATATTCAATGTTCCGCTAAAAGGACCGATGGAAAACGTCATAACGGTACCTCCGACCAAAGCAATGGCCAAGTGCTCGGCCGAAATGCCCAATGCCAAGGGATTCATCGATTCCGCCAAAAGGGTGATCGCTGTGATGGGATGCATTCCCATAAAACCGAATCCGAGTGTGATCAAAGGGAGGATGAGCAAAAAAATGTCGGATCCGACCCCGTGATTGAACTGCAGCAAATACTCGGTTACGTAATGATTGTATCCGGAATATTGAAGCGCTTGAACGAAAAAACCGGTGCTGAGAAAAATAGCGAACTGATCCGCCATACCGGGCATTTTATGGATGATGTAAGATTTGCTTTCTCTCAAAAAAGCATTCCCCTGCTTTAAAGCCAAAGCCCAAAAGAGTGCACAGGGAAAAGCCAGAATCGATGTTGTCACTACAAGCCCCAGCGACCATATGCCGGTTAGTCCCACGTTAACGGAAATGAGCAGAAGGATCACAAGCACGATCTGCAATATTTTGGCGATAGGCTTTTGAGTAAACGGTTGATGGGAGGCTGTTTTAGGCTCTTGAGCCGAAGCCATTTCGGATAGGGTCTGGTTGTGTTCGTTCGACGGATTTTCCAGCGGCTTGCTTCCCGAACGCCGCTCACTTAACCAGAAAACCAACCAATTGAGGAATAGCCCCAAAAGGCCAATGATGAACAGCTTGTAGAAGATACTGGACCAGGGAACCTTCGTCGTTTCCAAAGCGATGGCAACTCCGCCGGAGAATGGGGACCAGGCAACGGAGACTACAAAACCGTTAATGATGGCCAAGCACAAAAATTTATTGGTATTTTTCAATCCGATCTTTTCCACTGCACCTTTAATACTATAGTACATGATAGGAATCGTAGCCAAATTCAAAATACTGCTGAGTAAAAACGAAATGGAACTAATGGTACGGTGTAATTGAGTGACGCTTCGCGTTTTTTTATTTAAGATCTGCTCAATGGACTCGTCGTAACGGCCTAATTTCAACGGAATGGCGAGAAACGGAAG
Organism: Paenibacillus sp. F024; assembly: GCF_057814255.1. Taxonomy (NCBI): domain Bacteria; kingdom Bacillati; phylum Bacillota; class Bacilli; order Caryophanales; family Paenibacillaceae; genus Paenibacillus; species Paenibacillus sp. F024. The sequence goes on from NZ_JBVASZ010000022.1 coordinate 1,284, forward strand.
CATGGCTAACAAAGAAAGCAAGTAGAGCATATCTCCGTAAAATAATATGTAGTTATACGGATCGATTCCTTTTTGCAATGCAAGCCAAGACCCTGTTACCAAAAACAAAAGCACAAAAATGTTGGAGGGTAAACTGGAAGTAGGGATCGATAACAAAATCGCAATGATGGACAAAATGGAAAGCATCGGGGCTAGCTGCTGCCAGTCCCCGATCTTATATAGTAAAAAGAATAAAACAGATAGGGTGAAGACAATAGAACGGGCGATTTGACTATAGCGTGATATGGTTCCCACCTCTATTGATGATGAAGATTTCTTGCCGGAAGGCGATAGAACGAACGGGCGTTGTCATAAAAAATCTTTTGCTTTAACGCCTCCGGGAATTTGGACGGGAACGTCAGGTCCGGCGCATCATAATCCCAGTGCGGGTAATCCGTAGCGAACATCAGCATCTCTTCCGAGCCCAAATGCTCGATCACCTGAAGCAGATATTCGGCTGTCGGCGGCTCCTCCATCGGCTGTGTCGTAAAGCGCATATGCCCGCGGATATACTCCGACGGCTTTCGCGTTAAGAAAGGCACCTCCTCGCGCAAGCGTTTCCAATGCTTATCCAGCCGCCACATCAGCGAAGGCACCCAAGCAAACCCGCCTTCGAGCATCACCGTTTGCAGATTCGGGAAGCGTTCAAATACCCCTTCGCATACCATGCTGATCACCTGGCATTGAAACGCCTGCGCCATGTTGGTATGGTCCTCGATGTAGTACGAAGGAAAGCCGGAGGAGGTTGTCGCGTTCCCGCCTAATCCCCCGAAATGAACGGCGATCGGCAGGCCGTGGTTTTCCGCAGCCTCATAGATCTTCCAATATTTCCGCCGGCCCATCGGTTCCCGGGTACGGGGCATCATCAGGACCTGGACAAAGCCGGGATGGCCGGCGACCCGGTTGATTTCTTCCACAGACAGCTCGGCATTCTCGTACGGGATGACAATGGAAGCGCGCAGCCGAGGCTCCTCATCGAGCCATTCGGCGATCTGCCAGTCGTTGACCGCCCGGGCCAGCGCCATCCACCCACCCAGTAGCGCGAAGAGCCGCGGCGCCGTATTCATCGTTAAGCTGCTCCCCGACCCGGTACAGGCAGTTGAGAATGCCATACTCCAAATTCAAGGGATCCAGCAGCTGCTCCCGCATGAAGCTGAGGTCGGAGCCGGGGATCTGGCCGTTAGGGGGCCAGGAGTCCGCCCGCGTTCCACCGGGATTGCCCTTGGGATAAGGAATATGGTTGGCGAATCCATGGTAGCTGCGCAGGCCGACCATGTCCATATACGTTCTCCATCGCGGAGAAAGATACGGCTTCAGCGCTTCGTTGGAGGGAACCTCATTGTGAATATCGCAGTCGATGAATCGGGTTCCGGTTTTTCGTTTAGACTCCTTCACCACAGCATTGAACATCGTCATGCTTCTTCCTCCTTACGGTTCATACTCACTGGACAGCATTAGAAATAGTTCATTGTTATTATATACAATATTATGTATACCTGTATACAACCAAACACATATTTTAGTTTTTTTGTATTGTGCTTTTCATCCACCGGCTCAAGATGGAGGCAGATTATTTTTGGGTAAATGCGTTAATCAAACTTTCCTTTGAGATGGCTATATGATTTTTCAAGACGGTTACAGCTTGTTCCGTATTTCCTTGCTTGATGAGCGTAATTATTTCCTTGTGCTCGTTCTCACGTTCGACAGCCGGCTCTAAAGTCAAAAAATATACGCGAAAACGGGAAATTGTATCATGAAGGGAATCAATGAACCGCTGAACCCGCTGGTTTTCCAGGGCAGATATAATCGAGAGATGGAAATCGGTGTTCATTTCTCCCCTCTTTTGCAGATCCCCCAGTTTACGATACTCTTCAGCCCGCTCGATCGCTTCCTCCATTTTCGGGATCAAGGGATGGTTTGCTGTCATTCTTCGCAAAGCTTCCGCTTCGATGATGGAGCGAACTTCATATACTTCGTGGATATCCTGAAGCGTAGGCATCGTGACAATCACTTTTCTTCCAGGCAAAAACGTGACCAGATTTTCCGTCTCCAGAATCCGGATCGCTTCACGGACAGGCGTACGGCTGACGGAGAGTTTGTCGGCAATTTGGTTTTCGCTTAGAAGCTGTCCCGGCTTTAGCGTACCGTTCAGGATTGCCGTCTTAAGTTTTTGATATACAACTTCGCGAAGAGGAGTGTAAGATGAGGAATAATCCAAGGGCTCCAGAGTGAAGTCGGTTGTAATGAGAGTGATTTGGTTATCCATAGTTATTACCTCTTCCTATAACAAATTGTGTTAAATATTTTACACTACGCAATACGATTGCACAACTTGCATATGATCTTACAATCATCGTTGACAAGGATAGAAGGCTAAGCTATATTCATGTATACAAGTATACTATGTTGTTGAGGTGATGCATATATATGGATCAAACGAAATAAGCATAGATGGGGAACAGGGAATTTTCAACATGCTGCCAAATGGAATGAATTTAGGTTTTCGGCGCAGGAGGAGGATCACTTCAATTGTGAGAGAGTTTAACAAAGAAAGGAGTAAATCCAAGACTAACTCATGAAAGCATTTGCTGTGGTGTCCATGAACTGTAGATCTAGGTGATCTCGGCCATCAAAGGAAAAATCCTTTCGATTATTGAAAACGCTTACTGCCAATTATTTGTTTGAATAGTATCATGGAGAATAACAATAACTGGTTAAAGGGGCATACAGTATGGCAAAACCTATAGAAAATCAGACATTGGAGCTGCAGCCGAAAGGCGGAGGCTTTTTGGAAACGCTGAAGAGCCTAGGACCTGGATTGGTTGTTGCATTTGCTTGGCTTGGAACAGGAGACTTGGTGGATTCATCCGTATCCGGAGCTAATTACGGATATGATTTGATGTGGGTGCTTTGCCTTGCGTTATTTTGTCGTTATTTCTTTGTTAACGCACTGGCAAAGTATCAATTGTGTAATCGTCATGGTGATGAAACGATCTTTCATGGTTTTTACCGCGTGTGGAAAGGATTTCCGCTTTTATTGGGCATCTCGGGTTATCTGATGGGTTTCGTTTATGTATCCTATATGATTCGCGGAGCAGGAGTAGCTTTATATCACATTTTTGGCGAGGTAGGCAATAGTTTTCTTTGGTCTCTGGCCGGAGTAGCTCTGGCGGTTTATGTGACTACCCGGCAGCGCCAATTGAAAGCGCTTGAATTGGTGGCGCGGACGGCTTGCGTCGTGATTATTCTAACTTTTATATTTGCCATATTTGAAACCGGTATTAATTTCGGAGCCCTCTTTGAAGGTCTCACCTTCGGTATACCTGCCAATAATGATGCGTTCGGAGCACTGCTTATTGCCGTCTCGATTATTGGGGCTGTCGGCGGCTCGGCGGCAAATCTCTTATATCCGTATTTAATGAGCGAAAAAGGGTGGAAAGGACCCCAGCAGCGCAAATTACAAATTATCGATCTCCTTACCGGAATTCTCGCGATCATGGTGATCAATTTGTCTATCTGGATTGTTGCTGCCGAAACCATGTACGGCCAAGGGCAGCTCATTCATAACGAGGTCGACCTCGCTTCCATGATGGCCCAAGCCGTGGGCCCGGTTGGACCTCTGCTGCTGTGGATTACCGTATTTTTCGTCTGCTTCACCTCTTATCCCACATTTTCTTTCGGATTTACCAAGCTGCTGCTGCATGGTGTTCATCTCTCGACAAAAAGGGGTGAGAAATATAAAAAACCGGAGGAGGATCCTAAGTTTAAGTGGTTTTCGGTTGGGGGACTTCTTCTCGTGCCGCTTATTTTCTCCATGCCATTCGCTCCCAATTTAGTCACTCTTACGATTGTAGGCAACAGCTTGGCTGTCATTACCGCGCCGGTCATTATCTTGGGAATTATTTTTATGACGTCCCGCAAAAGCATGATGTTACCCGATTATGTGAATAAATGGTGGGAAAATCTCATTCTTGGTATTGTTGGATGTATTGGCTTATGGGCAACTTACAGTTTGTTAAAGGTGTTAATCGAGAAGTTGGGTTAAGTACAGAAAGTGAGCCCATTTTCTGCCTGATGACAGATGGAAAAAACCGCAAAGACCTGTATACAAGTATACTTAAGGCCGTATATATTGATAGTAGACAATGATGATTCTCAAAAGCGAAGGAGCGTGCGTTTACGATGGATGAGCTCATGACGCAGAAACAAGCCGCTAACTCAATCCAAACAGGGATTATCGATTGTGACGTTCACAATGCGGTCCCTTCCATACAAGCCCTGTTCCCGCACTTGACCGATCGTTGGCGCGATTATATCGTGGAGCACGGAATCAAAAGCCTGGAGCCCAATTATTATCCCATGGGTGTGTCCCTTTCGGCCAGACCGGGCTCAGAGCTGCCTTCCGGCAACCCGCCCGGTTCGGATTTGGAGACGCTGCGCCGTCAGGTACTGGATCCGTGGAATGTACAGTATGCTATTCTCAACTGCCTTTACGGAGTACAGATGATTCACAATGAGGATTGGGCGGCAGCGATGGCCTCGGCGGTCAACGATTGGCAGATCGCCGAATGGCTGGATAAGGAGCCGCGGCTGCGCGCCTCGATGGTTGTCGCCAGTCAGAACCCGGAGCAGGCGGCAGAGGAAATTCACCGTTTGGGCAGACACCCGGGCTTCGTGCAGGTGCTTTTGCTGGTTCGCTCCGAAATGCTATACGGCAAAAAGCATTTTTGGCCGATCTACGAGGCGGCTCAGCAGTACGGGCTGCCGATAGGCATTCATGCCGGCGGAGTGACAGGCTACCCGACGATGCCGGTCGGTTGGCCTTCTTATTACCTTGAGGATTATGTCAGCTATTCGCAGGCCTTCCAATCGCAGATTGTCAGCCTGATCACCGAAGGTGTGTTTCAGCGGTTTCCTGACTTGCGGATTGTGCTCTTGGAAAGCGGGTTTACCTGGATGCCTGCGCTGATGTGGCGGCTTGACAAGAACTGGAAGGGCCTGCGTCGGGAGGTGCCGTGGGTGGACCGCTTGCCTTCGGAAATCATCCGTGAGCATTTCCGTCTGACGCTCCAGCCGCTGGACGAAGCGCCGGTGCCCGAGCATCTGCTGCAAACCATGGCCCAACTGCGTTCCGATGACATGCTGCTGTTTTCCACCGATTATCCGCACTGGCACTTCGATACGAAGGAAGAGGCGCTGCCGGCCAAGCTTCCGCCGGGACTGGCGAAGAAGATTTTGGCGGAAAACGCCCGTACGTTGTACCGTTTCTAATGCTGTCCAGTGAGTATGAAACGTAAGGAGGAAGAAGCATGACGATGTTCAATGCTGTGGTGAAGGAGTCCAAACGCAAAACCGGAGCCCGATTCATCGACTGCGATATTCACAATGAGGTTCCCTCCAACGAAGCGCTGAAGCCGTACCTGCCCCTGCGTTGGAGAAATTATATGGACATGGTCGGTTTGCGCGGATACCATGGTTTCGCCAACCATATTCCTTATCCCAAGGGCAATCCGGGAGCAATGCGGTCGGACTCCTGGCCCCCTAACGGCCAGATCCCCGGCTCCGACCTCAGCTTCATGCGGGAGCAGCTGCTGGATCCCTTGAATTTGGAGTATGGCATTCTCAACTGCCTCTACCGGGTAGGGGAGCAGCTTAGCGATGAATACGGCGCCGCGCTGGCCCGGGCGGTCAACGACTGGCAGATCGCCGAATGGCTCGATAAGGAGCCTCGGCTGCGCGCTTCCATTGTCATCCCGTACGAGAATGCCGAGCTGTCTGTGGAAGAAATCAACCGGGTCGCCGGCCATCCCGGCTTTGTCCAGGTCATGATGATGCCCCGTACCCGGGAACCGATGGGCCGGCGGAAATATTGGAAGATCTATGAGGCTGCGGAAAACCACGGCCTGCCGATCGCCGTTCATTTCGGGGGATTAGGCGGGAACGCGACAACCTCCTCCGGCTTTCCTTCGTACTACATCGAGGACCATACCAACATGGCGCAGGCGTTTCAATGCCAGGTGATCAGCATGGTATGCGAAGGGGTATTTGAACGCTTCCCGAACCTGCAAACGGTGATGCTCGAAGGCGGGTTTGCTTGGGTGCCTTCGCTGATGTGGCGGCTGGATAAGCATTGGAAGCGTCTGCGAGATGAAGTGCCTTTCATAACGCGCAAGCCATCGGAGTATATCCGCGGGCATATGCGCTTTACGACACAGCCGATGGAGGAGCCGCCGACGGCAGAATACCTGCTTCAGGTGATCGAGCATTTGGGCTCGGAAGAGATGCTGATGTTCGCCACGGATTATCCGCACTGGGATTATGATGCGCCGGATATGACGTTCCCGCCCAAATTCCCGGAGGCGTTAAAGCAAAAGATTTTTTATGACAACGCCCGCTCGTTCTATCGACTTCCGGCTAAGGAGGAACGTAACGATGCAAACTAAAGTACAAAAATATGTAGTCGCAACGGTAGATGAAATCCCTCCTGGAGAACGAAAAATCGTGAATGCTGGAGGACGGTCGATCGGTGTATTCAATGTAAACGGCGAATTTTTCGCTTTGAGAAACCGCTGTCCGCATGGAGGCGCACCGCTTTGTGAAGGGGTTTTGAGCGGATTTGTTCAATCCCGGGGCCGAGGCGACTACACCTATGCCCGAAAAGGAGAAATTATCCGCTGTCCGTGGCACCAATGGGAGTTCGACGTCAAAACCGGCCAATCCTGGTTCGATCCGGTAAAAACCCGGGTCCGTACTTATGAGGCCAAGGTAGAGGCGGGATGCTCGCTGACAGGTCATGCCGGAACTGAAATGCAGGAAGGGCCTTATATAGCGGAGACCTTCTCGGTTTCCCTGGAAAAAGATTATATCGTTATTGAAATCGAGTCTTAAGCGATGAAGGAAACAACTTGGGGAATTAACCGGTTGTTTCCTTCACTTATGAAAAGAAGCTATCGAATATTGGCGGCGTAGGAAAACCGCTTGCCCTTCAGTCTGCCGCAGGTTACTATAATAAAGAAACAAAATCCAATTTGGCGGTTGAAGGGGGAAAAGCGAATGGAGTCTATCGTTTTCAACCAGATCGAACTACATCGAAGCCGTACCTTAGCACTCATTACAGAATTGACCGAAAATCGGGCGGATATTGTCCCCCAGGGATTTAACAACAATATACGCTGGCATCTGGGGCACATTTTGACCACTCAAGAGAGGTTTGCTTACCGTTTGATTGAAGAGCCGCTCGGATTACCTGAGGATTTGATGAATTTGTTCCTCAACGGTACGAAGCCGGCAGACTGGCAGACCACCCCTCCGGATTTGCCGTCCCTGATCAAGCTTTTGCAGGAACAGCCGGGCCAAATCCAGAATCGTCTGCAAGGAAGGCTGGAGAAAGAAATCACGGTTCCATTTAAAGACTTCAAGCGGCTTGATGAAGTGCTTTTGTTTGGAACATGCCATGAAGCGATGCATGCAGGCTATATCATGGCTTTGAAAAAAGCGGTGGCCGCTCAAATGTAACAGATGACCAAAGCCCGGGAGAGCAGCAGCTCTGTCGGGCTTTTGCTGTGCGATGACATTTCCGGGTCCTGCAAGAGGCAGGCCTAATATCCTCTGCCGGAATGGAGAACATTGCTCATTTCGTTAGTTCTGCTTTGTACAAACTTGTTCACATTTGCCAGAAAATCCGCAGTGAACCGTTGATATCGTTGATCGCCCCCGGCAGCGCTGTGCGGGGTAATGATGACATTATCCAAATTCCAGAACGGACTCGTCTCAGGCAGCTTGCCTAAGGTGAATTCTTCAACAAATACGTCTAAAGCAGCTCCGGCAATTTTGCCCTGACGGAGAACCTCAAGCAGAGCTTCCTCGTTGATAAGAGCCCCTCTGGAAATATTGATAAGAAACGCGGACGGTTTCATCAGGTCGAATTGTTCGCGGTTGAGCAGCATGTGGGTTAGGGGAGTAAGCGGCAGCGTCATCACGATATAGTCGCTGACTTCAATGAGCTCATTCACTTTCCCGGCAGGCCGCACATGGTCGAAAGGGGGAACCTGCCTTCCTGTAGTATTCAGGCCGACTACGGTCATACCGAATGCCTTTGCGCGAATGGCTGCTGCGGTCCCGACATCTCCGGTGCCCAGTAGTCCGAGCGTCTTGCCGGAGAGGTTGACCATGCCTCCCGGATCTCTCCATATTTTTTCTCTCTGCTGTTCCATACAGGTTCGGCTCTTTCGGGAAAGCATCAGCATTTTGCAGAGAATGTCTTCTGCGATGGCGACGCCCATCACGCCACGAGCATTCGTCACCAGTATTGAGCGCTCCTCCAATCTTTCAATCGGCAGCCGTTCGATTCCGACAGAAGTGACCTGAACCCATTTTAATTCCCGGCAACGCGCGAGGAGCTCCGGCTGTAGCGTACGCTGATTTACCAACAGGATATCCGCATCAACGATATCCGTGCAATGCGCGAGCTCCTGTTCCATCTTTTGGACAACCTCGACATTCATCGCATAGAGATGCTCCAGCTCCGCTTGCTCCAATGGGTAAGTCGTAACTAATTTCATAAGGTATCCTCCTCCGAAAGAAAGGGAATGAATGACGAGTTAAAAAAAGACTGGACAAAAGTTGATTGACGGTTATATACTTTACTCAGCTAATGAATACGTATTCATGGATTATGATACCACATCAAGAGAGATTTTCAACTCCTATTATGTCAGGAGGGAATGAAAATGTAACCGTTTGCCTGGATGACTTTAAAGATTATTCCTGTAGTATATGTCAATATTTTTATAGCACCTACTTTACAAAGTATGGAGGTTTTTTCGTATGACAACAGGTAAAAAAATCTTAAGCGTCGCCGTTGCTATGACCTTGTTTAGCTCCCTAACCATTGCGTGTTCTCAATCCAAATCAGCGCCTGCAGGGACTTCCGCCAATGGCCAGGAAGCGCAAAAAGTAAATTACCCGACCAAACCGATTGAAATGACGATCGGCTTTGCTGCCGGCGGTCAGGCGGATATTGGAACCCGGCTAGTTGTAAACGCTGCCAATAAGCATCTTCCCAACGGCCAAACGATCGTTGTCTCCAACAAGACGGGGGCTAGCGGATCCATTCAGTTAGCGGAAATATTCCAGTCCAAGCCGGACGGTTACAAGATTGGTTCCGTAACGACAGGCAACCTCATTATTCAACCCAATTTCGGCAATACACCTTATAAGTCCGGCGATTTTGAGCCGATCTCTCTTTTAAATTCAGCCCCCAATATGTTAGTGGTTCAAAACGATGCACCATGGAAAACCTTTGACGAGTGGCTTGCTTATGTCAAGGCGAATCCGGATAAATTCACCTACGGAACGGCAGGCTCGGGAGATACGAAGCATGTCGCTATGGAAACATTAAATGTTACATTTGGAGTGAAGACCAAGCAGGTCGGATTCGACGGCTCTGCGCAATCCATTACGGCACTCCTCGGCGGACATGTCATGGGCTCCATCATTTCGCCACAGGAGGCTAAGCCTCATACCGATGCCGGCAAGCTTCGCGTGTTGGCGAATCTGGGGTCTACAAAGACGGATTTTTATCCGGATGCTCCTTTCTTGAAAGAATCCGGCAGCGGTTTTCCGGGATTTGATACATGGACGGGAATATTGGCCCCCAAAAATACGCCAAAAGAAATCATAACGATCTTGGATGATGCATTCAAAAAGGCCATGCAGGAGCAGAGCGTGATCGATGAATTCAAGAAAATGGGCACGGTTCCGACTTACGCCGGACCTGAAGACTTCAAGAAAGTGATTGAAGAAGCATCGAAAACAAGTGCTGAGATCATGAAGAAGGCGGGACTTATAAAATAACGCAAGCCATTTCGCGGATTCGGTTCAACCTCGAATGCGGGCTTATAGGTTGACCTTGTCGAAGCTCATGTGATGGAAAGCGGGGAATAAAATGAGCAAACAATATGCAGGAGTATGGGGCGGAGCTTTTTTTGCAGTATTTGGAATCGTCATTTTTGTTCAGTCTTTTTCCTATACCTATTCGAGCATGATGGGCCCGGGACCGGGAATGTTCCCGTTATGGTTAAGCGGAATGTTAATTGTACTCTCCATATGGAGCATCCTTCAATCGATCACCAAAGAGAAAACGACACTGGCGGAAATCTTGCCTAAAGGAAGAGAATTAAGGAAATTGGTCATTATTTTTGCCACCTTGGCCGGTTTCATTCTTGTGGTATCGTTTTTAGGTTTTGTTATTGCGGGGACCCTTTTTCTCTTTGCTCTGCTGGCCCGTGAATATAAGTGGTATATCAGTTTAGGCATTTCATTAGGATCATCCATTGTATTGTTTGTGGTATTCAATGTGATATTGGGCGTTCCGCTGCCAATGAACAGCTTAGGCTTTTAAGACAAAAGGGGGAAGGAAATGGAAACATTTCTCCAACTGCTGCAGGGATTTGAGACGGCTGCCACCTGGTCAAACCTGCTGTATTGCCTATTGGGAGTTACCGTAGGAATGCTGGTCGGCGTAATGCCCGGGCTGGGTCCGACGGCGGGGACGGCGATTTTGCTGCCCATTACGTTTGGAATGGAGCCGGTGCCTGCCATTATATTGCTGTCGGGTATTTTTTACGGCTCGATGTATGGGGGGACGGTAACCTCGGTCTTAATTAATACTCCCGGAGAAGCCGCCTCAGTGATTACATGTATTGACGGTCATCAAATGGCAAAGCAGGGCAGAGCCGGTACAGCCTTGGGAATTGCGGCGATCGGTTCATTTATCGGAGGGACCATCGCCATTATCGCACTTAGCTTTATCGGTCCTCCGCTTGCCCAATATGCATTAAGCTTCGGACCGCCCGAGTTCTTCGCACTTATGATGATGGGACTCATGATGTTAGTAGGATTGATGGGGAAATCATTAATACGTGGCTTGGTGGCGGCCGTTTTTGGATTGATTTTGTCTTTGATCGGCATGGATCCGGTTTCCGGAACGATCCGTTTTTCCTTTGGTCATCTGGAATTGATGAACGGATTGGATTTTGTCGTCGTGGCTATGGGACTGTTCGGGATTTCCGAAATACTGATCAGCGCTGAGAATGCGGCCAATGCGGGCAAAATACCGAAAATCAAGGGGTTGCTGCCGGCTAGAGACGAATGGAAGCCTGCGATGAAGTCTATCTCAAGAGGAACCGGCATAGGACTTTTCCTTGGATTGATCCCGGGGGCGAATGCGGTGATTGCCTCTCTCCTCTCGTATTCGGCTGAAAAGAAATTCGCGAAGGACCCGTCCCGATTCGGGAAAGGGGCCATTGAAGGGGTTGCCGGACCGGAAACGGCCAACAACGCCTACAGCGGTGCGGCGCTGATTCCGCTGTTTACCTTGGGCCTGCCGAGCTCCCCTACGGTAGCTGTGCTGCTGGGTGCATTTATTATGCACGGATTAACGCCGGGACCGACGCTTTTTCAAAGCAGCGGAGACTTTGTATGGGCCGTCATTGCCAGCATGTTTATCGGGAATTTGATTCTTCTGATTATGAATCTTCCGTTAGCGGGATTTTGGGGCAAAATCGCATTAGTCCCGTATCAGCTTTTATTTCCTTTCATTCTCGTCGTTTCGATGATCGGAGCTTACAGCGTGAACAACGATTTGTGGAACGTCGGCGTCATGCTGACCTTCGGGATCATCGGATACTTTATGAAAAAGTTGGACTACCCGCTGGCTCCTGCGGTACTGACCTTTGTTCTGGGTAAAGAAATCGAATCCTCGTTGCTAAGGTCCTTGAAAATCTCTGAAAACGGATTTTTAATCTTTTTCGAAAGGCCGATTTCCGCAGCTCTGATTTTGGTCACCTTAGTCATTCTGGCTTTTAGTATCATTACGGAGATCAGGAAAAAGAGATCCATGCTTGCAAGCGATGTTGAGATTTGAGGTTCAGCTCGGGCGAAAGAAGAAAAGCCGGGTCTTTCGCCCTTTGAATGAATACGTATTCATATCTATATAAACAAAATTCGATAAGGAGTGTTCAGAAATGGAATTATTCGGTAAATATGATGTGGTTGTTGTCGGCGCCGGAGTCACAGGGATTGTCGCCTCCATTAAGGCAGCGCGTCAAGGCGTAAAAACGCTGCTGGTAGAAGGCAGCGGAGTTTTAGGGGGGCTCGTAACGGGAGGCCGACTGACGAAACCTACGGGGTTGATTGAAGGCGGTGTTTTTAAAGAGCTTCTTAACCGTGCTGCGGCATATAAAGGGGCGGACGATCAAGTCCGAAGCTCCTATTGGGGGAAATATACGGGAGTATTCGATGCTGAGGTCATGCAGCGTGTGATCATAGAAACAATCGAGGAGGCCGGTGTTGAGGTTCTCCTTCATGCGGCGGTTACGGACGTCGTGCGTGAAGGGAACAAGGTGAAGGGAATTCATATTCGCACCAAATCGGGAAATCAGCTGATCCTGGCTGACGTAGTGATTGATTCCTCCGGAGACGGAGATGTGGCGGAGCTGGCAGGGGCTGAATTTATGCTCGGCCGGCCGCAGGACGGACTTACCCAGCCGATTACCTCTTATTTTAGAGTACTGAACGTAGATATTCCTGCCGTAGCCCAGGACTTTAAAGAAAACATGGATGATATGTGGGAGCTGGTCGTTCCGGAAAAAGAGGGGGCAACCAACGAAGACTATGCCTTGGTCTTTTTTGCCACCGGCTTAACGAAACGAATCGAAAAAGCCATAGAAGACGGCTTCAACTGGATTGTTCCCAAGGACCATATGACCCTTAAAGGTGCGCTTATTCCGGGTGAATTAAGCATCAACGTGACCCGGGTGCATGGCAACGGATTAGACGCGCGTGACCTGACTCGGGCCGAAATCGAAATCCGCAAACAGGCATACAGTGTGTTTGATTTCTTGAAAAAATACGTACGGGGCTTCGACAACGCGATTTTCCTTGAAGTGGCTCCTAAATTGGGCATAAGAGAAACGCGCAGAATCGTTGGCGACTATATTTTGACGGAACATGATGTAAGAAATGAAGCGCGGTTCGAAGATGCGATCGGTCTTTGCAACAGCCCGGTTGACGTTCATGAGCCTGGTGGTGTTAGGGCGATTATGGATAACGTCGGAAGAGGGTATGGCATCCCGTTCCGCTGCCTTGTTCCGAAAGGCATTGAGGGGCTGATCGTTGCCGGCCGCTGCATTTCGGTAGACGAGATCGCCTTTGGCTCCACACGAAATGTTCCTGCTTGCACACTGACAGGAGAGGCGGCGGCTATAGCGGCGGCGTATGCAGCCAAAAACGGTGTCCTGCCGCGCGAAGTTCCGGTGGAAGAAATTCAACGCGAAATATCCCGGAATCATATTCCGTTGGGAACTCCGGAGCAAATCCCGAATCACAGTTAATATAAGCTTCTTGTATGTAAACCGCTCATTCCAACGAGCGGTTTTTCATAAGAAGCGAGCAGTCGGAACCTGTCGAAATGAATAGACAATTCGATGGACAAGAGATATACTTTCAAGTATTAATACGTATTCATTTCTGATCGGCAGGGGGAAGATGAAAGGCTAATGGTATCATCAAAAGACGTTGCAAAGGTTGCTGGTGTTTCCCAATCTACCGTTTCACGTGTACTCAATAATCCTGAAAGCGTTAAACCGGAAACACGCGATGCCGTTATGCGTGCAATGGCGGAATTGAATTATCAGCCGAACCTGATCGCACGCAGTCTTGTCACCAACAGCACAAGAACGATCGCATTGATCACGGGAACCCTCTATAACGGTTTCTATGTCGAGACGACCACCTCGATTGTCCATTTGGCCACCAACCGAGGGTATAAGACGATGGTTTATTTTGAAGAGGCGATGACCTTGGGCGATGTGATGAATTCGATTAGAGGCAACACGGTAGATGGCATTTTGATGTCATCCATTAGGCTGGACGACCCCATATTTGAGGAGATGGAGAGGTCCGGAGTTCCTTATATGCTGTTTAACCGACGTCCCCGAAACGGGGGGAATTATGTCGTTCTGGATAATGAAGCGGCGGGGCAAATGATTACCCGTCATATCCTTGATTTGGGTCACAAAAAAGTGGCCTATATTTCTGGGGATATCAATGTTTCGACACATTATGAGCGGAAAATCGGGTTCGAAAAGGTCATGGACGAGGCGGGGATTCCGGTTGAGCCGCGGATGGTCCATATCATTGACACGAAACCGTTGGAGGTCGAAAAGGCTACGCTTAAGCTCATGCACATGAATGATAGGCCAACAGCAATCATATGCGGATCGACTGCGATTGCGTTTTCCTGTATGGACGCCATATTATCCATGGGGCTGCGGATCCCCGAGGATATAAGCCTGGCAGGCATGGACCACATCAGTATGGCTGCTCATCATGCCATTCAATTAACGACAGTGGGTAATCTTCGATTTGCTATGGGTGAAATTGCAGCCGAAAACCTGATTGAAATGATCGAACAAAAGGGAATGCCGAAGCAGCCGATCCAGATTGTGCTTCAGCCGGAACTGAATATACGTAAAACGACAGGCAGACCGCCCAAGTGAATAATATAATATAGGAAGTGAAACCATCCACTTCCATAATAATGGAGGCGCAGACCGTGGCGAAATATTTGAAAACCGGTAAAAGCAAAGAAGAGCAGATCAAGGCTCAAGCCCAAGTCGTTGAGACGGTGCAAAAAATCATTGATGAAGTTGCGGTCAACGGTGACGCGGCGGTTCGGGAGCTATCTTTGAAATTGGATCAATGGTCTCCGGCCAGCTTTCGCTTATCCGAGTCGGATATCGGGGAAATCATGAAAAAGGTTCCGGAGCAAACCATACATGATATTACCTTCGCTCAGACTCAAATCCGCCGGTTTGCCGAGGAGCAGCTGGCTTCCATGAAAGACATTGAAGTGGAAACGATTCCAGGAGTGATCTTAGGCCATAAGAATATTCCCGTCAACAGTGCGGGCTGTTATGTCCCGGGCGGCCGTTATCCTTTGGTTGCATCGGCACATATGAGTATTTTGACGGCCAAGGTTGCCGGAGTCCAACGTGTTATTGCTTGCACTCCTCCAATCAACGGCGAAATTCCTGCGGACACGGTGGCCGCCATGGTGTTGGCCGGTGCAGATGAAATCTACATTATCGGAGGGGTTCAGGCCATGGCGGCCATGGCGCTGGGGACGGAAACCATAGCTCCTGTCGATATGCTGGTTGGTCCCGGGAATGCTTATGTGGCGGAAGCCAAAAGACAGCTTTTTGGACATGTCGGAATAGACCTGCTGGCCGGACCGACGGAAATCTTAGTGATAGCGGATGAGACAGCCGATGCGGAAATGGTGGCATGCGACATCCTGGGTCAAGCGGAACACGGTCCTACTTCTCCGGGAGCTGTTATCACCACATCGGAAACACTGGCCAAGGAAACGCTTAAGGAAATTGAAAGGCAATTAGCCGTCCTTCCAACGGCGGATGTTGCACGAGTCGCTTGGGAGGATCATGGAATCATTATTCTGGTGGAAAATGAAGAAGAAGCCCTGCATGAGGCGGATAAATTAGCCTATGAGCATGTGGAGGTTCTCACCAATAACCCGGATTATTTTTTGAAAAATATGACGAATTACGGTGCACTTTTTCTTGGGCCGGAGACAAATGTGGCCTATGGTGATAAAGTAATAGGTACCAATCATACACTTCCCACCAAAGCGGCGGCACGCTACACCGGAGGACTTTGGGTAGGGAAATTTTTGAAGACCTGCACTTATCAAAAATGTACCCCGGAAGCCAGTGTATACATTGGAGAATATGCCGCCCGGCTGTGTCATTTAGAAAACTTTATGGGACATAAAGAACAGGCGCTTTTACGGGTGCGTCGCTATCAGCAAGCGGTTAGCAAGGAAGAAACCGGCGTAATGTAAAAGAAGCCGTCCGTAAAGCTTCAAATGCTGGAGCCGATGCGGCCGGGTTTGGGAGGAATCATACGATGCCATTGCCAAAGCTTGTGAAGATTAAACAAACCTTCGAAGGTCCGGAGATTGCAGACATTGAGGCGGAAGTCAAAAAACAGCTGGATTTGATCCGTTTATCCGATCGGGTTGAACCGGGAATGAAAGTGGCGATTACCGCCGGAAGCCGGGGGATCGCCAACATTGCGCTGATGATTCGGACGATCGTAAGGGAATTGAGAAGCTTGGGGGCCCAGCCGCGCATTGTTCCGACAATGGGCAGTCATGGCGGAGCTACCGCAGAAGGACAAGTTGAGGTTCTCCACAGCCTGGGGATTACGGAAGAGTATTGTGAAGCTCCAATTTTGTCCTCGATGGAGGTCGCCCGAATCGGAGAGACCCCCGGAGGGATGCCGGTTCATGCCGACCGGAATATCTTGGCCAGCGATGGAGTCATCCTGTTGGGCCGGATCAAAGTTCATACGGATTTCAAGTCCTCCCGGTGGATGGAGAGCGGTCTCATGAAAATGGCGGCTATTGGAATAGGCAAACATAAGCAGGCGCTGCTACTGCATACTCAGGGGATTCATGGCATTCGCGACATCATGCCTGAGGTCGGTCAGGTCGTGCTGGATCAAGTCAATGTATGGTTTGGCATCGGCGTCGTTGAGAACGCCTTCGACCAGACGGCTATCATCGAAGCCATTCCGACCGATCGGATTGCAGTACGGGAAAGCGAGCTGCTGAAGATTTCCAAAGGTCTGATGCCTAAGCTGCCTGTAGAGGATATCGATGTATTGGTTGTCGACGAGATAGGAAAAAACTACAGCGGCACAGGAATGGACACCAATATCATCGGCCGCATCCGAATTTTGGGGGAGCAGGAACCTTCGAGCCCGCGGATTAAATACATTATCGCCAGCGACCTAAGCGAGCCCTCTCACGGAAATGCGCTCGGAATCGGTCTTGCCGACCTTACTACGCGCCGTCTTTTCCATAAAATCGATCTGAAGGCCATGAATGAAAATGTGATCACAAGCTCCTTTTTGCATCGGGCGATGATTCCGATTGTGCTTGATAATGACAGGGAAGCACTGGCTGCAGCGTTAAGATCGACTTGGGGAGTCAATCCTCTTCAAGCGAGGATCGTCCGGGTGCCGAACACGCTTCATTTAAAATATGCTTATGTATCCGAGAGCCTGCTGCCGGAAATCAGTGAACTGCCGCACATCGAGGTGATCAGTGGGCCTCAAGAGATGGCGTTTGACGATGAGGGGTATTTCCCAAAGGATGATTTTGATCATTAAATCATTTGCCGGATATTTCGTATAAAGACTTAAAATCATCGCTGTATGTGAGGGAATGTTCAAGAAAACCCGCCCGCATACGGCGATTTTTTGTTTTGAGGCCGCAGGATTTGATGGGAAAGAATCAAGGTACAAGTGAAGCCGCTTCATTGACTGTCGTGAGAAGCCGTGTTAGGCTTAAAGTAATGATTAGTCAAAATATCGAATGACGTTTATTATACTGAAGGAAGTGAACCCATGGAGCAAAAATATGCCGTACCGGCTCTGGATCGGGCGCATGCGGTGCTGACGCTGCTGACCGAGGAGCCTAATAAATGGAAGCTTTCGGATCTGTCCAAGCATTTGGGCATCAGCAAGAGTACGCTGTACTCTCTTCTTCTGACGATGGAACGCCTGCATTGGATCCATCGGGACCGCAATGAAACGTATGCTCTCGGAAGTGCCGTGGGCGATTTCGGGAGCGCTTATTTCCGACAGTACGACCTTGTGGAGGAATTCCGGCGAACCGCCGAGCCGGTGATGCGCAAGCTTCAAGAATCCGTGCAGCTGGCCCGTTTGGATGGCGGCGATGTTTTGTATCTGGCCAAAATAGAAGCACCGTCGCCGGTACAGATGGTATCCGGGCCGGGTGTCCGTTTTCCGGCCCATGCCACAGGACTTGGCAAAGCCTTGATGATGGATATGGACGATGACCAGGTGCGCCGAATATT
Organism: Paenibacillus sp. F024; assembly: GCF_057814255.1. Lineage (NCBI taxonomy): Bacteria > Bacillati > Bacillota > Bacilli > Caryophanales > Paenibacillaceae > Paenibacillus > Paenibacillus sp. F024. The sequence goes on from NZ_JBVASZ010000022.1 coordinate 19,289, forward strand.
TCCGCAGGAAACGCTGCATAAGGTTACGGTGCATACGATTGGATCCCGGGAGGCCTTCCTGCAGGAGCTGGAAACGGTCCGGCGCAGCGGTTACGCTATGGACATTCAGGAAGGCGTAATGGGGTTTTGCTGTGTGGCCGCGTCGGTTCGCCGTCGAAGCGGGGAGATTGTTGCTGCGATCAGCTGTTCCATGCCCATCCATCATTGGGAGGGAAAAAGGGAAGAGGCGATGCGTGAAATTCGCGCCTTGGCAGAGCGCTTGTCAACAAGCATGTGAGGATTCCAATAGACCGATGCCGCTCCCCTCGTTCCGCCCCTTTTCCGGGGATGGGAACGGGGATGATTGCGGTTTATTTTTTAGCCAGAATATCATTGACATAAATCTAAAACTGTGGGAAGATATGGTCAAGGCAAAATACAGAACACTGTTCAAAATAATGAACAAGAAAGGCGGATGCTGATGAAGCTGGTTCGATTTACCTTACCCGACGAAACGGAGATTCGAAAAGGAATAATTGAAAACGATTGCGTACGTGAATATACGGGTGATACGTTCACGAGCAGGACGCTTACAGGGAACACTTTTCCGTTGAGTGATATACGGTTGAAAGCCCCGCTTATGCCCGGCCATATCATCGGCATCGGCAAAAATTTTGTAGGAGACGGGGCAGAAAAGCCGCCCGTTCCGGATATGCCGATCCTGTTCTTCAAGCCTTTGACCACGGTGGTCGGTCCCGAAGATCCGGTGGTGCTGCCGCAAGGAACGGAGAAGATCAAGTTCGAAGCGGAGCTTGCGGTCGTGATCGGGAAAGAGGCGAAGAACATAACCCCCGAGCAGGCCGACGAAGTGATCTTCGGATATACGGTGGCCAACGATTTCGGCGCCGTCAATTATTTTCATCCGGAGGGACACTGGACGATCGGCAAATCCTTCGATACGTTCTGTCCGCTCGGACCGGTCATTGAAACGGAATTCGATTATCGCTCTGCCCGCATTCAAGCGGAAGTGAACGGTATTGTCAAACAGAACGGCCCGATGGAGCGCATCATCATGCCGATCGATAGAATGCTTGCCTATATCAGCAGCTTTATGACCTTAAGGCCCGGAGATGTGATCCTGACGGGAACTCCGGATGGAGCGGACATGGTCGGTGACGGCGATGTCGTGGATTGTAAAATTGAAGGGGTAGGCAGTTTGAGGAATCAAGTGAGAACTCATCAATAAAATGGATAGTAAAGGAGAATGATCATGGAACAATATGTGAAAGTAGGAAATCTGCAGGTTGCTCCGGTTCTTTATCACTTTATAAATTCCGAAGTTCTACCCGGCAGCGGGGTGGACCAAGAACGGTTTTGGTCCGGTTTTGAAGCCTTGATAACGGACTTGTCACCCAAAAACAAGGCTTTATTGAACAAACGTGATGAAATCCAACAGTTAATCAACGAATGGCATAAGGCTCATAAAGCAGGGTTTGATTTTGAAAAATATAAAGCATTTCTTCAAGAAATCGGGTATCTGGAAGCGGAAGCGGAAGATTTTCAGATTACCACGCAGAAGGTCGACAATGAAATTGCCCGTCAGGCAGGCCCTCAGCTAGTTGTGCCGGTCAATAATGCCCGCTATGCGCTGAATGCCGCAAATGCACGCTGGGGCAGCTTGTATGACGCTTTGTACGGAACGGATGCGATAGATGATGAAGGAGGAGCTCAGCGTACAGCGGATTACAACCCGGTTCGCGGAGAGAAGGTCATTGCGTACGCCAGGGATTTTCTCGATCAGGCGGCGCCTTTGGCAGAATCTTCCCATCGGGAAGCTATTAAGTATTCGATCGTTGACGGGCGGTTGACCGTTACGCTTGGCAATGGAGAGACAACCGGACTCAAGGACGCTTCCAAGCTTGCGGGGTATCAGGGAGCTGCTGAAGATCCTTCAGCCGTTCTGCTGCAAAATAACGGGCTTCATTTTGAAATTCAAATCGATCGCAATCATTCGATTGGCCAAAACGATCAGGCCGGCGTGAAGGATATTCTTATGGAAGCGGCGATAACGACCATCATGGATTGTGAGGATTCGGTTACCGCTGTAGATGCGGAGGACAAGGTACTGGTGTACGGCAACTGGTTAGGGCTGATGAAAGGGAGCTTGTCAGCCACCTTCCCGAAGGGGAATACATCCATTACACGGAAGCTTAACCCCGACCGGTCTTACACGTCTCCTGCCGGAGAGGAATTTACCCTGCACGGGCGATCCCTGTTGTTTGTACGTAACGTGGGCCACTTGATGACCATTGACGCCATTCTGGATCATCAAGGACAGGAAATTCCGGAAGGCATTTTGGATGCAGTGGTAACGGGTCTTATCGGCAAGCATGATCTGTTAAGGAACAGCCCGTATCAAAATTCACTCCAAGGCTCGATCTATATTGTTAAACCGAAAATGCATGGATCCGAAGAAGTTGCTTTTGCCAACGAGCTCTTTAATCGCGTGGAGGATTTGCTTGGTCTGGAACGCCATACGATGAAAATCGGGGTGATGGATGAGGAACGCCGTACCTCTCTAAACCTGAAAGCTTGTATCCGTCAAGTGAAGGACCGCGTTGTGTTTATCAATACCGGATTCCTGGACCGCACGGGTGACGAAATGCACACCTCGATGGAAGCGGGACCCATGATCCGGAAAAACGCGATGAAATCGTCACGCTGGCTGCAAAGCTATGAGCAGTCGAATGTGAGCATCGGATTGGCTTGCGGATTGCAGGGCCGTGCCCAGATTGGCAAAGGAATGTGGGCTATGCCGGACCTGATGAAGGAAATGCTGAAGCAAAAAATCGGCCAGCTGCAGGCCGGCTGCAATACGGCCTGGGTGCCTTCGCCCACAGCGGCAACCCTGCATGCCCTTCATTACCATCAAGTGAATGTAAAGGATGTTCAAAATCAACTGAAAGAAACAGTTCATAATTACCGTGATGATATATTGGACATTCCGGTAGCCGAAAATCCTCAATGGAGCCCTGAAGAAATTCAACAGGAGCTGGACAACAATGCGCAGGGGATTTTGGGCTATGTGGTTCGCTGGGTAGAGCAGGGGATCGGCTGCTCCAAGGTGCCGGATATCAATAACGTGGGACTGATGGAGGATCGCGCCACCCTGCGCATTTCCAGCCAGCACATGGCCAACTGGCTGCACCACGGAATTTGTACGGAGGAACAGATCGTAGAGACCATGCAGCGTATGGCTAAAGTAGTGGACGAGCAGAATGCCGGAGATCCCGCATACCGTCCTATGGCCGCCAACTTCGAACAATCCGTGGCCTATCAAGCTGCCTGCGAGCTGGTGTTCAAAGGCTATGACCAGCCTAGCGGCTATACGGAGCCGATTCTGCACCGCCGCCGCAAAGAGTTTAAAGCCAAGGCTGCTGTGCAGAACGCATAATTTGCCTTAGGGTAAAAAAATATTGATGGGTAAACCTAATCCCGATCGTTCATGTTACGAACGATCGGGATTTGTTGTTTGTATCGGTGGGGGCGAATCTATGTTCATACGATGCTTGTTAGATCCATGTTTAATATAAGTAGCGGATGGTTAAAGTATGATTGGGCATGTCACCTAGCCGAAATAATCGAAAGGAGCTGATCATCATGGCAAAGGTAGCCTTTTTGCTGGGGCCGCAATTTGAGGACAGCGAGATGCAAAAGCCGTATGAAGCCGTTCGTGAGGCTGGACACGAAGCCGTTATCATCGGTCTGAAATCCGGTGAACAATTGGAAGGAAAGAAGAAGCAGGTATCTTACAAGACCGAAATGGCTATTAAAGATACCGATCCGGGCAGCTTTGATGCGGTTGTAATTCCGGGAGGCTCTTCACCGGAGGCACTTCGGATGGATTCGGATATTCAGTCGTTTGTCCAGCAGATGGACAAGCAAGGTAAGCCGATCGCGGCAATCTGTCATGGGCCGCAAATTCTGATTAGCGCGGGACTGACCCAGAATCGAACGCTGACCTCCTATCCGCCTCTTCAGGATGACTTGAAAAATGCGGGAGCGACGTTCAAGAATGAAGAGGTTGTGGTGGACCGCAATTTCATCACCTCGCGTACACCTAAGGATGAGCCTGCCTTTATCCGAGAGACGCTGAAAGCGTTGGAAAGCCGCTGATTCGTTGGCATGTAAACCTCGCATATGTAATCAGCACAAAAAACGCTTATCCTCTAAACGTTTGTTTAGGCGATAGGCGTTTTTTTGTCCAGCGCAATATCATCACCGGGTGATGGATTACATAATGTATCATGACATCTTGGCCCTGGACCGCAAAGCGGAGATCGCTTGGATGCGGCTTCTCTTTCTTTAGGCTTCCTGCAATGAAGCCGTCAATAGTTCCATAAACCGGGCGGCGATGAGTGACGGAGAGGTATCGCGTCGCGCGGCGATCCCGACGGTACGCGGCGGGATCGGCTCGACCGGCTTTAAATCGAACAGTGTGCCTGCATCCACTTCTTTGCGGACAAAAGAACGGGTGACGAAAGCGGCGCCGTAGCCGCGTTGGGCCAGCTCGACCAGCATTTCCATGCTGTTGAGTTCTATGTCTGCCTCTACCTTAAAGCCTTGTTCCTGCAGCCACTGCTCCACGAATTGTCTGGTGCTGCTTTCCGAAGACAACAGGAGAAGCGGGATTTTCGCTATTTGCCCGGTTGAAACCGGATGCTCAGCCAGCATACGGTAGGCATTCCCTACGACAAAGCAGTCCTGGATGTCCAGCAGCGGTTTCACATCCAGGTCGGGATCATCCATCGGAAGGTGAACCAGCCCCAGTTCAATCTGCCCATCCTTTAATCTTCTTCCGATATCGGCGGTTTTGCCCTGGGAAAGACGAATACGGACTCCGGGATAATCGGCACGGAACCGATCAAGTGAAGGCAGCAGCAGATGCTTGATAAATGGTCCGCTTGCCCCTATGCGCAGCTCGCCGGCCGTAAGGCGCTTTAGGGACTGAATCCGTTTCTCCCCGGCGTCAAGCAGAGCAAAAGACTGCTCTACATATTCGAACAGAGCACGGCCTTCAGATGTTAAATTTACCCCTTTAGAGAGTCGATCGAAAAGCTTGATCCCGAGTATCTCCTCCAATTGCTTGATCGCATAACTAACCGTAGGCTGGGTAATATGAAGCTCTTGTGCGGCTTTGGTCAAATTGCCAAGCTTGGCGGTATACAAAAATATGCGATACCACTCCATCGTTATCGTTTTGATATAGAACACCTCTATGACATGATGTTGAATTTATGATTTCATTTATTTCATGAGTGAAATTATAATGAAATCTATCGAGAGTGTCAAAAGGATGGAAACGATCAGGAGGTAAAAGCGATGGCAGGAAGCTCGTTTGGTGAATTTCTGAAAATCACCACATTTGGAGAATCTCATGGAGAGTCGATCGGGGTTATTATAGACGGGGTTACGCCCGGAGTGGAAATCGATGAGCAGTATATCCAGGTTCAAATGGATAGAAGAAAGCCGGGGCAGTCCTCGGTGACGACTCCCCGCAAAGAATATGATAAAGTATATATTCAATCCGGGGTTTATGAAGGCAAGACAACCGGAACCCCGCTTTTTATCACGTTATACAATAAAGACATGAGGCCCGAGGCTTATAGCGATATTCAGCATTCCTTCCGGCCGGGACATGCCGATTTTACGTATTTAAAAAAATACGGCATCCGGGATCATCGGGGAAGCGGCAGAGCATCGGGCAGGGAAACGGCCGGCAGAGTGGCCGCGGGCGCCGTGGCGCGCAAGCTGCTTGAGTCAAGGGGCGTTAGCGTTGTAGCCTACACGAAAGCCATCGGCGGGATCGAATGCGCCACCTTTATTGAGGAACAAATCGAGCGCAATGCGGTCAGAGCCTGCGACCCGGAAGCGGCGGTTAAAATGATTGAGAAGATTGAAGCTTTGGCGGCGGTCGGGGACAGCTGCGGCGGCATTGTGGAATGCAGAATTCGAGGCGTCATCCCCGGATTGGGAGAGCCGGTGTTTGACAAAATCGATGCGGATCTTGCCAAGGCCCTGCTATCTATAGGCGCAGTGAAGGGGATCGAATTCGGAGCCGGATTTGAGGCCGCCGGCATGTTGGGCAGCGAGCACAACGATCAGATGAACGCGTCCGGTTTCTTAAGCAACCACTCAGGCGGCATTCTCGGAGGAATCAGCACGGGCGAAGAGATCGTCTTCAGGATCGCTGTAAAGCCGACTTCATCGATATCCGTTCCCCAGCAAACCATTCGCACCAACGGAGAAGAACAAGTCATTGTAACCAAGGGAAGACATGACCCGTGCATCTGCCCAAGAATTGTACCGGTCGTCGAAGCTATGGCCTGCCTCGTCATCGAAGACCATTTTAAACGTCATGCGGCTTTGCATCACTAAAATTACAGCTGCCAAACAAAAAAAGGGATGTCCCTCAGCCGCTTTCATGGCTTTGGGGCAGCCCTTATTTTCCTTCCAGTGACCTATTCACTGGTTTTTTCGCATCCCTAAAATAAATGCCCTCGCCTAATATTTTTGCCGAAAACACTCCGAACACAAGTGACCACACCGGGGCGGCAATTCCCAAAAAAGATACGTTCGATACGGCGATCGCAAACGCAAATACGGTGGAGTAACGATAGGAGGACTCCGAAAAAGCGGCTTGCAGGCTGTTCATGAGTACGCCTAGTAGGGTGAAGCCAGCGACAATAGTTATAAAAGAAGGCGGAAGCGCCTCAATTAAAGCAACGGCTCCCCAGGCCAAAAGACCAAACAAGAGCACAAGCACTGAAGAAACGACTGCCCCCCAATAACGTTGATGTTTGGGACCGGCCTCGTCTTGACTACATATGGCGCTCATCATCCCTCCAACGACGGCGGCATGCCCTCCGACAAAGCCGACAAAGCCGGAAGCTAATCCGGTAAAGACCAGGATCCGGTTGGCGGGCGGCTCGAAGCCGTTTTTTCTTAATGCGGCGAGAGCCACGGCAATATCATTGCTTAAGATAAGGACGGCAACCGGAATCGTAATCGAGATAAACGCATTCACGCTAAAGTCGGGCATCACAAGTTGAGGCCATATGAATGCCGCATCTCCCATCGGTGTATATGAGCCGCTAATCCAAAGTCCGATAACAGCGAATACCAATACACCGATAACCGGCGGGATCTTTTTGGATATTTTGGGCATGACCAAAAATCCTAACAAAGCAAAGCCTCCGATCATCGGAGCTTCCTTGAGAGCGGGCACCATTTTTACGATGTAGGTCAAGACCAACCCCGCTAGCATAGCCTCTAGCATCGGCTTTGGAATGTAACGAAGCCATTTTTCAAATAGCCCGGTAAAACCGATGATGGCAATCATGATTCCGGCCATGATGTAGCTGCCTGCCAGCTCGGACATGGAAAATCCGGCAACCGCCGAGCTGAGGAAAGCGGCCGCTGTGATCGAATGGGCTCCTGCGGTAGGAATTTTGTACGTCAGAGACAGCACGAGATTCAATAATCCCCCCAAAACATAAACGGCGAAGATCCAAGAAATGAGCACGGGCCTGCTGAAGCCTGCGGCGTTCGCCGCATCGATTACTAGAATAACCGGGCCGGTGCAGGCTAAAAGAGCGGTTATGATACCGCTGATAATATTTTGCGAATTCAAGTAAGGCACCTCCGGCATAAACTACGTTCTATTATAATCCTATTGAGCCCAATTTGCATTTATTTGTCAATAAAGGTCGGTGAAAGATCCGGGCATTAGATTATGCCGCTAATAACGGTCTGGCCTGTCTGAATGGACTCCGATAGGAGTTTTTTCTATAATGTTATTAATGTTAATTCATACATAGATAATAGAATAGAACTGAGGGATAACCCATTGGTAGATTTTTTACTCATCATTAAATATGGACTGTTGGGCCTGCTGCAGGGTATCACGGAGCCGATTCCCATATCCTCCAGCGGTCATTTATTGATTGCGCAGCATCTGTTCGGCTTGAAAATTGAAGGTTTGAGTTTTGCGGTCTTTGTTAATTTTGCATCGCTGCTTGCGATTTTGGTTATTTACAAAGAAGATATGCGCAGACTGGCGGTAAACGGATGGAGATATCTTAAGGACCGCAGTCCGGATGCCAAGGCTGACTTTATGTTCATTATGTATTTAATCCTCGCAACCATTCCGGCAGGTGTCCTGGGTGTATTGTTGGGTGATTACATATCGGAGCTGCTGGAAGGCGTGAAGGTTATTGGCGCCACACTTCTGATAACCGGTGTTGCTTTGTGGCTGATCCGTAATCTGAGAGGACGGAAGCAGGATGCGGATTTGACCTGGAAGGACGCATTGATCGTCGGATTGGCACAAGCCGTAGCATTGATTCCGGGCATTAGTCGTTCGGGAGCCACGATCGTTGCCGCGATGGGCATTGGCATGAAACAGGAGACCGCATTGCGCTTTTCATTTTTCCTATATATCCCGGTCAGCATAGGAAGTATGGTGTTGGAGGGAGGGGAGCTGTTGTCCGATCCTCAGTTTAACCAGTTGATTGTGGCTTATATTGTAGCGTTTGTGGTGACATTTATTGCTTCTTATTACTCGTTAAGATGGTTTATGGGCATTATGGCTCGAGGGAATTTGAAGATGTTTTCTATCTATTGCTTCATTGCAGGTACTGCCGTGCTTATATTTCTCTAATGTTTCGGTTAAAAACAGCAGACCAGCGAGGTTTCATCGCCGGTCTGCTGCTTTTATTAAGGCTTCATCCGCCTTATTTGTATCCGTTGATTAACCGATTTTAATTTTATCCATATCGTGTATACAAATAAGTAATATGCCGAATCGGCGAGATAATGGCGGCTCATGAACAAATCTTAAGGTTATATCCTTTTTCTGAGACGTATTCTTTATTCGACAGGACTTGAAGAACAGGAGTATGATCATGGGTGACGGTTCATTTATTGTAAGGTGAGGAGACGAAGCGGTTCATGATTCGATCATATCTACTCCTGCTTTTTTGCGTTACATGCTGGGGAAGCAATTTTGTCATCGGTTCCATATTGGTGAATGAATTTCCCCCTTTGCTTCTTGCGGCACTACGTTTGACCATGACGTCTGTATTTCTCATCACGTACGCCTGGAGCGCAAAAAAACTGAAGTACCTGAATCCGCGGGATTACTTGCTGCTCATTCCGTTGGGCTTTTTCGGCACGCTGCTCAATCAAGCAGCTTTTTTTACTGGGCTTGAAACGGTCAATGCTACAACGGCATCTCTAATTTTATCTCTTGCTCCGGTGACGACGGCATTGCTGGCTTCCGTGTTTTTGAAAGAAATCATTACGGGGCGTATGATCTTGGGGTCTATGGTTGCGATTCTGGGTATTTTTTTTGTAGTGGGTAAATCCGACGGGCTGAATATTTCGATAGGCATCATCTATATCCTGGTGGCTATGCTTACTTTTGCCGTCTCCATCATCCTGATGCGTAAATTGACAGAGCGGATCGACCCATTTGTTGCTACCGTATATTCAACAGTGATCGGTTCGAGTATGGTGATCCCGGTGGCGGTAATCAAGGAGCCCCTAAACCACGTCAGCCCTCATCTGTGGGCTTGGGCACTGCTCGTGGTGACGGCTATTGTGATGCAGGGCTTGTGCGGTTTAATTTGGAACATGCAGCTAAAGCGAGTGGGAGCGGGCAAAGCGTCCATCTTTTTGAATTTGCAGCCCTTTGTGGCGATGATCGTCGGTTTTATACTTTTGGGGACGCCGGTGACTGCGATACAAATCTTTGGATCGATCTTCATTGTTGGGGGTGTGGTGCTGGCCACCGCCTATAAAAAAGGTAAGGCGGAAAGGATGAACCATCCGATGTCTACGCCTGCATCCGCTTCTCTCCCCAAAAGCTCATAATTACCCCTAGATAAACTTAAGCATAGTCAAAGAGCCGTTGTGCAGCTTGACTATGCTTATTTTATTGCCGGGGCTTTGTATGGGTGGTTCGAATATAGGCTGCCCAGTACAGGCCGGAAACAAAAATCGTTCCGCCAACGGCATTTCCGAGGAATACAGGAATGAAATTCATTAGCCAATCTCCCCAACTGGCGTATCCTTCAAAAATCGCTGCTGGAATAATAAACATATTGGCTACGACGTGCTGAAAGCCCGAAGCTACAAAAGCCATGATCGGAAACCAGATGGCCAGAATTTTTCCGGCGATATCGTCGGCGGTATAAGAAAGCCATACAGCCAATCCGACCAGCCAGTTGCAGCCGATGCCTGAGATCAGCGCTTGGATGAAGGGTTCGTGGAATTTAGCTTCAGCTATGGCCACCGTTTTGGCCAAAAATGCTCCCTCCGCCGTCAATCCGACGACATGTCCAAAAAAATAGGCTACAAAAACCGCCCCGACAAAATTGCTGATGCTAATCCAAAACCAGTTTTTCAAAAGATCGGCTGTCGATATTTTCCCGGCCAGCATGGCCATGGTCCCGGACATCATGTTACCGGTCAGCAGCTCTCCGCCGCCAATAATAATAAGAATCAGCCCCAACGGAAAAACCGTCGCTCCCAAAAAAACGGCAAAGCTTCCCCATTCCTTAGGAACATTACCGCTTACGCGGATATCCAGCAAGAAACCTAAAGCAATAAACGCGCCCGCTAAAAATCCTAGAGTGAGTACCGTTGAAAGAGGTAAATTCACTTTTCTCTGGCCCGCTTCAACGCTTAATTCGGCGACCCGCTGCGGAGTATTGAAAGCCATCTTGGTGCCTCCCATTAAGTTTATTACTACTACTTTCTCCAAATGTGGAATGAATATGTAGTGTTAAGCCGGATGGGGTGGGGCGCACTCACTTCAAAATATTAATCTAACCTGGCTTTAACATTTCTTAAATATGTTTATGATATACTGTGAACCGTTGTTGAATGGCAAATGATGGTCTAGGGTGGGGTTTGTACGTGATTGGTCTTTTGCATTTTTTGTTTGTCTTATTTCCTATTTTCACTTACCAGTTTATTTTCCTGGATAAGTTTTACGTTGGCGACTTTAGAGTAAGGCAGTATGCAATGGGATTTCTCGGAGGCGTTTCCGGAATATTGTGTATGACGTACCCCTTGTATATTTCCGATGGATTTTTTTTAGATATGCGTTGGATTTTGTTTATAATTGTCATTTTATATACGGGATTACGAGGATATGCAATTACTGTTTTAATGATCATGGTCTATCGCTTTTATTTAGGAGGCGATGGATTTTTTAATGCGCTCATTGTGATTTTTTTAATGTCTGCTGCAGTGTTTTTCTTTAGAAGGAGATATCTGATTTCGAATCGGCACCAAAAAATAATATGGGGCGCGGGGTTGAGCCTGTATGCCTATATGCTTGTGATCGGCCTGATTTATTTTAGTCTGAATCGACTAGGCCTAAAGGAAGAGCTTCATGATTTTTACAGCTGGGAGCTGCTTTTAGGGACGGCCTTGTTCTCAACGCTGACGATGGTTATCGCCATTTATTTGACGGAATCGGTATATGAAAATTTTGTATTAAGGGGAGAAGTGCAAAACGCTGAAAAATTAAGTTTAATCAGCGAAATGGCCGCTTCCATCGCCCATGAGGTTCGCAACCCGCTGACCGTGGTTAAGGGATTCCTTCAATTATCCAAGCCATCGGTTGATCCAAAGGTTCAAGGGTATTTAAGCTTGGCACTGGCGGAGCTCCAAAGAGCTGAAGGTATCATTAACGACTATTTGAATTTCGCCAAGCCTCATCGGGATAAGCTGGAGGTCTTTGAAGTAACGGCAACGCTGCAAAATGTCCTGAATATCATGTATTCGTTCGGATTAATGTATGCCGTGGAATTAAAGGAACAGAGTGAACCGAATCTTTGGATTCGGGGTGAGAAGGACAAATTCAAACAAGCTCTTTTGAATATTGTGAAGAATGCGATCGAGGCCATGCCGGAGGGCGGAGAAGTCCGGGTTAAGACATTTAGCCGGGCTAATATGGCTGTTATCGTCGTTTGTGACGAGGGAGAAGGAATGAGCAGAGACAAGCTGGAGCGTCTTGGTAATCCCTTTTATTCGACGAAGGAGAAGGGAACAGGATTGGGCGTGGTGGTTACGCGCCGCTTGATCGAAACGATGGGAGGGACCATCAATTTCTACAGCGAATTGGGAAAAGGGACTACGGTACAAATCAACCTGCCTTTGGCGCAATAAACACAGGGAAGAAGCCGGCGGACAATCCGAAGGCTTCTTTTCCCTTCAAGAGGTTTTATTCTTCGTGCTCTATTAAAAGGTCTAAAGGCACATGTTGTTCGTTTTCAGGCTGGTCGAGAGGATAAATTCTGGCCGTTTCATTCTGCTCGTCTACATGCTGTATATAAATGGGAACCCCCTGATAGGTGACATTAGCCATTACAGGCGACGCTGCAATCTCACTGGCTCGAAATTTGTTCATAACCTTAACCTCCATTCGTTTGTTTAATGAATATAATGTGTTCTATAGATGAAATGTTTATTCTTCTAGGTTTTGCAGCCGCCTGTCTTCAATCGTAGATAGCTTCATAAATTACTTAATAGGATGCGGCTATTAGGTTTATTGAATATTAATCTTAGACGAATGGTTTTTATTGGGATTATATTGAGAAGAAATTGAACTTATAGAGAGGAATCCCGGCATGTTTCAGACGGTTATATCCACCTTGTTTCAAGTCATTGTGCCGCTTTCGATCCCTGTCATTGTGGGAGCGCTGCTTGGACGCTACAGAAATTTGGACACGAAGCCTTTATTGACTCTGTATTTATATTTTTTAAGTCCAGCCCTGATTTTAGACACATTGAACCGTGCTGATCTTTCTTTTGACGACATATACAAGACACTGGCTTTTTGCATTCTCTATCTGCTGCTGATGTGGACGGTTGCCAATGGCTTAGGCAAAATGTTGAAATGGTCTTCTCCTGAAATTGCGGGGCTAACTTTGGTTTCCACATTAACGAATGCCGTGAATTACGGTCTTCCGCTTGTATTGCTGGCCTTTGGAGCGCTAGGTTTGGAAAAAGCATCGATTTACGTCATTATTCAAATGATCATCGTGAATACCATAGGTGTTTATTTTGCTGCCCGTTCCCGGTTTTCTGCGAAAAATGCGGTAAAATCCGTATTTTCGCTCCCTTCCATTTATGCAGCGATTTTGGCTGTCCTGCTCCGGATGCTGGACATCCATTTGCCGGCTGGAATTGAAAAAGGAGTATCGCTGGTCGCTGCCGCTTATTCTCCGGTGGTCTTGGTTATCTTAGGGGCTCAAATGGTAAGCGTGAAAAGCACTGAGCTGGATCGCAGGCTGGAGACTGCGTTCAGGGTGGGGATGGTCGTACGATTGTGTGCGGCTCCGCTTATGGCCTGCATTGCTTTGTATGTCCTGAATATTGAAGGGATCTTATTTTCCGTTTTGTTTCTTCTGGCTTCGATGCCCGTCGCCGTCAATGCGGTCATTTTGGCGGAGAGATTTAACGCATCACCCAAGTTTGTTTCGAAGTGTATTTTATGGACGACCCTTGCCTCCTTTATAGTTCTGCCTATTCTTATTGCACTTGTAAAATAAACTTGCATTTTTATCTCTATGTATATGATAATAGATAGTCAGCATTTTTGAGGAAGGTGGTTAATCTTAAGTATGGCAACGTCGACTTCTGAGGCACAGACACAAGAAATGAAGGAAATCCAGATTTGGAAGTGTAAAGATAGTGAATGTAATGCCTGGATCCGTGATGAATATGTAACGGAAGCTGCTCCGAGCTGTCCGCTATGTAATAGCCAGATGGAACAAGCTAAAAAACAGGTTCCGACGGCCGTAAAAAAAATGAGAAAAACGTTTATTATGGGAAGAAGAAGATTCTAGCATTTTCATAATAAAAAAGAAGAAGCCCAATGGCCTGCTGCCCCATTGGGCTTCTTCTTTTTATGGCTGCAGCTGCCGCACATGAATAGCCATGGCAAAACCGTCCGATATTATCATTGTCCCGAAATATCATGTTCTATATGAATGCAGAAAACCATGTTTCATGTGCAGAAAGATGGTAAAATGATTATGTTTTTCAATTCATACCTAAATCAGAGGATGGATAGAAATGTTTCTTAAAAAAGGAATGACTCTGCGATTTATTATCAGTACCTTAGTCATTTTGGCTGTCCTGCTAACCATCATCACAAGTGCTTTTTCGGCGCTTCAAGTGATCAGGGAATCTTTGAGCTCCAGTTATCTGATCAGCAATTACCATTATGCGAAAAAGCTCTCCTTAACTACGCAAAACATGCTGGAATCCATGCAGGACAGCATGAAAGTACTGGCCGGCAAAGCGGACCTTCAACCGATCGGCGAGCTGCAGGATGAATTGGATCTGTTTATGGAATCCCGAAGGGATTTATTTAATACGATGGTCATTGCTGATGTTAACGGGGTGGTTCAAGCTTTTAGTCCGGTGTCACCCGGAATCACGCAAGGCTATCAGCTTAAATCAGAAGCCTCGAAAAAAGCGAATGAACTAAAACGTCCTATGATCTCTGAGCCTTATCGCGGGGCTACAGGACACCTGATGATTTTAATCACGGTTCCTATATCTAATCATTCCGGAACCTATTTAGGTTACGTGGGCGGAACGATTTATTTGGATGAAAAGAATGCGTTGAGCCAATTATTGAATGACCATTATTTTAATAACGGTTCATATGCTTATGTCGTAGACCAATCCGGGCGTCTGCTCTTTCATCCCGATCCAAGCCGGTTAGACGAGAACGTGAGTGACAATCCGACGATTCAAAAGGCTTTGGCAGGTCAGAGCGGCTATGAGCAAATCATAAACATTCAAGGCAGGCCTTTTTTCGCAGGATATGCCTACGAGCCGCTGAGCGGATGGGGAATTTTCACCCAAACACCTGTGTCTGTCATTAAACAACCAACGCAGGAGCTGTTGATGCAAATGATCTACCAGGCGCTTCCGTTTTTTATTCTCATATTATTGGCTGCCTGGGTAGTCGCTTACCGAATTGCCAAGCCGCTGCATACACTGGCAAGATTCTCAAAGGAATTCGGCTTTCGTAAAGGTGAGATCCCCGAACCTATACTCCATATGAGATCGGGAATTTATGAAGTTCAGCATCTTCATCGGGGTACGATGACAGCCATGAAGAAAATAAAGAGTCATATCAGAGATTTAAATATTGAGATCCAAACGGATGGGCTAACCGGTCTGGCCAACCGCAGAACATTCGATTTGGTTGTGAATGAATGGATCTCTGAAGGGACCCCTTTCACCATGATGCTGCTGGATATAGATCATTTCAAACAAGTTAATGATGCGTATGGCCATTTAACCGGAGATGAAGTGCTGCAGTTCTTGTCACAGACGATGCTTGAGTTGTGCAGGGAAGGGGATTTGTGCTTCCGTTACGGAGGAGAGGAGTTTGCCATCCTGGTTTCTTACGGAAGCATGTCTGAAGTAAAATGCATCGGAGAGCGGCTCAGGACGACTCTAATGTCAAAGAAAAGTCCTACGGGTGAATATATTACGTTTTCCTCGGGAATAGCCACTTATCCTTTGCATGGCCGGTCTTTAAAAGAGCTGGTATCTGCTGCGGACATGGCGTTATACCAATCCAAACGAAGGGGAAGAAATCAAAGCACGATTTATTCGATGGAATAAGTATATAGTTTCTTCAGTTACTTGATAAAAGTAAGTTATATATTTATAATAATTCATAACAACTAGCTTTCGATCAGCAGATTATGTTGACAAAAAAGGAGGCATCCATCCATGAACGATAATGGTCACGTATTTCAACGAGATATTCGACGAGTTTGGACTGCGAAGAAAAACCGGATCAGCTCGACTCATCAGAACAGCTTTATTCTGGAGCCGGGTCATTGGGAAGAATTTGATCCGTTCCTTATGCTTGCCGAAGACTGGTTTCAAAGAGGCTCTTTCGACGTGCATCCTCACAGGGGGATCGAAACCGTGACCTATGTGATGAAAGGAAGGCTTGAACATTACGACAACAAAACCGCCGATACGGATGAACTGCTCCCCGGCGACGCACAGTGGATGACGGCCGGACGGGGTGTGATTCATAAGGAGGATCCTGCCGTGGGAGAAACCGTTCACTCCCTCCAGCTGTGGGTGAATTTGCCCAGCGGGGATAAAATGATGGAGCCGCGCTACCAGAATCTCCGGAGCGCGGATATGCCATTGCGGGTGGAGAAAGGATCGACGATCCGCGTATTCTCGGGCTCCTCAGGCGGTATAGCGTCATCTACAAAAAACGTTGTGCCCATCACTATGGTGGAATTGAAGGTAGAAGCGGAAGCAACCGTAAAGCAGGATTTGCCCGGCTCCTACAACGGGTTTTTATATATCTTGGAAGGTGAAGGGGTGTTCGGACGGGAACGCACGAGAGCCGGTGAGGGCCAGGTCTTATGGCTTGGTTCAGCGGAGAACAACCGGAAAAGCGAGGTCGAGATTACAGCTGTAACCAAGCTCCGTGCTTTACTGTATGCAGGACAACCGCTGAACGAGCCTGTCGTCGCCTACGGCCCGTTCGTCATGAACACTCAGGAGCAGATCCGACAAGCCTATGAGGATTTCAGGGACGGCAAATTTGTTTAAAGCACGGCATCCAGTTTTCGATAATGTTCAGTTGTTTGCGTAGCGGACAAAGTCGTCTATAATGAAACAAGTAAGGTAAATCCGAACCAAGCCTCATAGCGTGAAGACAACATGATTTGCCTGACTCAATATTGAGAGGAGAAATGTTATATGCTTTATGAGCTGCGTATTTATCATATTCATCCGGGAAGAATGCAGGCGATCAACGATCGGTTCTCCAATCACACTCTGGGTATCTTCGCCAAGCACGGGATGAAGGTTGCCGATTTTTGGGAGGATATCGACGCAGAGCACAATCGGCTTTATTATGTCTTGGAATTTGCGGATATGGAAGCGCGCGAGGAGGCATTTAAGGCCTTCCAGAGCGATCCCGAATGGCAGAAGGTCAAAAGCGACTCGGAGAAAGACGGCCCGATCGTAGAAAAGATCGAAAGCATTTTCCTTAAGAGGGCGCCTTATTTTTCGAAATAAGCTGCGGCTTTTCATTATATTTAGGAAACGGACATAAGTATATGATCCGCCCTGCTTTTAAAGAGATGGCTTTGGCATATCTTTAGCGCAGGGCGGATTTTTTGTCAGCATGACTTCATCTTCCGATTTGACTATAATAAAGTAAGGAGGCTGATAAAATGACTCAAACCGTAGGGTTTATATATGCTCATCCGGACGATGAAACGTTTTTGAGCGCTTGTCTGATCAGACAGCTGGCGGATCAAGGGCATCGTCCGGTTCTTCTGCTTGCCACGAAAGGGGATGCCGGTAAAAAGAACGGGCACGTAAGCCATTTAAGCAATGAGGAGTTGGCCAAGGTCAGGGTCAAAGAAATGGAGAAGGCTGCGGAAATTCTGGGATTGTCCATCGTTGAGCATTTAGGGTTTCCCGACGGCAAAACGAATACCGTGGACGAAAACCTATTTATTGACGGTATAGTCAGCTTCGTGAATAAATACGAACCATCAATGCTGTTCACCTTTCCGGGAGATGGCGGAAACTTCCACCCGGATCATATGACCATATCCAAAATGACAACGTCCGCGGTATTAAGCGGAAGATGTCCGTCAGTGGGCAAGCTTTATTATTCCATGTCCAATACGTTAATGGAGCAGGGTCACAAGCCCTCGATAGTTGTAAATACGGAAAAACAGTGGCCCATGAAGGCTGATGCGCTAAGAGCGCACCAGTCCCAGATTTTTGCCATTGAAAGATACTTCGGCAAACTGGATTCATTTCCGGAAAACCGTCGATACGAATCGTTTGTGCTAGCTTGGGAGAAAGGAAGGTCGGATCATGCGGGGCTTGTGGAAGGATGATTATAAGATCACTTCGGATTATACCGACTTCAGGGCCCAATGTCGTTTGTCCTCTTTATTGGCTTTAATGCAAAGAGCGGCAGATGCCCATGTGGAGGTTATGGGAGTGCCTTGGCAGGAGATGAAGGACAGCGGCATGGGCTGGATGCTGATTACCTTAGACATCGAGTTCAAGCGGATGCCCCGGATCTTGGACACCATTTCCATTCAAACCTGGAACAGGGGAACAAAAGGGGTGTTATGGTTACGGGATTACCGTGTGCATGCTGCGGATGGAAGCTTGATTTTACAAGCCAGATCCGTATGGGCCCTTGTCGATGTGGCAAAGAGAAAAATCCTTCGTCCTTCAGCGTTTCCGTATGAGCTGGATGTTCACGCGGAGGAATCTGTAGGCGATGTGCCCGAGAAAGTGCAGGTTCCGCCGGAGGTGCCGCTTAACGAGGCTTACCGGATGCAGGTGCGCTACAGTGGAATCGATGCTAACGGACATTTAAACAACGCCAAATACGCAGATATTTGTTTGGATGCTCTTCGCGAAGAAGAAATACACCAGCTCTCTCTGCGAAATTTTCGGATTACATATCATCGTGAAGCGCGAATCGGGGACGAAATGCTGGTGTTAAGGTCGGCTCAGTGCGAAGGAAGAACCATTTATTTTAGAGGGGAATCCAAGGAAGGAAAGCCTATTTTTGAGGCCAGTTTAGACGTCGATCCTCATGACAATCATTACGCTCTATAGTAACGTAAAATGAACCGCCCCACGCTGGTGTTAGACAGGATTAACCGGTAGGGGGCGGTTCATTTCATCTATACACTGCTTTTTGTTGACCCCGGGGGAGTCATAGCGGCGCTGGTCTGCGGGACGGATGATCCTTTGGGGTGGTAGGTTCCAATGACGATGCCCAAAGTGGTCAGCACGAAGGCGAGCCCATGAATCCAGTGGATCTGCTCGCTCAGAAACAGGACGGCGCAAATCATGCTGGCAAAGGGCATCCCGTTAATAAACATAGCTGTTTTATTAGCGCCGATCATTTTGATCCCGTGATTCCAGCCCAGCGAACCAAGGGAAGTGGCCACCCAGGAAGATAGCAGCAGAACAAACCAGCCCATAGCCGAAAACTGGACGTATTCATGTGCGGACGTCCCGTATTGGATAAAGGCGCACACATTCAGCATGACTCCGCCAATAAGCGTTGAGTACGTAGTGATGACAAGAATAGGCATATTCGTGGCAGCCAGTACTTTTATAAATAACACGCCGATAACATAAGCGAGCATGGAGATGAACATGATCAGGTCACCATGTCCGGATACCGAGAGAGAAGAACCTGCAGATCCAAAAAGAAGAACAATCAGAACGCCTGTAAAACCGGCCGCAATCCCAAGAAGCAGCCGAAAATTCATTTTCTCGCCTGCAAATATCGCTGCAAGAAGAGCGGTCGTGAGCGGATTCAACCCGAGAATGAGCGATGCGTTCGTTGCGGTTGTGGCCAAAAGACCGAAAGTAAGAAAGATTTGATGAAAGAATATGGAGGTGGTTCCGATAATCACCAGCAGCAGCCACTGCTTGGGAGTCGGGCGATACCAGCCGTATTTATGCCACACAAACGGAATTAAAAATATACCCGCAAGCGGGATTCGGATGGCAGACAGAAGAAAGGGCGGAACTGTCTCCGCCAAATATTTGATCATTACGACATTGAGTCCCCAAAACATGACGACCAAGGCCAATATGAGATATATCCATTTGTTTTTGTTCACTGATGAGGCATCTCCCATGTTGAATTCAAATAAAAAAAGGCTGCGGTCGCATCACGCCGCATTCCTTTGTCCTTACTTTATTAAAGCACAGTTTCGCTGAAAAGGGAATATTTGAAAGAAAAATAGGGCTCCGTTTACCCTGAAAAAACAATTGACAAAAAATTGAAGTCAGAATATATTGATAATATCGTTAATCGATAATCTATAAAACTCTTTTTGAAAGCGCTTAACAAAAGGTGGTGGTTTGTATTTTAACATATCCTACATAAGGTTTGATGTAAAAACATGTCGGTGACGGATGATTAAAATTATGTGAGGTCAGAAGGGGTGTAACCATTGAAAAAATCGATTCGCGCAATACTGGGCATGTGTTTGGCGGCAAGTATGATTATTGTATCTGCATGTGGAAGCAGCAGCGGGGATAATAACGGAGGCAATGCATCCGGTGGTCAAGGCGGAGTTATAAAAATCGGTATGGTTGCCGACCTGACAGGTAAATCTGCACTCACCGGCGAGTTTAAAAAACGCGGCGCTCAAATTGCGTTAGACGAGATTAACGGAGCCGGCGGTGTAAAAGGCAAAAAGATTGAGCTGGTAATTGAGGATGACCGCGGTTCGAACGACGGTACGGTTTCTGCTTTTCAAAAGTTAATAGCCGATCCGGATATCGTAGCGGTCATCGGTCCGATTACGAGCACCAATGCACTTTCCATTAATGAAATCACCAAAAAAACCGGCATTCCCGTCATGATCGGAGGAACGAATGTCAGTCTGACCACCGATTTGAAGAATAAATGGTTTTTCCGCTTCAGACCAAGCGACGCTTATTCCGCCAAGACCATTGCGGATTTTTCCACAGGCAAATTAGGCAAAAAGAATGTCGCTATTGTTTATGATACCGATGCTTTCGGTACAGCCGGCAAAGACATGCTCATCACCGAATATAAGAACAAGGGAATTACGCCGGTACTTGTTGAAGGCTATACGGCAAATACCAAGGACTTTACTCCGGTGCTTGAAAATATCCGGAAGTCCGGCGCGGATGTGATCAACGGCTTTATGACGGCTTCCGCGGATGTGGCCCAATTGGTGGTACAGATGAGACAGCTTGGCATTAATGCTGAATTTGTTTCTTCCGCAGCGGGTGCCCAGACGACAACCATCAAATTGGCCGGCGACAAATTGGACGGTATTTACGGCGTGAACGATTTTGCGCTTGATCAAACCGAGGAGACCAAAAAGTTCGTTGAAAACTTCAAAAAGCAATATACGGATGCGCCGGACCTATTTTCGGGCTGGGTATATGATGCCCTGCATGTGTTAGCCAAAGTTATGGCGGAAAAGGGGACCTCTCCCGATCAGATTCGCGAAGGTATTTTAGCCGTTAAGGGACATAAAGGGGTCGAAGGGGAGTATAACTTTGACCAGAACGGGGATGGCCTGCACTCCTACACGGTCGTTCAAGTCGTGAAGGGTCAAATTGTTACCGTAAAATAAAGTAATTCAGAAGGTTGAATTCGGCAGGCCGTCCGTGCTGCCGAATTCAACCGTACATGAGGAAGGGGAAGTGTATGGAACTGTTGAATATGCCCCTACAGCTTCTGGTCAGCGGGATGGCGATAGGAAGCATTTATGCGCTTGTGGCATTGGGATTTGTTTTGATCTATGTCTCCGTGAATGTGGTCAACTTTGCTCAAGGCGAGTTTACTATGATGGGGGCGTTTATCGCTTTTACTCTTGTGGTCTCGCTCAATTTGCCGATATGGGTAGGATTGATTCTGGGAACGCTTATCGTCGGTGTCATCGGGTATTTGTTTCAGCTTTCCGTATACCGGCCTTTCGCCAAGCGTAATAAAGCGTTTTTGGCGGTCATGATCAGTACGCTCGGAGCTTCCATGATCCTCCAAAACATTTTCCTGCTCGGTTATGGTGCGGTACCGCTGAAGCTGCCGCCTCTTTTTGCCAGGGATACGATCAATATCGGAGATATCGTCGTTTCCGTTCAATACTTGGCTATACTTTGCTGTGCAATTATTCTGTTGATTCTGCAGTATTTATTATTTGAAAAAACACGACTGGGCAAAATGATGCAGGCTACCGCACAGGACCCGAATACCGCGAAGCTGATGGGGATCAAGGTTTCCTATATGCAAGCGCTGACCTTCATCTATAGTGCGGCATTGGGGGGAGCGGCAGGCATTCTCGTTGCCCCGGTGTTTATGATCAGCCATACGATGGGAGCGATCATCGGCTTGAAGGCTTTTGCTGCTGCGATCGTCGGCGGATTAGGCGATGTCAAAGGAGCCATTATCGGCGGCTTGATGATTGGGGTGGCCGAAACCTTTGCTGCGGCCTATATTTCCGGACCATATAAAGACGGCTTTGCGTTCTTGTTCCTGATTCTTTTCCTGGTCTTCAGACCCTATGGGATCTTCGGAGAAAAAGTCGGAACAAAAGCATAATACCCTGATGCCATTCCATAGTAGGGAGTGTTTCTATGCAAACCAAAACTATACAAACCCAAACGATCCAAGGCGGCAAGAGCATGGACAAAGAATTAAAAAGCTTAAAGCCGACTCAGCCTGTTTTTATCGTTGCGGGTTTATTGCTTGTCGTTCTGGCCTTTATCCTCCCGTTTTTACTGCCTGGGGGACGCCTGGGCAACTACTATATGACGGAAATTCTGAGAACCACCGTATTTTGCTTCGCTACTCTGGGTCTTACGGTAGGGATGGGATATGCGGGACAAATCTCGCTGGCGCAAGCGGCGTTTTTCGGATTGGGCGCCTATTCTCTGGCTTCGACGACGGTGCTGTTCGGGTTGCCTTATTGGGTCGGGGTCGTATTGGCTTTAGTAATTCCGATCGTGACGGGCTTATTCTTGGGGGCGATCTCGCTTCGACTGGTCACCCACTACCTGGCGTTAGTTACAATAGGCTTTCAAATCATCATTCAGCTTGTCCTTCATAACTGGAAAGGGGTTACCGGCGGTGCGGATGGAGTAAGCGGCATTCCGCGTCCATTCGGTATAGAAGATGCAAAGTTTTTCTACTGGTTCTGCTTGGCTATTTTATTGGTGTGTATCTTCTTCGTGTACCGGTTGAAAAATTCAAGACTGGGGCGGGCTCTATTCGCGCTGCGGGAAGATGAACTTGCGGCATCGGTCGCAGGCGTCGATCTGTTCAAAACGAAAATGCTGGCATTTGCCGTTTGTTCCACCTTGGGCGGGATCGGGGGTTCCTTGTATGCATCGGGTTACGGGTATATCAGTCCGGATGTATTTATTTTTGAACAGTCGGTCACGTTTTTCGCCATGCTGATTACCGGAGGAGCGGATTCCATTATCGGCGCGCTGGTAGGCACTATACTGCTAACCTGGCTGCCGGAGTGGCTGAGGTCTTTCAAGGAATTTTATTTGGCGATTTATGGCGGTTTGATTATCGTGTTCCTGATTTTCCTGCCCAACGGGATTTGGGGAGTGGCAAGCGGTCTTTATGATAAGGTGATCAAAAAGAAAGGCCACGGCGGCACGCAGGAGAAGTCCGGCGGAATCAAGTTTGTCGAAGGAAAGCACCTGACTTATCTGGAGGAAGCCAATGCCGTAAATCCGTCGAAGGAAGATCAGGTCATTTTTGAGGTGAAAGGCCTGAAGAAGCATTTTGGCGGCGTTAAGGCGGTCGACGGTGTGGATTTCAAGGTGAAAAAAGGCGATATCCATGTTCTGATCGGACCGAACGGCTCAGGAAAAACGACCGTGATCAATGTATTAAGCGGGATTTACACAGCAACCGAAGGACGTATCCAATATCGCGATAAAGACATCACCAATCACAAGCCGCACATTATTGTGCAAATGGGAGCTGCAAGAACGTTTCAAAATATCCGCTTATTTCCCGAGCTTTCCGTTATCGATAACGTTATGATCGGACAGCATACCAGAACCAAAGCGAATTTGTTGAACGTGATGTTCAATTCCAAATCAACTCGGGAGGAAGAAAGAAAAATCAGGGCCAGAGCGGAAGAAGCACTCGCTTTTGTGGGATTTGAAAACTTTTTTGAGAAAGTGAAGAATCTCTCATACGGACAACAAAGGCTGGTCGAGATTGCCAGAGCTCTGGCAACGGAGCCGGATTTGCTTCTGTTGGATGAACCGGCGGCGGGGATGAATCCGGAGGAAACGCAAGAGCTGATCAAGCTGATCAAGCGAATGAACGAGCTCGGCATCACGATGCTGCTGATTGAACACGACATGCATTTAGTAACCCAAGTGGCGGATTATATTACGGTATTGGATTTTGGTAAAAAAATCAGTGAAGGATCCGTAGAGCAGGTATTGAATGATCCGGAAGTGATCAAAGCTTATCTCGGGGAGGAATTTGTGCGTGCTGAGGCTTAACGGGATCGAAACAAGATATGGTGAGATTGTCGCTCTCCGCAATGTTTCTCTTGAGATCAAGGAAGGAGAAATCGTGGCTCTGCTCGGCATGAACGGAGCCGGTAAATCCACTACGCTCAAAACGATCTCGGGACTGATTCGTCCGAAAACAGGAACGATCGAATTTATGGGCCAAAAGATTGATCATATCGCACCTGAGGAAATTGTTCGCCAGGGACTGATTCATGTGCCGGAGGGAAGAAAAATTTTCCCCGGGCTGACCGTAAAGGAGAACTTAATCTTAGGAGCGACAAGCAGGAAGATTCCTATGAACAAAGTAAATCAGGATATCGAGGAGGTTGTCCAAATCTTTCCCGATCTCATCCCGCTAATGGATCGTCTGGGATGGTCGCTTTCCGGAGGACAGCAGCAGATGTGTGCGATCGGAAGAGGACTGATGGCAAAGCCCAAACTGCTGATGCTGGATGAGCCGTCGCTTGGGCTGGCTCCGGTTATCGTGCAGCATATGTTTCAAGCCATTAAGACCATTAACCAAAGCGGCACGACTGTGCTATTGGTGGAACAGAATGCGAGACAAAGCTTGGCCATCTCTCACCGTGGATATGTGTTAGAGGCAGGTAGAATCGTCGCTAACGATGATGCTTCTAAGCTGCTTGACGAGATTCAGAAAGCCTATTTGGGAGCGCATTAATTTGAAAAATACAGCAAAAAATCATCTTTACGGACAGCCGTAGTTTTGATATGATAAACACATTATAGATTATCGATAATCGATAAAAATAAACAAAAGGTCGTGAACTGATGAATCTCGTGATGGATTCCTTCGAATTTGGTCTGCATACTCAAATTTACTACGGTGTTAATAAAATTAACGAGCTGCCGAGTATCATCCGTAAGTACAATTACAAAAAAGTATTAATTTGTACGGATAAAGGGATCGTGCAATCCGGTAATTTGAAGCGTGTGGAAAGCTTGCTCAGCAGTGCGGGAATTGAATTCTTCACATTCACTGATGTGGAGCCGGATCCTACGGTTGAGATCGTACAGCATGTGAAAAATCTGTACATCGAAAACGGTTGCGATGCGCTCATCGGTATGGGTGGGGGGAGCTCGATCGATACGGCCAAAGGGGTTTCCGTTGCCGTCGCAAATTCCGGAGATCTGACTCAATATGAAGGAAAAGACAAGATTCCAAACAAGGGTCCTGAGATCATCACCATTCCGACAACGGCAGGCACCGGTTCAGAAGTGACGCATGCCACGGTACTAAAAGATAATAAACGCCATTATAAAATGGGAATTTTAAGTCAAAACCTGCATGCAAAAGCGGCTATTCTTGATCCTCAATTATTGACTACCGTGCCAAGAGGTGTTGCAGCGATTACAGGTATGGATGCGTTAAGCCATGCCATTGAATCATATACCTCTAATCAGGCACAGCCGATCACCGAAGCGTTCGGACTGTATGCTATCCGGTTGATCGGGCGGCACCTGCGCCCATTCGTAGCACGCAGGGTGGACCTGAACGCCGCATCGCATATGATGCTCGCGTCTACGATTGCCGGTGCAGCATTCATTTGGGGAAGAATAGCAGCGGTTCACGCAATTTCTCATCCGCTCGGAGGACGTTTGGGAGTTGCGCACGGTTTAGCCAATTCCTTGCTGCTTCCGGTCGTTATGAGATACAACGTAAGCACCAATTACGAAAAGTTCAGAGATATTGCAATCGCGCTTGGCGAGAATGTGGAAGGCTTAAGCTTACGCGAGGCTGCAGAACGTTCCATTACTGCTGTTGAACAGTTGATTCAAGATTTGGAAATCCCTACGACCTTAACCGCTCTTAGTCTGCATCCCTCCGATGAAGAATTGGATGTGATCGCTAAGGAAGCGTTTGAATCAGGAATGACGAGTGCCAATCCAAAGGATTGTACGACGGCCGACTTGCGGAAAATGCTTGAAAAAATCAGATAAGGGGAATCCACAATGGGAAACGCACAGCAAACCGCTATACAAGTTAAAAATTATATCGGTGGACGTTGGGTAGCATCCGAGAGCGGAGAAACCATCCAGAGAGAAAACCCTGCGCATACGGATCAAATCGTTGCCATAATAACCAATTCAACGAAGGAAGAAACGATTCAAGCTGTGGAGTCGGCACACATGGCCTTCCAAAGCTGGTCTAAAGTACCCGCCACGAAAAGAGCGGAGACGATCTACAAATTTATCGATGTACTGGAAAAAAGAAGGCAGGAAGTGGCCGAGCTGCTTACCCGGGAAATGGGAAAGCCAATCAAGGAAGCCCAAGGTGAAATTACGAAAGCGATCAATGAGGCGCGATATTCCGCCGGGGAAGCGCTTCGTCTGACGGGAGAGACGCTTCCAAGCGAACGTCCGGGGAT
Source organism: Paenibacillus sp. F024 (assembly GCF_057814255.1). Lineage (NCBI taxonomy): Bacteria > Bacillati > Bacillota > Bacilli > Caryophanales > Paenibacillaceae > Paenibacillus > Paenibacillus sp. F024. The sequence goes on from NZ_JBVASZ010000022.1 coordinate 45,820, forward strand.
TCAAGTCAGGACGATCCGCGTTCCCAAGGGTGTCATTGCTGCCATTTCTCCTTGGAACTTTCCTTTGGTTACCCCGCTTCGTAAAATCGTTCCGGCACTGGCTGCCGGAAATGCCGTTGTCTTTAAGCCGGCAACGGTTACGGCGGCTATGGGTGCGAAAATCATTGAATTGTTCGAAGAAGCGGGACTTCCCGCAGGTGTTCTGAACCTGATTGTCGGTTCAGGCCGAAGCGTCGGCAATACGCTCGTCTCGCACCCGCTGGTCAAAGGGGTTACCTTTACCGGATCAACGGCTGTCGGTTCAGGGATCTACAAGCTGGCTGCGGAACGTCTCATAGAAGTGCAGCTGGAGATGGGGGGCAAGAATGCCGGCATTATTTACGACTATCCGGATGTGAATGGAGCCGTCGATCAGATCCTGGCCGCAGCCTTCGCGGCAAGCGGACAGCGGTGCACCTCGATCAGCCGGATCGTCGTACAAAGATCCAGGGCCGAAGAGGTCACTCTGGCGTTAACAGAAAAGCTTGCCCATTATGTCATAGGGGGCGGCATATCCGACAAAGTGAATATGGGGCCGCTGGTCAGCCAGGACCAATTGGATACGGTGGAACAATATGTGCGTATCGGACTGGAGGAGGGCGCAACTTTGGCAGCCGGGGGCAAGAAGCCGGCCGGCGTGAGCGGAGGCTACTATTATGAGCCGACGGTTTTTACGAATGTAACGCCGGACATGAGAATTGCCCAGGAAGAAATCTTTGGTCCCGTTCTGGTCGTGATCCCGGTTGACAGCTTTGAGGAAGCCATTCAAGTGGCCAATAACAGTGAATACGGGCTGGCGGTGTCCTGCTTTACGCATCATATGCCGTATGCGGAGCAGGCTGTGGAGGAAATCGAAACCGGTATGATTCACATTAATAATGGAACGATCAGCGAATCGCATGTTCCCTTTGGGGGACTTAAGCATTCCGCCGTCGGCCCGTACTCCATCGGTTCAACCGGAAAGGATTTCTTAACGGCACTCAAAGTCGTTTATTCAAGCTCAAAATAGATTCGGAAGATGAGTCACACATTTACTATTTTTTGGGAGAGTTGATCTATGGGCTACGAATTAACAGCAGAGCAGCTCGAATGGCAGTCGGTTGCGCGGGACTTTGCTTCGCGCAAGCTGACCCCGGCGAAGCATTGGCTGGAGGGCGAGGATTTCTGGATAAACGCGGAGATGCTTTCCGAGCACGGATTTCTGGGCGTTACTTTACCTGAAGAGTACGGTGGGATGAATCTGGACTTGTTCAGTGCCATGCTGATGATCGAGGAGCTGTGCAAGGTATGTCCCACCAGCGGGCGGATGGTGTACCACACAGGTCCCGGTATCGCCAATTTTATTAATCATCTGGGGACTCCGGAGCAGAAGAGTAAATATTTACCGAAAATTGCAGCAGGTAAATACTATGTCGCTTTAGGTATGAGTGAGCCGGATGCGGGGAGTGCGGCGACCGATCTGAAAACGACGGCTGTGGAAAGCGGCGATTATTACAAGCTGAACGGCTCGAAAATCTTTGTCAGCGAAGGGCATCTTGCGAATGCGTTTGTCGTCTACGCCCGGTTCGGCAATTCGGGCAATCCGTCCGATATCGGAGCCATTCTGGTGGAACGCGGTACGCCAGGATTTTCCGTAGGCGTCGCTGAGGAGAATATGAGCGGTGAATTCCAAACCGCACTGTATTTTGATGAGGCGCTCGTTCCAAAAGAAAACGTATTGGTTACCAAAAATGCATTTAAAGCCTTAATGGGCGTGTATAACGGCGTTCGTCTCGGATATGCGGCCCAAACGCTGGGCATTACCCAAGCAGCATTCGATCGTACCTGCCAGTACGTGAAAGAACGCAAGCAGTTTGGCAAAGAGATTTGCGAGTTTCAGGGTGTGCAGTGGATGATTGCCGACATGTACCTGCAGCTGGAAGCGGCCCGAACCTTGCTCTATAAAGCGGCTGCTGAAGTCCTTGACAGTAAAATCGATAAGACGTCGGTAAGCATTGCCAAAGTCTATGTGGCCGAAGCCGCGAAAAAAATTACGGATGATTGCCTCCAGCTGCATGGAGGATACGGTTTTTCAAGGGAATATCCGCTGGAATGGTACTACCGTTGTGTTCGGGCGGCTTCGATTGCCGGTGGAACGCTGCAGGTTCACAAGACTATGCTTGCCGCAACCGTACTCGAGAAAAAATTCGATCAGCGAAAGTAGAAATCAATCTCATGGGGAGATGGCAGAATGATAGATCAAAGCACGACTTCGTTAATCGAACAATTGGCACAATTTGATGCGGCGATTGTTTCCGATTGTTTGGCGGGCAATGAACACGCCATGACGGCAAACATTAAGCCTCTGGATCGTCAATTCAAATTATGCGGTCCGGCCCTGACCATAAAGTGCCACCCCGGTGATAACTTGATGCTGCACCTGGCAGTTGCCCAAGCCAATCCGGGAGATGTACTGGTTGCGACAACGAATCAACACTATGAAGCGGGCTATTGGGGAGAAATTTTAACGATTGCAGCTATGGAACGTAACATTAAAGGGCTCGTTATCGACGGCAGTGTCCGGGATATTGAACAAATTATCGATCTCGGATTCCCGGTATTCACCCATTCGGTATCGATCAAAAAAGCGGAGAAGAAAAATAAAGGCAAGCTGAATGCTCCGATCGTTGCAGGAGGTACGATTGTCCGTCCGGGAGATATTATTCTAGCCGATGCAAGCGGAGTAGCCGTTGTTCCCTCAGAACGGTTGGAAGAGATTGTACGGGCGGCTCAAGAGAAGGTCGAGTTTGAAAAACAGGTCATCGAGCAATTGAAGCAAGGAATGCTCACGGCTGATTTATTCGACCTGCGCAAGTATGATATCTAAAAAGAAGGAGGGGGGAGGAAAACATGTCTGCAAGCCAAAAAAGCTCTGCGAGCCGTTCTAAAGTCATGACGGCCGAAGAAGCCGCAGCGAACATCCCCAATGATTCGACGATTGCCATCGGGGGCCTGATTTCGATTCTTTGTCCGGAGAAAATGATCTCGGCCCTGAGTCATCGGTTTGATTCCTGCGGCAGTCCTTCCAATCTGACGGTCATTACCCCTGTTCGGGTCGGCTGGGATAAAGAGCGAACGACGGGATTGGATCATTTGGCAAAGCCCGGAATGCTAAAAAGGCTGATCAGCGGCAGCTTCAATGTCAAGGAAAGTCCTAGGATTACCGAAATGATTCGAAGCAATCAAATTGAGGCATACAGCTTTTCCATGGGGACGTTATTCCATCTGATCCGCAGCATGGCCGGCGGCAACAAAGGCATGTTCACGCAGGTCGGACTGCAAACCTATGTGGATCCCCGGATGGAAGGGGGGAGGCTGAACGAAAGAACGACGGAGAACCTGAATGAGGTGATTCAGGTGGCCGGAGAAGAGTATCTTTATTACCGTCCGCAGCCGATCCATGCTGCGATCATCCGCGGAACGACGGCAGATGAGGACGGCAACGTATCATTGGAGCATGAACCGGTAACGTTGGCCGGACTGGAGATGGCCATGGCGGCCAAGGCGAATGGGGGCTACGTCATCGTTCAGGCTAAGAGGCTTACGGCCAAAGGCACGATGCACCCGCGTTCGATTGCCGTTCCTGGTATTTTAGTCGATGCCGTCGTCATCGATCCTGAGCAAAAGCAAAGTCTGCTCGATTATAATCCGAGCTGGACGGGAGAAGTCAGAGCTCCGATCGATGACATTGCCGAGCCGCTTCCCTTGGATACCAAGAAGATTATTTTGCGCAGGGCCACAGAAGAATTGGCTTCTGGTTCCGTCGTCAATCTTGGGGTGGGTATTCCGGTTTCTCTGCCGCAATTACTAATAGAAGAACAATTTTTCGATCAGGTTACGTTTTCTTTGGAGCACGGCGCAGTCGGCGGGATTCCGATGGGTGAAGAGGTGTTCGGAGCCCACATCAATCCCACGGCTATACTGACTTCCCCGCAGGCTTTTGATTATTATCACAGCGGAAGCTTATCGGCCAGTCTGCTTGGTTTCGCGCAAATTGACGGAGCCGGCAATGTGAACGTCAGCAAGTTTAACGGCATTTTCCGCGGTTCCGGCGGTTTTATCGATATCGTTCACCGTACAAAGAAAATATTGTTTTGCGGCACGCTCACAAGCGGGGGATTGGAAATCCAAATTCGTGACGGGAAGCTGAACATCTTGAAGGAAGGAAGACATAAAAAGTTTATCCCGCAGGTGGAGCATTTGACGTTCAATGCCCATGCCGCCAGAGAAAAAGGGCAAGCGCCTTTGTACATTACGGAGAGAGCCGTATTTCGATTAGGAGAAGACGGGTTGGTGCTTACCGAATTCGCGCCGGGAATCGATATAGAGAAGGAAATTTTACCTTATATCGATTTTAAAGTAACCATTGACCCGGAAGTCCGCCCGATGTCTTCCCATATTTTTGAGTAAGGAGACCTAAATCATGTCCAAACAAAGGATTGCAAAGCAAATCATTGCGGACGTACTTGTGATCGGAGGCGGCGGAGCGGCAGCCCGTGCGGCGCTTTCGGCGAAACAGGCCGGAGCCGATGTGCGGATGGCGGTAAAGTCCAAATGGTTAAAGAGCGGATCAACGGCTACGGCTTTCTCTGAATTGCTTTCCATCGCTGCGGCAATCGGCCATGGGGATGAGCGGGACCATCCGGAAATTCATTATTCCGATACGATGGAATCCGGGGAAGGCTTCATTGATCCCGAGCTGGTGTGGGGATTGGCGCATGAAATGCCGGACCGGATTTATGACCTCATCGATCTGGGACTGGATTTTGATAAACAGCCGAACGGAAAATTGGTTCAGGGCATGAGCGACTATGCGACGTATCCCAGAACCTGCCGGGTGAACGGGGTTACTGCAAGACATATTCTTAACATTTTGGCTAAAAGAATAAAAGAGCTTGATGTACCCGTGGATGAGGATATGATGATTTTTGACATCTTGACAGATGACCATCAGAAGGTAACCGGGGCTTTGGGCTGGGATCAGGCGGCGCAAGAAATCGTGCTTTACCGGACACCGGCGGTCATCTTTGCTTGCGGCGGTTCCCACGGCATTTATAAATATGGCGTAGGTACGCCGGATATGACGGGCGACGGTTACGCGATGGCCTATCAATTAGGTCTGCCCTTGATCAATATGGAATTTGTGCAGATCGGCCCGGCTTCCTTGTTTCCGTCCATTACGCTGCTCTCCGGCCCGGTATGGAAAACGAATCCCGAGCTTACAAACGGAAACGGGGAATCGATTTTTAAAGATATCCTTCCGGAGGGCGTAACGGTGGAAGAGGTGTATAAGGAAAAAGTGTTTCCGTTCTCCGTATCCAACGTCTCATTTTATCTGGACACCTCGATTCAACGGGAATCAGAAAACCATCCGACCCCCAGAGGCGGGGTGTGGTATACCAAAAAGCCGGGAACCGATGAATTGATTGAATCGAAAATGCCCAAAACCAAACGCGTTCTTAAGAGCAAGGGTACGGATTTGGATAAGGATACATTTGAAATCGGATTAATCTCCCAGTGCAACAACGGGGGAGTTCAGATTTTGAATATGAATTGTGAGACGGCGGTGGCGGGACTATACGTTGCCGGAGAGACGGCAGGCGGTTTGCGAGGACCGGACCGGCCGGGGGGCAACTCGCTGGCGGAAGGACAGGTGTTCGGCCACAGAGCGGGTACAGCTTCTGCACATTATGCCAAACAGCAGACAGCGAAGCCGGATCCGCAGCTTCAAGCCGCGGCCCGGATGGACGGCTACCATGCTTGGCTGCAGAAGAGCGCTCATGGAACGAAAAGCCTGCAGGAAGCCGTGGATGCCGTGAAAGACATGATGCACAAAAATTGTCTGGTTATACGAAATGAGCAGAGGCTGTCGGAAGCATGGGATTTTTTGTCCAGTCTGGAGAAGGACCTGTTAAACGGTGTTTATCAAATCGATGACAGCCGGTTCGCTAAAGCGAAGGAATTACATCATATGCTCATTACGGCAAAAATCATCGTGTTGTCCGCTAGAGAACGAAAGGAAAGCCGGAGCTGTCATTACCGAGAAGACTATCCTAAGAAAAACGATAACGATTGGAAGAGAAGTATTCGTGTTCAATGCAGCAAAGGGAAGATGACAACGGATTTTTATATTTGGCCAACCCAGAAAATCCGGCAAGGGTGATGATCCATGTATGTTCAAATCCATTCGGTTGCTGAGGGGATTGCCAGCATCTCGCTGTCCAATCCCAAAATGAATGTATTGTCCAATCAGGTAAAAAGAGAAATCAAAGATGTGTTTTCGCAAATTTCCAAGCATCCGGACGTACGCGTGATTCTATTTGAGACGGAAGGACCGCATTTTTGCTGTGGCGCCGATTTGAAGGAGTTTCCGGAGCGTATTGAGAACAAGTCCGCCGGCAAAGCCTGGGATGAGGGTCATCTTATGCTGAAATCGATCATGAACGCTCCGCAGCCGACCATCGCTTGCATTCAAGGAAATGCCCTGGGTGGAGGCGCTGAATTGGCCATGGCATTCGATTTCAGGATTTTTGCAGAGAATGCCCAAATCGGGTTTCCTGAAGTCACAAGAGGGGTGTTTCCCGGAAATGGCGGACTGGAACGGATGATGGACATTGCCGGGGCCGGGAATGCCATGAAGCTGATGGTAACCGGCAGCGTGATTCAGGCGACAGAAGCGAAAAGCATGGGCATGGCTACGGAAGTCGTGCCTGCGAACCAATTGCCTGAAGCGGCTGAAGAACTCGCCGGACGGCTGGCTTCCCTTCCTGCCACCGCGGTACAAGCCGCGAAACGAGCGGTAAACCAGTATATTGATTCAAGGAACGATTTTGATCGATTTGGACGAGAGCTTTTTCGTCAGGTTCATGAATCGGATGATGTAAGAGAAGGCATCAATGCTTTTTTTGAAAAACGCAAGCCGGTATTTAAGCATCGTTAATCAGAGAGTATGGGGAGGGAGTCCGTTTGAACATTTGGGTATGTTTGAAGCAAACCTTTGATACGGAAGAGAAGATCAAGCTGGAAAACGGGAATATCGTGGAAGATCAAGCGAATTGGATCATAAATCCATATGATGAGTATGCGGTAGAGGAAGCCGTGAGGCTGCGTGAACAATTCGGAGGAGAGGTTACCGTGGTCACGATCGGTCCGGAGCGTGTGGAAACCGCCCTGCGGCATGCTTTGGCCATGGGGGCCGACAAGGCCGTAAGGATCAGTGGAGTGGAGGGTGACGAATATGTCATCTCCCAGACGTTGACTCATTATTTAAAAGATAAGGACATCGATATCATTTTGACGGGAAATCAATCGATTGATAACGGAGCCGGTCAGGTGGGGGTTCGTCTGGCGGAAGAATTAAAGATCCCTCATGTGACGTCCGTTATTAAGTTAACGATCGAATCGAACCAGGTTCATATGGAGAGAGACGTAGAGGGAGACGTATATAAAATCGAAGGCAGGCTTCCGCTGCTCATTACTTGTCAGCAGGGTCTTAACGATCCTCGATACCCGTCTCTGCCCAATATCATGAAGGCAAAGAAAAAGCCGATCGATACGATCCGCTCAGAGGAGCTCAGCGGATTGGACAGAACTGCAAAGACGGAAACGGTGGGCCGTTACCTGCCGCCCAAAAGGCAGGCTTGCCGGTTCATCGGTCAGAATGAACCGAATGGCGCAGCTGCTGCCTTGGTGAACATCTTATTTGAAAAAACATCCATCTTTTAGAGAGGAAGAAGAGCGATGAACAGAAAAGTGTTGGTTCTTACGGAAATGAAAGGCTCTGTACTCCGTCAGGTATCTTTAGAGGCGCTGTCCATCGGCAAAAAAATAGCCGGTGACGGGAGCTTGATCGCGGCTGTGTTCGGAAGTCAGGCCTCCGGGTATGCTGAGGTGCTGGGGCAGCATGGCGCGGATCAGGTGCTGATGTTTTCCGATTCTCAGTTTGACGGATATCATTCCGATATTTACTATCATGCTTTTCAGAAAGTGATTCAAGAAACGAATCCGGATGTCGTTATCGCGGGTCATACCGTGAATATGAAGGACGTAGCTCCGAGGATCGCTACCCGTTTCGGGTTGGGTTTGATCACAGATTGCACGAATGTGGAGTTTGATAGCCAGGATCCGGTCTTTGTACGCCCAATCTATGCAGGGAAAGCCTTCGAGAAGAAACGATTTACCACAGAGAACATGTTCGTCACGATACGTCCGAACAACTTTAAGGCGGAGACCTCGCCGACGGTACCGGAAGTCATTTCATGTGAGGCGGATAAAGTAGATTTACAAACCGTGATTCGCGACATTGTGTTGAAGTCTACGGGAGCGATTGATTTAGCCGAAGCGAAAATCGTCATTTCCGGGGGACGGGGCGTGAAGAGTAAAGAAGGATTTGGTCCGCTGAATGAGCTGGCGTCCGTTCTCGGTGGAGCGACCGGAGCTTCCAGAGGCGCTTGTGACGAAGGCTACTGCGATTATGGGATGCAGATCGGCCAAACGGGAAAGGTGATTACACCCGATCTCTATATCGCATGCGGGATTTCAGGGGCGATACAGCATGTAGCCGGGATGTCGAACTCCAAAGTCATCATCGCGATTAATAAGGACCCGGAGGCTCCAATTTTTCAGATTGCGGATTACGGGATCGTTGGAGATTTGTTTGAGATCGTTCCTCTGCTGACAGAAGAGTTCCGAAAAAGATTGGCAAACTAAATCAACGACTCCTACCTTAATGTCAATCTCATTAGCAACCCGGGCTGCTTGGAGCGTATTCATGATCTATGAATTTATTAACTGGAAAAACTCCTGTTAATTAGGGCTTCAGTTCATTGGAGACATAAATTAAATGGAAAATCTACTGCAAAATATTCATATATCATTCGTTTTCTAAGGTAGCGGTTGATGCAGCGGGAGGATTTCCAGGTAATCCGGCCCTAACGGGCAGCTCGTTCAAAATACATGGAGGATTTCCCGTTAAATGCAATCGAAGGATCATTGCATCATAACATTTCTTTCCATTCGTTCTATTAGCCGATCTGAGTATAGGGTACCCTGATCTGGCCGCAGCATTTGAATTCACGCGGGAATACGGTAAAATATAGTCGATTGGATGCGCTGCTTGGGAATGGGACAGCTCATCCATAACCGGTATCCCGTGTAAAGGATGTGTCTATGATAAAAAAGAAAGTAGTTTACAAATCACTTGCCGAACAGGTGTATGAGTCCATCAAAGAATCCATTATCCGTTCCGAGCTGAAATCCGGAGACCGGATTGTCGAGCTGGAGCTTGCCAAAACCTTCGGTGTCAGTCAAAGTACGGTGCGTGAAGCCTTAGGGCTGCTTCGCAGGGATGAGCTTGTCGTTACTCATGGGAATAAAGGAACCTATGTTTCGAATTTTTCAAAAAAAGATATCGAGGAAATTTACAGCTTTCGGGAAGTGATCGAAGTATTTGCCATTCGCAGGGCGATAGAGAGAATTACGGATGAGGATGTCGCCGCCTTGGAGGAAATTTATAATGCGATGGTCGAGGCGGGCCAAACGGACGATATCGACAAAATGAGATTGAATGACGTGGCTTTTCACAGCATTATATATAAGATTGCCGAGCATTCCTTCATGTATCAAGTGTGGGAGGATATTACAAATAAGATGAGCAGGGTCTGGTATTTTACCGGACAGTTTTATTTCCATGATTTACAGGAGCTTGCCGAGATGCACAAGCCGATCCTGGAGGCATTCAAAATGAGAAACAAAGAAGAAGCCTGCGAGGCGTTCATGAAGCATTTGAATTACGTCAGACATCAGATCCTGAATCCGTCAAAAAACGCTTAAGCTTGGTTGAACACAAGGAAAACACCATTTTGGAGATACCGGATCATGAGGAGAGATTACGATGTGGGCTCCCATTCATTTTTTTTCGTTTTTAGTGATCACCGGACTAGCGCTTTATTTAGCCTTTAAGGCTGTTTATGTACGGTACAGCTATATTCGTTTAGGCAAGCCCGCATCCATTCCATTGGTTAGCAAAGAACGGCTGAAGGATTTTTTTGCCGAGGTTTTCGGTCAAAGGAAGCTGTTAAAAGACCGGAAAAGCGGATGGATGCATGTCATTATCTTTTATGGCTTTATTATACTGCAGTTGGGCGCTGTCGATTTAATTTACAAAGGGCTTTCCGGGAAGCCGCTGCCTATTCCAGGATATGACGTATTTTCCCTTTTTCAGGAGATCAGCGTACTGCTGGTCCTATTGGCTGCCGGCTATGCAGGATACCGGAGATATATGGAGAAGGTGAAGCGGCTCAAAAAAGGCTGGAAGCCCAGCATTGTGCTTCTGTTCATCTTTTCACTGATGCTTTCCATTCTATTTACGCTATCGTTTGAGCGGGTATTGTTACAGCATGGGTTTTCATGGTATGCGCCGGTCTCATCCTCCCTTTCTCTTCTATTTGAGGGGATGTCTCCGCAGCCGGCTCAGGCTTTATTCTTCACCTTCTGGTGGATTCATCTGCTAATCCTGCTCTCCTTTGCGATTTATGTCCCGCAATCCAAGCATTTTCATATTCTTACGGCTCCGGTCAATATCTGGTTAAAAAGAAGAGAGCCGGCAGGCAGATTGAAAGCGCTTGATCTGGAGGACGAATCGGCCGAATCGTTCGGTGTAGCGAACGTTGAAGAATTTACCCAAAAGCAAATGCTGGATTTCTATGCTTGCGTAGAATGCGGAAGATGCACCAACGTTTGTCCGGCTTCGAATACCGGAAAGTCTCTTTCTCCCATGCATATGATTGTAAAGCTGCGGGATCATTTGACGGAGAAAGGACAGCATTTGACCTCCAAGTCGCCATGGGTTCCCGGCTTTGTGTTTGGTTACGAGGGGACACATTCGTTCCAATCTCCAGATCACTCCGGTGCATTGGCAGAGAATACCGTTACCGATATCGCCCCGACGATGCAGATGCAGAAGCTGGGCTGGACGATTACGGACAAAAAAATTGAAGATGTCCAATTAATAGGCGATGTCATGACTGAAGAAGAAGTTTGGGAATGCACCACCTGCAGAAATTGCGAGGACCAATGTCCGGTAGGTAACGAGCACGTGGATAAAATCATCGATCTGCGCCGTCAGCTTGTCCTGATGCAGGGAAGCATACCCTCGGGCGGACAGCGCGCGCTTCAGAATATTGAAAGGCAAGGAAATCCGTGGGGATTCAGTAAAAAGGATCGGTTTCAATGGAAAGAGGAGGCAGTCGATTTACACGTACCGACCGTGAAGGAAAATCCCGATTTTGAAGTGCTTTATTTTGTCGGATCGATGGGCTCTTATGATATTCGAAACAATAAAGTGACCCGTTCGCTGGTTCAGCTGTTAAACAAAGCGAATGTCCGTTTTGCAGTTCTTGGCGAAGAGGAGAAAAACTCGGGGGATACCGCGCGGAGGCTTGGCAATGAATTTTTATTCCAGGAGCTCTGTAAAGAAAATATAGAGATATTTAAAAAATATGATGTAAAAAAAATAGTGACGGCTTGTCCTCATACCTATAACACGTTGAAAAACGAATACCCTGAATTCGGACTGGAAGCGGAGGTTTATCACCATACGGAACTGCTGGAGCAGCTGGTCAAAGAAAAGAAGCTGATTCCTGTCAGGGAAGCCAAGGAAAGGATTACGTACCACGATTCGTGTTATTTGGGTCGCTATAATGATGTATATGAACAACCGCGAAACATTCTGAGAGCCATACCTGGAGTAGAACTGGTTGAAATGGAAAGAACAAAGGAGACCGGGATGTGCTGCGGCGCGGGAGGCGGGATGATGTGGATGGAAGAAACTGCGGGCAAACGTGTGAACGTAGCCAGAGTAGAGCAAGCGATGGCTGTTCGTCCTACCCTGATCAGCAGCGCCTGTCCTTACTGTCTTACGATGATGAGCGACGGGGCTAAGCTGAAGAATGTAGAAGAACAGATCAAGACGAAGGATATTGCTGAAATCTTGGCTGAAGCCGTTTTATAATATCATACACGGACAAAAGCCGGCTGCCGAAGGGCAGCCGGCTTTTGTCATAGATTGAAGAGAAGGCTCATACAGCTTACAATGAAGTTAAACGAATAAACAACCCATGGGGAGAGGAAGATCCATATATGATTCAGGTATATCCTGCAGAATCCCGCTATGCTGTAGATATTGGATGGCTGCGCAGCCGTCCCAGTTTTTCCTTTGGAGAGTATTTCGACCCGGACAATACTAGCTTTGGGGTCATGCGGGTATGTAATGACGATGAAGTAGGAGCAGGGCGCGGGTTCGGTCCCCATCCGCACAGCGATATGGAGATCGTCACGATTGTGCTTAGCGGCGCCATCAAGCATGAGGATAACTTGGGCAACGTAGCGGTGACTTCGGCCGGCGAAATCCAGCGAATGACGGCGGGAAGCGGAATGATTCACGCGGAGTACAACGCATCGGAAACCGAGGAGCTGAAGCTGCTGCAGCTGTGGTTTATGCCAAGCGAGCGGGGTCTTACGCCTTCCTATGAAACGAGCAGCTACGATCCGGCGAGGCTGAGAAATACACTACTGCCTGTCGTTTCGCGGCAGGGATCAGATCAAGTGGCGTTCATTCATCAAGACATGACCATCTACTTGAGCAGACTGGAGAAGGACAAGGAAATCTTTTTCCAACAAGAGGAAGGCCGGCGTGTGTTTATCTTTGTTATCGAGGGGCGTTTGACGGTAGACGGCAACCCTCTGGGAACCAGAGATACGGCAAGAATCGAAGCTTTGTCCAAGATGACCATCGCGGCGGATGAAGATGTGTTCTTCATGCTGATCGATCTGCCATAGGGAGGAGATATTGTAATGAAGGAAACCCTTTTGGTAAAACATGCGGTGGGCGGCAGAACGTTTATCGATACAGGTAAGCAATACGTCGAATATAAGCTCGAGCAAGCGGGAGAAGAATGGAGATTTATCCTTAACACGCCTCTGGATTCAAACGTAGAGGAAATCTTGAAGTGGAAGACGGAGCTGAACGTGTTTGTTTTTCATGAATTCGACGATCAGCCCACGAAGAAGGTTTGGTATTACGTCAAGGACGGTCCGGTAGCCTACGATTCTCGAAAAGAGCAATTAACGATTGTTGCTCAGTCTCGAATCGAGTATGTGCCGGATTCGTTCAGTGCTCAAGCTTAAGAGTTAAACGGCTTGTCCTTTAAGGGGCAGGCCGTTTTTTTCGGGAAGATCTGAACGTCCTGACGTGACCGGACAACCGGGTTCAAGAATAGTTTGCATTTGGAGGACGACCTAAAAAAAATGGTATTTTATCAAATCAAAAGACCTTATGCCATAAATGATAAGTTGTTAAAATGAAAGCGCAACCAAAAAAATATTGGGGAGAGATGGAAATGAAAAAATGGGTCTCGGTTTTAATGACAAGTCTCATGCTTCTGACCACGGCTTGCGGCGGTGCTTCATCGAATACCACGCAGGATACCCGCAAAAAAGACACCGGAACAGCAGAGCAGAAGCAGCCTGCCCAAACGTCAAGCGGAGATAAGAAGAAGCTGTCGTTTTGGTATATTGAAACCGGCAAAAGAAAGGAATTAATCGAAGCCGCTGTACAGAAGTTTATGCAGGCCCATCCTGATGCTGAAGTGGAAGTCGTACAAATTCCTAACGATCCGTACAAAACCAAGCTCTCCGTAGCCATGGGAGGCGGCAATCCGCCGGACGTGTTCCACTCCTGGGGCGGAGGATGGTTGAAGCAATTTGTTTCCGCGAACCAGGTGTTGGACTTAACCGGCAAAATCAAAGCCGATTCCTATGTGCCGGCAGCTCTGGGGGCGGCAACCTTTGATTCAAAAATATACGGAGCTCCTCTGGCGATGTCGGTTGTTCCGTTTTTTTACAATAAAGAAATCTTTGCTAAGTATCAGCTCCAGCCGCCTCAGACGTACGACGACCTGCTGAAGATTGTCGATACGCTGAAAAAAGAAAATATCATTCCGATTTCCATGGCGAATAAAACGAAATGGCCCTCGGCATTTTATCTGATGTATTTTGCGGAAAAGGTGGCCGGACCTGAAATTTTCTCGGAAGCGTTCGAGCGCAAAGGCCGCACATTTGACGATGAAGCCTATGTGAAAGCCGGAGAAATGATTCAGGATTTGGTCAAACGCGGAGCGTTTAACCCGGGCTTTAACGGACTCCAATACGACACCGGGCAGTCCCGCCAATTGCTTTATACGGGAAAAGCGGCGATGGAACTGCAGACGGCATCGTATGTGAACAATGTCCGCAATGAGGCTCCGGATTTCCTCAATAAGCTGGGTATGTTTCCGTTTCCTGCGGTGACGGGCGGCAAAGGAAATATCTCGAATATGGTTGGCGGAGTCTCCCCCGTATTCTCGGTTTCCGCGAAATCGAAGCAACCGGATTTGGCCGTTGAGCTTGTAAAAGCTCTGACGACGCAAGAAATGGCTCAACAAATGGCGGATGAGACAAGTGCGATTTCGGCGGTGAAAGGTGTCAATTACAAAGACGCTTTTGCCGTGCAGCTTAATGAGATGCTGAGCAAAGCCGGATATTTGCAAACCTTCTACGATCAAACGCTTCCTCCGGAGCTTGCCGAGCTGCACAAAGATACGACCCAAGCGCTGTTCGGCCAATCGGTCTCTCCCGCGGAAGCTGCAAAGCAGATGGAAGCCAAGGCCAAGGAAGTATTGAAGAAGTAATGAAAGCATGGAGCATTGGAAGCTGTATATCGAGGGGAGGACTCTCCCCTCAGCTTCTTTTGCGGGAAAGGGGATGCCGGGCATGAACAGTGCGGCAGATACGCATACCGAACAAGTGGAAATGAAGAAAGCGGTGCGGGGGGGCAAGCGCTCAAATACGGCTTTTCTTTTAGGTTTTATCGGGCCTGCTTTGCTGGTCTACCTCACCTACGTCATCTTTCCGATTTTCTCTACCTTTTATTACAGTTTGTATAATTGGAATGGAATACAGGCGGAGCGGACGTTTATCCTGTTTGATAACTATACCGCTTTAATGGCGGACTCCGTATTTTGGAAAACGATTATCAATAATTTGCTGTTGGTGGCGGCCTCCATTGTGACGCAGCTGCCGCTCGGATTAATTATGGCTTTGATTCTATTTGCCCCGATTAAGGGACTACGGTTATTCCGTACCGTGTATTTCATGCCGCTGTTGATGTCTACTGTCGCACTAGGGATTTTGTGGACTTTTATCTATGATCCTACCATGGGGATTATCAATCAAACCTTGGATGTTATCGGTCTGGGCACATGGCAGCAAGGCTGGCTCGGCGATTCGAAAACGGCCTTTCTGGCGGTAACGGCGACCATTTGCTGGCAGTTTACTCCATTTTATATGATTTTGTTTCGAGCTGCGATGGCAGGTATTCCTGAAGAAATTTACGAATCGGCCAAAATGGACGGCTGCAACGGATGGAAGCAGTTTTGGCACATCACGCTGCCGCTTTTGAAGCCGACGATGGTTACCTCCTCGGTGCTGTCCGTTATAGGTTCCTTAAAATATTTCGATCTGATCTACGTCATGACCGAAGGCGGTCCCGACAGCAGCACGGAATTAATGGCCACCTATATGTACAAGCAGGCCTTTGCCAAATTTAACATGGGCTATGCCAGCTCCATTTCGTTTACGATGTTCGTCATCTCTTTGATTGTGGCGATATTCATTTTGACAGCGGATAAAAACCGTCGACGGGACCCGGCATAGGAAAGGAGAGAAAGAAGATGCTGACAGCGATCCAACGCGTCTTGCTGTATATGCTTGCCATCGTGTTTCTGGTCGTAACGGGATATCCTTTCGTCTACATGGTGGCCACGTCGTTTAAAACCCAAGCTGAGTTTTTTGAACACCCAGTCAGTCTGATAGCCCGGCTCAATTTTGAAAATTACGCTCAAGTGTTTGAACTTGGTATAGATCAGTATTTCATCAACAGCATCATCATCTCCGTTGTCTGCGTGGCCTCTACGGTATATTTGGCGGCGATGGTCAGCTTTCCGCTGGTTCGTTTGAGGTTTAAGCTCAATCGCCCGATCTTTTACTTATTTTTGGCCGGAATGATGATCCCGGTTCATACCACATTGATTCCCATTTATATGCTAACCAAAAATATTGGGCTTTACGATACGCTTTGGGCTCTCGCCGGACCTTATATCTCCTTCAGCCTGCCGATTTCCATTATCATTCTGACGCAGTTTATTCAAGAAATTCCCAAAGAATTGGATGAAGCCGCCATCATGGATGGAGCTAGCCATGCCCGTCTGTTCTGGAGCATTGTATTTCCTTTGTTGACCCCGGCTCTGGCTACGATCGGGATTTATAATTTCATACACATCTGGAATGAGTTTGTGTTTGGTCTTGTGCTGATCACGACTCCGGCCAAGATGACCCTGCCGTTGGGTTTACGGGCTTTTTACGGAGAATTTTCCGTTAACGTGCCGGGCATTATGGCTACACTGACCCTCGGTACGCTGCCTCTGATGCTCGCTTATTTCCTGGCCCAGGAAAAAGTGGTGAGCGGTCTGTCGGCAGGAGCTGTCAAAGGCTAGAGGATGGAATCGAAGTCGCGTACAACCTACAAGGTAGTGCGCTTTTTCCATTTTTATTGTATATTGAATCCAAGTCGTGAGAGACTGCAAAGGAGATCAGATGGAGAGGATAATCGACAAGCTTCGCTTAAACCGAACGCGCGTACAGATTTTACTCGGATTCCTTCTGGTAATGATCGTAGTCATTTCCGTGGCCGGCGGTTTGTTATACAAGTCTACAACGGATCTTTTCATTCACAATACCGAGGGTTATTTAGGTGAGACGGCCAAGCAGGCAAGCGCCAGGGTCGACGCCGTTTTGTCTCAAATCGATACGATCAGTCTTCAGGTCGTTATGGATTCAAGAATACAAACCTTGATGTACCGATCCAAGCAGGGCCTGCTGATTCCGATCGATCAGAAGCTTTCCGTTCGTCCGATCATTGATCAATTGGTGGCCTTTTCTTGGATCGTTAAAGGAATTGATCTGTATTCCGTGAATGAGCCGTTCTATCCATTGGATAACAAGAAATTATCCGATGTGATCGGTAATGATCCGTTGACTTTGAGCAAGCTGAGGTCTGGTCAGCTTGTATTTGTAGGTACGGACCCTCAGGATAGTCAGATTTTGCTTGCCGTGAGGCAAATCAGGCTGGAACAGGATCGAATGGCCGCGGGCGGCTATGTGGTGATCCGGGTCATGAAATCCCTCGTCGATTTTTTTAATGAGGAATATTCCTCGATCGAGGGCAGCAGCATGCATTTGTACGATCACAACAATCTGTTAATCGCATCGACGAAGCCCTCTATGCTGGATTACAGAAATCTGAATGTGGGTGAGGCTTCCGATTCCGGGGAAATCTATCCTATGATCCGTATCAACGGCAGCGATTACTTGCATATCATTGAGCAATCCAGTCAATTCAATTGGTCGATCCATATTCTTGTTCCAATCCGTACCATCACGGAAAAATCGGTCGTGTTGAAGCAAATGCTGTTGTTCGCGCTTTTAGTAGGCTTGATGGTCTGTCTGGGATTGCTTTGGGTGATGTCGAGTCTGATTACAATGCCGATCGGCAAATTGCGTAAAAAAATGCGCAATGTTCATTTCTCCTTACCGGAGCCGAATGAAGAAACTTATTTTAATTACGAAATCAATGATTTGAATACGGCATACAACAAGCTGGTCAGAGATTTGCACCATTTAATTGAAACCGTTTACGAGAAGGAAAGGCTGAAAAATCAAGCGGAAATCAAGATGCTGCAGGCACAGATCCATCCCCACTTTTTATTTAACACCTTGGAATCGCTTTATTGGACGCTGCGGGATAAGGAGGAAAAAGAAGGCGCAGAAATCATCATTAACTTATCCAAATTATTCCGTTATTCGATCAAAAATGCCCAAAGCGACGACTGGACCGAGCTGCGCGATGAAGTGGAGCACTGCCGCAGATACCTGGAGATTATGAAATTCAGGC
The DNA here is from genome assembly GCF_057814255.1 of Paenibacillus sp. F024. Lineage (NCBI taxonomy): Bacteria > Bacillati > Bacillota > Bacilli > Caryophanales > Paenibacillaceae > Paenibacillus > Paenibacillus sp. F024. Next base: position 63,944 of record NZ_JBVASZ010000022.1, read on the forward strand.
TGACCGACCGGTTGTCTTGGGAGATTCATATGGGACCGGAGGTAACCGGAATCCGCATTCCCAAGCTGCTGATACAGCCCTTGGTTGAGAATGCCATTCAGCACGGGATCGAACCCAAAATCAAAGGCGGTTCGATCGAGCTTATCATCCGGCGGATGGTGCGGGATACCGAATCGGTGCTTCAAATCCGGGTTAAAGATAACGGGGAAGGGATGACGGAGGAGCAGGCCGGGCAAGTAAAGGAAAGCTTAAGGGAGCACCGCTCCTTACGAACGGACGGATCGGGGATCGGACTATCGAATATCAAGTCGCGGATTCAGCTGTATTACGGCGATCGCTGCGAGCTGACATTGACCAGCGGCAAGGGAACAGGTACAGAGGTGACTTTACATCTTCCTTTGGAGGAGTTGAAAAAAGATGACCGAGTTTCTTAATGTACTGATTGCCGAGGATGAGCTCCCGGCCAGGAGGGGCGTATTGAACGCATTGCAGCAGTGCTCGCAAGGACAATGGCATCTTTATGCGGCGGAGAACGGATTGGAAGCGCTTGAATATGCCAGAAAACTGCCTGTTGATTTGCTGATCACCGATATCCGCATGCCCGGCTTGAATGGAATTGAGCTTCTGGAAAGACTTAAAATGGAGCAAAGGGATACGGTATCCATCATGCTCACCGGTTATGCGGAGTTTGAATATGCCAGGGCAGCCTTGAAGCTTGGGGCGGTCAATTATATTTTGAAGCCGGTCGATCATGAGAGCCTGACCAACGCAGTACAGGATGCTCTTGGCATGGTCAGAGAGCGAAAGCGCCGTCTTGAGTCCAAGGACGTCTGCAGGGAAGCATCGTTCATCCCCAAGGTACGAAACGAAGCGATAAGCAGGGCTCTTGAGTATATCAGAGCCGAGCTGTCCCGGCCTTCCTTGAGCGTTAAGGACATAGCCGAGCATATTCATCTTAATCCGAGCTATGCCTGCGTCCTTTTTAAGGAAGAAACAAAGCAAACGTTCAGTGAATTCATAAACCGGTTGAGATTGATCAGAGCCAAGGAGCTGCTGCTGCAAACCGATAAAAAAATTTATGAAATTGCCGAAGATGTCGGCTTTTCTTCATCCAAATACTTTGTCAAAGTGTTCCGCGATCTGGAAGGGATTACACCGAATCAATATCGGAATGAGAGCGATTCGGAGGTGTGATCACGCTTAAACGCTTGAAGGGCGGTTGATGGAACATGCGCAGGGTATGGGTGGCCTTGTCCTTTTTTCTAGTACTTCTGTTAGCTTCCTCCTGCGTATTCAGCGGTGTTTCTCCAAAAGAACATGCATCCGAAGGGTCTATGCCGGTGAAGGTCACTTTGTGGAGTCTGGAAACCAAGGATCATCGGCTAACCGTCATGCAGGAGAGTATCCGGAAATTTAACGAAGCAAACCCGGACATTCAAATCATTCCTTACTATTATGAATCGGAGGCGTATAAAAATAAGCTGAGGGTAGCCATGGTTTCCGGTAAAATGCCCGATTTGTTCCATTACTGGACCGGAGAAAATTTTAAACGGATGGTCGATTCCGGGGTGGTTAGCGATTTGAGCCGGCTGCTTCAGGAAACCCCCGGTTTTAAGAACCAGTTTGTTCCCGAAGCTTTGCAAAGCGCCGCTTACCATGACCGTATTTACGGCGTTCCTTATGCGGTGAATCATGTACTGATCTGGTATAACCGCAACCTCTTTGCAGCGTATGGGTTAAAGCCGCCGGTCAGCTGGGAGGAATTTTTGGATATCGTGCAAACCTTATCCGAACAAGGGGTCACCCCGATCGCCGCAGCCGGAAAAGAGCGTTGGCCGCTGCTTCATTGGTTCGCTTACCTTTCCCATCGTTTGGGAGGAGAGGAGCCGTTTGAACGTGTAATGAACAGAAGGGGTGATTTCAGCCATCCTAGTTTTGTTGAAGCAGGTGTGCGTTTCCATGAGCTTGTCAAGAAAAAGGCATTTCCTCATGCCTTTTTGGGCATGGATCTTGCCGAAGCGGAAAGGATGTTTTTGGAAGGCAGAGCAGCCATGTATATGCAGGGAGACTGGGTTGCGGGCAAATTGCTCGATCCCAACACGCCTCACAATGACATTGGCTACTTCCGGTTTCCCACGATCGCCGGTAAAGGCAATCCTTTAGAGTATTACGGCGGCTATTCCACGGGTTGGGCGATTTCTTCCACGGCTGACACAAAGGCAGCGTTTAAAGTCCTATCTTATTTAATGAGCAGGGAGCAGCGCAAAATGTTTGTGGAATACAGCGGCTCCATTCCCCCGATTCAAGATCTGCCTATCTCCCGGTTAGACACGTCGGAGGCCGTTTATGATTTCGTTCAATTCATAAAAAACGATCCGATCGGATATTTTGGATTCTACGACCAAATGATCGACCCTTCAAGGGCCCAACAATTGCTGGATGCGGTAGTGACGTTTGCCGGGGAGGAGGAAATGACCCGTCAGGATATCGAAGCGGTACTAATGCAAATCCGTTAAATTATCTAGAAATAGATGGATATCATATGTTATGATAATTGTTATGTTTGGAAATTTTTGAAATGCATTTTGGGCCCTATAGCTTGGACTGCAGTACCATTCGAAACTTAGGTAAATGGAGGAAGCACACGTGAAACTAGCATTTATTGGATTGGGTACGATGGGTAAACCGATGGCGCTACATCTGCACAAAGCAGGCTATCCTCTTACTGTGTTTAACCGCAACCGTGACAAAACCAAGGATTTTGAAGGACTTCCGTCCGTCCGCATAGCAGCCTCACCGGCTGAGGCGGCGCAGCAGGCGGATATTGTCTTTACCATGCTTACAGATGATCGTGCCGTTGAGGAGGTTTACCTTGGAGAACAGGGTATCGTATCCGTTTGCGCATCGTCAACCGGAAGCAAGCCTCGGATTGTAGTGGATTGCAGCACCATTTATACTGAAACGAGCCAAAAGCTGGCACAAACCTTGGCCTCCTACGGAGTAGAAATGCTCGATGCTCCAGTGACGGGAAGTGAACCGCAGGCCATTGAAGGCATGCTGACTTTCATCGTCGGAGGAAAGAGCGAAATCTTTGACCAATGTGCTCCGTTCTTTGACGTTATGGGTAAAAAAGCGGTTTATATGGGTAGCAGCGGGGCTGGAGCGAATGCCAAGCTTGCGAATAATATGCTGGTGGCGGCCAACCTGATGGCGCTCTCCGAGAGTCTCGTGATGATTCAAAAAGCGGGAGGAGACCCGGAGCGCTTTCTGGAGGTGCTGGCCGGGGGCGGAGGACGCAGCGGCATGGCGGAGATGAAGGGTCCGAAGATACTTAGCCGCGATTTCTCGGCCCAATTCATGACCCAGCTGATGCACAAGGATCTAAAGCTGGCTAACCGGCTGGCGGAATCGCTTCAGATTCCGGTGCCCGTGCTGTCTTCGGTCAAGCAGATGTTTCAAACCGCATGCAACAGCGGCTGGGGTGCCGAGGATATGAGCGCTGTGGTCAAATGCTATGAAGAATGGACAGGCACGGTTGTAGGTCAAAAAGCCGACAAATAAAGAAGGACAAAATCATGGCAGTGCCCCCATCCGGCGGATGGGGGCTTTTAATCATAAGAGGAAGAAGGAAGGATAATATGAAGGGATAAACGATTCGCTTCCCGCCGTAAGAAAAAGGATCGATTGAGTACCAAGAAGCACCATGATATAGGATGGGAATCACATTTTATGCGTTAAATTATGGAAGCTGCTGAAATGGCAATGAATTAAGGTAGGAAACGCGGTCTGATCGTGGTATGCTTAGAGATGAGGTGATAGACACAACATGCATTATATCGTCTTAGATTTAGAGTTTAACGGCAGAAAACATTATGACATACATCCCATGGAAATTATCGAGATCGGGGCTGTAAAGCTCGATGAACGCTTGGAGATTGTGGATACATTCCAAAGCTACATTCGGCCCCAATTCCGATTAAATAAATTCGCTTTGCAATTTACCGGAATCTCTAAGGAAACCTTGCAACAAAGCGAGCGGTTTCGCAGCGTGATGGATACGTTTATTGATTTTTGCGGAGATGAATATAAGATGCTGGCTTGGGGAGGCAGCGATTATTTTCATTTGTTCGTGGATTGTAAAGTGAACGGAGTCTCCGATAAGTGGCTTTCCAATCTGATCGACATGACCTCCTTTTTTGACGGAGGGCTGCAAAAAGCGCTGGCGGACCATGAACTGCAGCCCATCGGGCAGCACCATTCCGCGCTCGATGATGCGCTGAATGCCGTGCAGCTGCTGCGGATCAAACCGGAGATCACCGCATCTCAGAAATATTATCGCAAAGATTCGTTTAAAATATGTACGGGAGGAATTAAAAAACTTATTCTCTCGAGCCTGGATGAAGCCTTGGCCAAGGATGTCGTGCTTACATGGGACAAGCTTACAGCAAATAACCAGATGCAAACTTACTTCTCGATTATGAAGCTTGATGCTTCCGAAATACGGATGGTCAAGCAGCTGTTTGAGAAATTTTTTAAGATGAAGTATGGACGTAAAGCCAAAAAGCTGCAGCCTGCCTAAATGGAAGCTGCAGTTTTTTTTATTGGAGCGGGTTTGTTTCTTTCACCGGATAGGTTGACGATTGACCGCACTCCTGGCAATAAATGGAATGGATGCATTCATGCTGCTTCAGATCGTTGAAGCCATTGGTTATTCTTAAATCGTCAATGTTCCGATAAGGGGAGTACGGCCCATAAAAATCACTGAGCTTCCCCTCATCTTGAACTGCATGTCCGCAGGCGGGACAAGCGCACTCAAGCGATTCCATTCCGTTACATACGGCACAATAATAAGACAACCTCATCGCCTCCGATATGTCGATACGTGGTTTAGCATGCACAAATCTTGAACAAAGCTTTCTTACGGCTAGGTTGTCATGTATACTTGTCATATATTCCAACATCATCATGGGGGCGAACATTGGATGAGTCAATTCGGGGATTTGGGCCGACAATACTTGCAAGCCGATTCATATGGGGCCGCAGCCTTTTGCTTTTATCGTGCGATCGCGGAGAATCAGGAGAACGGGAATGCCTGGAACGGCCTTGTGCTGTCCTTGAGCTTGATGCGTAAAGAATATGATGTACAGACGATCCTTGCCCGCTTTGCCTTGCAGCAAGCAGTGGCATACGATAGGGACCTGATATCATTTGCTCTGATGATGTGGCGGCAAAGTCCGGGGGCGATGTCGGAATGGCTGCGCAGCATGCTGACCCGCAGCGGCTTGGGCGCAGAGGAAAAGCCGGCGCTTACTCAAATGGCCGAGGAGTTGGAACAGTCGCATCGGAATCTGGTTGAACGCTACGGGGAAGAGCTGTTGAAGGGACAGGGGATCCTGAGTCTTTCCGAGTATGCCGGACGAAAGATCGAGCTGGACTGGTTGATGACAGAACCGCTTGACAATGTTTTCGAGCAGGTCAAACTATGGCTCGAACAAGATGCGGAGTCCGTGCTTACGGCGATCCGCCTGCTGTGCATGATTCCCGATCCGCGGGCTGAAAAGCTGCTTCGCAGGGTTTGCCGTAACGAGGAAATCGACCCGAAAGCCAGAACGCATGGGCTGCTCGCATTAAGATGGCTGGGTGTGCGCGGAAATGTAAAGCTGAATAAATTCGAAGAATCGTTTGTGATTAATTTGGACGACCCTAAGCCGGAGCTGACGATTTCCGTACCTGAGGCCTACAAGCCTGCGCTTGACCGGATGAAGCTGTGGATGGCTATGCAAAAAGGATTTGTCACGCCAGAGCAATATGAACAGCATGCATCCACTGATGAGAAGGAGCTCCCTGCAGATCTTGCTGCCAAGGTTGAAGAAGCGGATATACCGGGGGTGCTGCAGGAAGTGGTTCATACGCTGATCCGGGCTGCCTATGATAAATATTACCCGCTGGTTCCGACAATCAGGGGTACAAGGCAGTGGAGCGCGGCACTGCTGATGCTGATGAAAGACTATGTCGAAGGCATCGGCGAGGAATGGCCGTACGGCGAGCCGGAACGCGATGAGACATCGGTGGGCCACCGGAATTGGCTTTTAAGCGGCAGTCCTGATTATTATGAGAGCGTTAAGGCGGCAGGAAGACTAAGGGCAAGTCAAGCCAAATAACGGAATTACATTAGAACGGAGTGCGCAGATAAAGAAGCGCTCCGTTTTTTTATGGATTCATTTTTCTATTCCTGTTGTTTCAAACCCCGTATGGATGGTTATATGGCAGCAAGAAGTACGGTATGATACAGTAAAGGATAAGTTTAGGAGCAGGGAGGGGCTGCAGCATGAACCATTTCTTATCAAGGCTAAAGAAGGGGGCAAGCCGCGCGGCGGATAAAGCTCAACAAGCGATTGAAGTAACCAAACTCTCAGCACAAATCCATTCGAAACGGAAACAGCTCAACCAAAACTTGTTTCACATCGGTTCGGAGGTTTATGAAGCATATAAAGCCGCGGATCTCAGCAGGGCGGAGAAAACGGTACGCATGTATTCTAAGGAGAATCAAACGCTGGAGATGCAAATCCGTGAATTGGAGGAACAAATCCGTTTGTTAAAGCACGAGAAGCAGTGTGCTTGCGGGCAATCCGTCCCCGATCAGGCGAGGTTTTGCACGAATTGCGGCGCGCGCTTGGAAGCTTCTGAGGAACCGTATCCGCAGCAAATTATACGGACACCGCTGCCTTATGTTACGCAGCGCCCCTTAAATCCAGACGAAGCCATCAGGAAAGATGTTACGCCCCAAGCCCATACGGAAACAGACAGTAACCCCCCGAATAAAAAATGAAGCTTGTGCAAGCTCAATGGCTGTCAAACATGATATAAGAGTTCGGAAGGAGTTTTTTTCCTAAAGAGCTCTTTTTTTTGTTGAAATCAAGGCCTATCCGGAGTAAAATGAAAGCGATATAAATGTACGTACATATTATTATTATCATTTGGAATATTGTAGTTTTATGTTGATTATGTACGTACAAATATGTCTTTTACTTTCCGGAGGAGGACGTATCATGTTGAATGTAAAGCCATATGTATTTTGGTTTGTAACTGGAAGTCAGCATTTGTACGGACCGGAAACGCTGCAAGAAGTAGATGAGCATTCCAAACGCATAACCGCAGGACTTGAACGGGACTTGGCTATCCCGTTCAAGCTGGAATGGAAGCCTGTCCTGACCACGCCCGATGCGATCCGCAAGCTTTGCCTGGAGGCGAACGCCGATGAGAGCTGTGCAGGTATGATTACGTGGATGCATACCTTTTCTCCCGCAAAGATGTGGATCGCCGGTCTTTCGGAGCTGCGAAAGCCGCTGCTGCACCTGCATACACAATATAACCGGGATATTCCATGGGACAGCATCGATATGAATTTCATGAATTTGAATCAATCGGCTCATGGAGACCGGGAATACGGATTTATTGGTGCCCGTATGGGCATTGCCCGTAAAGTCGTCGTCGGCTATTGGGAGGACGGAGAGGTTCGGCGGCGTATCGGCGCATGGATGCGGACGGCTGCAGCGTTTACGGAAGGACGGAGCCTGAGGGTAGCGCGGTTTGGCGATAACATGCGGCAAGTGGCGGTTACCGAAGGGGATAAGGTTGAAGCGCAGATTCGATTTGGCTGGTCGGTTAACGGATATGGCGTCGGTGATTTGGTTCAGCGAGTGCGGGACATTCCGGAGGCGGAAGTCAAACGGCTGCTTGATGAATACGGTGAGCTGTACGATATTGCTGCGGAAGGCAGGAAAGAGGGACCGATCCGCGAAGCGATTTTGGAGCAGGCCCGGATGGAGCTGGGGCTTAAGGCCTTCTTGGAGGAGGGCGGCTTCGGCGCCTTCACGACGACGTTTGAAGATTTGCACGGCTTGAAGCAGCTGCCGGGACTGGCGGTTCAGCGCCTGATGGCGGCAGGCTACGGCTTTGGCGGTGAAGGTGATTGGAAAACAGCTGCACTGCTGCGCATCATGAAAATCATGGCCAGCGGCGAGGGTACATCCTTTATGGAGGATTACACCTATCACTTGGAGCCAGGCAACGAACTGGTGCTCGGTGCCCATATGCTGGAGATTTGTCCAACTATTGCTGCAAAACGCCCTAAGATCGAGGTGCACCCGCTATCCATCGGAGGAAAGGAGGACCCTGCCCGGCTCGTTTTCGACGGCCGGAGCGGCGTTGCGATTAATGCCTCGATCATCGATATGGGCAGCCGCTTCCGTTTGCTCATCAATGAGGTTGATGCGGTGCAGCCGGAGAATGCGATGCCGAAGCTTCCGGTCGGCCGTGTACTGTGGAAGCCTCAGCCATCTTTACGGGAATCGGCTGAGGCATGGATTCTGGCGGGGGGAGCCCATCACACCATATTCTCCTACAACATAACGGCAGAACACATGATAGACTGGGCGGAGATGGCGGGGATCGAATGTGTGGTCATTGATAAGCACACCTCTATACGGGCATTCCGCGACGTGCTGCGATTAAACGAAGTTGCATGGCGCTTAAGCTAAAATACAAAAACTTCTTGAAACATAAATCACTTTAATGCTATATTATTTACTGGAAAAAGAAAATGAGCAGTTCTTAGGTGGAGCCTGTCACAGACGCTATCCGTATGTCTGTACAGGCTCCTTTTGTGCTGCAAATCGACTGTTGATGGGAGTGGGAGGCTTGTTGTTTTACTTTCAATTGTTAATTATTTTGCTCTCCACAAAGCTTGCGGGGGATCTCTGTGTTAAGCTGGGGCAGCCGGCGGTGCTTGGCAAGCTCATTGTAGGCATTATTATCGGACCTGCCGTGCTGGGATGGATCCAAAATTCCGATTTACTGCAAGCTTTTAGTCAAATCGGGGTTTTGTTATTGATGTTTATCGCAGGTCTGGAAACGGATGTTCAGGAGTTAAACCGGAACCGGAATTCATCGGTTACGGTAGCTGTAGGAGGGATTATTTTTCCTTTGCTTGGGGGATATTTTGGAGGACAGCTCATGGGGCTTGGACAAGCCGAATCGTTGTTCCTGGGCTTGCTGTTCTCGGCGACATCCGTCAGTATTTCCGTGCAAACGCTTAAGGACCTGGGCCAATTGAAGAGCCGGGAGAGCGTTACCATCCTGGGTGCCGCTATCGTGGACGATATTTTGGTCGTCATTTTGCTCGCGTTCTTGATGAGCTTTTTCGTGGGGGGCGGGGATGTCAGTATAGGTCTGCTGATCGGCAAGAAAGTCTTGTTCTTTGCCCTTATCATTGTCCTCGGATGGAAGGTCGTACCATGGGTAATGAAGCGGCTTGCGCCTTTGCGTGTGTCGGAAACGGTTATCAGCGCGGGATTAATCGTTTGCTTCGGTTTTTCTTACTTGGCCGAATCGCTGCAAATTGCCGGCATTATCGGAGCGTTCGCAGCAGGTATTGCAGTAGCTCAAACGAATTTTAAGAAAGAAGTCGAGCACAAGATAGAGCCCATTGCGTATGCAGTGTTTGTCCCCGTATTCTTTGTCAGTATCGGTGTGTCCGTTACCTTCGACGGGATCATGGAGCAGCTGCCTCTCATTGCTGGACTTACCGTCATGGCGGCATTAACCAAGATCCTCGGCTGCGGCTTGGGGGCGCGTGTGACTGGTTTCTCGTGGAATTCTTCTCTAAAAATCGGCGCAGGAATGGTATCCCGCGGAGAGGTGGCTTTGATCATCGCCGCTATCGGACTGGAAATGAATCTTCTTCCGCAGGAATTCTTTACATCGGTTGTTATTGTCGTTATTCTGACAACCTTAGTTACGCCGCCGCTTCTCAAAAAGCTGTTCGGCGAACAGAAGGAATTAGCAGATAATAAAGAACAGAGTATGAGTGTGTAGGTGCTCCTGACGCTAGTTGGAGCTGCCTGGCTTTGATCTTACAGGATCAATCACCTCTGTGGCATCGAACAAGCCGGATAACCGTTTGATTTGTCCTCTTAGAGCGATCCCGTCAATATGACGGCGGTCCATCATGATACTGTCGGATCGAAATTGAATATAAGGCTCCGGGCCAACAGAGCACAGCATGCTAAAACCGGAATCCAGCAGCGCCTGGTATTTCGGATCTCCGGGCAGCACGCTGCTGCCATAGGGATAAATATAGATTGAGGTGGGACCAATGAGAGTCTCCACCTCATCCTTCCATCGTTGAGTATCCCGTACCAAGCGATCCAGGCTGATTTTCCCCGCATCCAAATGACCCCATCCATGTGAGGCAAACGACCAGCCGTCGGCCTTCAGCGCATTCACTACCTTTAACGCCTCCAGCTTTTCCATTTCGAAGCCGGGAGCGTTTCTTTTTTGCGTTCGGTAGCCGAGGATGCCTTCGTAACCCGTTAACGCTAAAACTCCCTTTGCTCCGTCAAGGGAAAAATCAGGGTGAGCTTTGACAAACGCATCGACAATGGGAACAATTTCATTATCATAGTCTATACGAATTTGACCGCTTTTCATTTGCGATTCCGCAGCGATACGTCCCTGTCCATCGACGACAAGCTTGCTTACGTTACCGTTTTGAATCATATATTCATAATAATTCAGATCGTCCACCGACAAGATCAGAGGCTTTTTACCCTCCGGCAGCAGAAGCTCCTTTTTGGACACGATTCGAACTCCCCGCTCGATTTGGACTTCATACACTGAACGGATGTCAATAAGAATATAGTCTCTTTGATATAGCTGTTCGAGAATGGCGTTGAACTCCCTAACTGTAACGAACCAATCATCGTAGCCCCGGGACATCGCATCACCATCAAACGCAAGCTCGGGATAAGCAATCAAAGGGTGGAAAAAGAGGTGCTCAACAGAACCGTGATAGGGTATGCGTTTTGTCACAGCTTGAGGCATAGCGGATTGAACCGGCTGTGCTTCATTCCCGGCAGGTTTGTTTAGTTCGGGATCGGCTTGGTGATTGCCGGACGGCGGCTTCATCAGGTCTGACTTTAAACCGGTCGCTGCGGGACCGAGCCATACGGAGATAGATAGCAGTGCTGCACCGGTGACAGCGATTGCCATTGCCGTTCCTTTTCTCATAGCGTTTCGCCTCCGTCCAAGGTAGATGCTTCTTAAAACCCATAATGATTAGACGATCTAGCGGCGGAAGCAGTTCATCGTGCGCGGAGGGCTGAGGCAGAATTTCATCGTATCGCATGGTACCAAAATGCGGTGAACGTATGGCAGTCATTTATGGTATGATGTAAATAATAACCAAATAAAATTGAATGTCACTCCTATTCCGAGACCGGCAGCATTCAAACAGACCGACCTTGTACAATATCAACCCGGATCCGACGGTATGGAGGCTGGCTTCTACTTCGCAATCGTCAGCGAATGATTTGGTACATTTAAAGGGAAGGGAGTGTAAGGATGCAATACCGTACAGTAGGTAAAACAAGCATGAAAGTATCCAGTCTTTGCTTTGGCACGATGTCCTTCGGCGGTGCCGCCGACGAAGCGGCTTCTATGGCTATGTTCCGAAGATGCCGGGAGGTTGGCATCAATTTTTTCGATTGCGCAGATGTGTATAACAAAGGGCGCGCGGAGGAAATATTGGGCAAATGCATTGCCGGAATCCGTAATGAAGTCATTCTTACCAGTAAAGTTCATGGCAAGACCGGAGAGGGCGTCAATGATCGGGGCTTATCCCGGAGGCACATCATGCTTGCGGTAGAGGAAAGCCTTCAGCGGCTCGGAACAGACCGTATCGAATTGTATTTCGTCCACGCCTTCGATTCGGAGGCGGATATGGAAGAGATTCTGCGGGCTATGGATGATCTTCAGCGTCAGGGAAAAATACTGTACCCTGCGGTAAGTAACTGGGCGGCTTGGCAGATCGCGAAATCGCTTGGGATCTCAGCCAGGGAAAGCCTGGCCCGGTTTGAATGCGTTCAACCGATGTACAATCTGGTGAAGCGCCAGGCGGAGGTTGAGATTTTGCCGATGGCTCAATCCGAGCGGTTGGGCGTCATCTCCTACAGCCCTTTGGGAGGCGGACTGTTGACCGGTAAATACGGTGTCGGGCGAAAGCCGGAGCTTGGCCGGCTCGTTGAGCAGGCGAATTACAAGCTCCGCTATGCCGATACAAGCTATTACGAGTCCGCGGAGCGCTTTACCCGGTACGCAGGCGAGCATGGTGTTCATCCGGCCTCCCTTGCGGTGGCTTGGGTCATGTCCCATCCCGGGATCACCGCGCCCATTATCGGAGCCCGAAATGTAGAACAGCTGCAGCCTTCACTTGAAGCGTTGCATATAGAGATGACCCCGGAGCGGAGGCAGGAGATTTCTGCTTTAACCCCCGCCCCCCCGTTAGCCACAGATCGTTCAGAAGAAGCTGCTCTATCTTGAGGAGGTTGACATTGTATGCTGAAGAGAACCTTGGGTCGGATCGGTCATGAGAGCTCGGTAGTTATGTTTGGTGCAGCAAGCTTGGGCAAGGTGACGCAAGCCGAAGCCGACCAGTCCATCCAATTGGCCTTGGATCATGGGATTAATCATTTTGATACGGCGGCCAGCTATGGAGATGCCGAACTGCGGATGGGACCGATCATCAGCAAAGTCCGCAGCGATATCTTCCTTGCTACGAAGACAGGTCAGCGCACCAAAGCTCGGGCCAAAGAAGAAATTTACCGGTCGCTTGAGCGGATGCAGGTCGATGATGTCGATCTGCTGCAGCTGCATGAGGTCGGGACGCTGGAAAAGCTGGATCAGTGTACAGCCAAAGGCGGTGCGCTTGAGGCGCTTATGGAGGCGAAGGAGGAGGGCATCGTTAAAGCGATCGGCATTACGGGACACGGACATCAAGCTCCGCATACGCACTTGGAGGCGCTTCGGAGATTTCCTTTCGAAACCGTACTGCTGCCGTTTAATTATTACATGTACTCCATGCCCGAGTACCGGGAAGCGTTCGACGCACTGATGGAGGAGGCGGTCAGACAGCGGACGGCGGTCAGGGCCATTAAGGCGATTGCCAAAGCACCGTGGAACGAGGGGCAGGATCGCAAGTACGCTACATGGTATGAGCCTTTCGATCAGCAGGAAATCATAGACGCTTGCGTTCATTATGTTTTGTCTTTCCCGGGGCTGTCCGGATTCGCGAGTGCAGGTGATATTCATCTCTTCCCTAAGATCGTTGATGCGGTGGAACGATACGGCACGATGAGCGACGATGAAGCCAACCGAATTCTCAGCTCAATCAGCGGATATACGACTGTTTTCGGTGCACCTACGTCAATTGCTTAAGGGAAAGCGTACCTATTAAATTAAAGCCGAAGTACTGCATGCACAAGGGCGTTGTTCTCTTGAATTTTTACCTGGGGATGCTATAATACACTTGATAACGGTTTCATTCGTTGAAGGCAAACTTGGTGAAAATCAAGGACGCAAAGCTAAAGGGACTAATGTGCAAACTACGTCAGCCAGCTGCCGAAGGACCGAAGGAAATCGGCCGATTACGGGCCTCCCTTACGGCGACCGGGAGGTCCTTTTTAGTGTTCCGGAAAGTTGTCGCAAGGTGATTGAGATTTTGATATCAGTCTGATCGAAATTTAAGGACCATGCTGCCATTTATCCTTGCGTACATACATCATACAAGTGGGGGCAATCCGGCGTGAAAAAAATTATTATCGTAGACGATTCTTTGTTTATGCGGATGATTCTCAAAAACTCTTTGGTTGAATTCGGATATGAAATCGTTGCGGAGGCCAGCAACGGGCTGGAGGCCCTGTCGCTGTATTCCGAGTATAGACCGGATTTGGTTACGCTGGATATTACCATGCCTGAGATGGATGGACTTACGGCGCTAAAGGAAATCAAAATGATGGACCCGGATGCCAAAGTGATCATGGTGTCGGCTATGGGGCAGCAGGCGTTATTGATTCGCGCCGTTTCTATGGGAGCTATCGATTTTATCGTCAAGCCATTTAATAAAGACCGCATTAGAGAGGCGTTGTTAAAGGCCTTTGCAGGATAAAACTGATGTTTTTGCAGTGAGGGAATCAAATGAGAAAAAAACCGGAAAGCCGTTTTTTATCGTTTTGGTTTACAGCCGATTCTTTGTTACAATACATAGTGTGCTTGTCTCTAAAAGCAATGCATTTCAAAATCAAGGAGGAGTATAATTCATGGAAATCCGCTATCATGGACATTCCTGCGTACAGATCAGTCACGAAGGGCATTCTCTGATCATTGATCCGTTCATTTCAGGCAATCCTATGGCCGCTGCAAAGCCGGAGGATATCAAGGTGGAGCACATCCTCCTTACCCATGCGCATACGGACCACATTCTGGATACTGTGCCAATTGCAAAGAGCAACGACGCCACGGTCGTCGCTACTTTCGAACTGGCAACATATATGAGCTGGCAGGGAACGAAGTCGTTTGCCATGAATATCGGCGGCCGTACTTCGCTTGGTTATGCAGAGGTCGAAATGATCCAGGCATTTCACAGCTCCGGCATCGTGCTCGAAGAAGAGAAGAAGATAATTTACGGCGGTATGCCGGGCGGCTTTATTATCCGTTGGAACGGGTTGACGATTCTTCACAGCGGAGATACTTCACTGTTCTCCGACATGAAGCTTATTGGCGAGCGCAATCAAATCGATGTAGCGTTTTTGCCCATCGGCGACGTGTTTACGATGGGACCTCAGGATGCGGCTATTGCTGCAGAGTGGCTGAAAGCCAAAACCGTTGTGCCGCTGCATTTCGATACGTTCCCGCCGATCAAGCAGGATGCGCATGCATTCGCTGACAGCCTCTCATCAAAGGGGATCACCGGAAAAGTCATGCAGCCGGGTGAAACCTGGACGCTGTAATGGATCCGGGAGGCTGCAGCTTGAATCTTAACATTATACCCGTACATACGGAGGAGCAGCCGAAAGGCTGCTTTTCCGTTCGGCGTGCCCAGCTAAGCACGCATCTTCTAGCCGGTGAAAGTCCGGTCGCGGGAGGAGCCAAGTCCCCGCGTAGCTAGGATACTTGCGTATGGCGAAATCTGTGCGTAAAAGCGTATCGACGAAAGT
>NZ_JBVASZ010000023.1:0-74342 GCF_057814255.1 Paenibacillus sp. F024
GAAAGGGCTGAGAAGTTTGCTTTCTCGTTATTTAGAGCTTTGTTAACCTTTTGGAACCGCCGTATGCGGACCCGCATGTACGGTGGTGTGAGAGGTCGGGGGCTAGGCGCCCCCTCCTACTCGATTGCGCATACTTTGTCGAAATATATGGGGATTTCGTCGGATTCTCGTGAAAAATAGGACTGGCAGACGGAAGGATTTTTGAAGAGGAAGGAGAATATAGTATACTGTAGGTATGAAAGGAGGAGTACTACATGAAGTTCAACATTCGCGGAGAAAACATCGAAGTGACAGAAGCGTTGAGAGACCATGTTGAGAAAAAGCTGAGTAAGCTGGAAAGGTACTTTGAAGCTCCCCCTACATCTGAAGTTAACGTAACACTAAGCGTCGTGAAAGGCATGCAGACCATCGAGGTGACGATCCCGCTTACGGGCTTGCTGCTGAGGGCGGAAGAGAAGCATGCGGATATGTATGCATCCGTCGATCTTGTGGTAGACAAGCTGGAACGGCAAATTCGTAAGGCCAAGACGAAGGCTAACCGCAAGCTCCGCCAAGAAGGCGGGATAAAGGATTTATTTCGGGTAGAACCCGAACCAAGCGCTTCCTATTCCCTAGAAGATGAGGATGAATACGAATTGGTGCGGACAAAGCGGTTTACGCTAAAGCCGATGGATGTGGAAGAAGCCATTTTGCAAATGAACATGGTAGGCCATAATTTCTTTGTTTTTGCCAACTCTGATACGGAACAGGTCAACGTGGTATATAAACGTGATGACGGGAGATACGGTTTAATTGAGCCGGCCCGGTAATCCGTTCATTTGAAAAATCCGAGCTTGCCTGAATCGCTGACGGCGCATCGTTCCGATGCCTGCGGCGCACGGGCAGGCTCTTTTTAGTAATACAGGGAAATAGAGTGGTTTGTTGCGGCGAGATGAGCAAACTGCTACAATTTAGGTTATATGATATTGTTCGATGAAAAGAAAGGGGATTAGCTGCATGCTAGGACTCGTGAAAAAAATATTTGGCGATTCAAATGACCGCGAGCTGAAGAGGATGTGGAAAGTGGTTGAGTATATCAACTCGCTGGAAGAATCCATTCAGACGCTGACTGATGAAGATTTACGCAATAGAACCAACGAATTCCGCGGCCGGCTGGAGAACGGTGAGGATCTGGACGATCTGCTGCCGGAAGCTTTTGCCGTGGTGAGGGAAGCCTCCAAGCGCGTGCTGGGCAAGCGTCATTATGACGTTCAGCTTATTGGCGGCATGGTGCTGCATGAAGGCCGGATCGCAGAGATGCGGACAGGGGAAGGAAAGACACTGGTCGGTACGCTCCCGGTCTATTTGAACGCGCTTTTGGGCAAAGGCGTTCATGTGGTTACGGTCAACGATTATTTGGCTCAACGCGACAGTGCGGAAATGGGCAAAATTTATGAATTTTTGGGCATGACCGTCGGGGTAAACCTGCAGAATCTCGGGCATCCGGAAAAGCAGCAGGCGTACGCCTGCGATGTAACGTACGGCACGAACAACGAGTTCGGATTTGACTATTTGCGCGATAACATGGTTGTTTATAAAGAACAAATGGTGCAAAGGCCGCTATATTACGCGGTCATCGACGAGGTCGATTCCATTCTGGTCGATGAAGCCCGTACACCGCTGATTATATCCGGACAAGCCGCCAAATCCACCGACATGTATATGACGGCCGATAATTTTGTTAGGCGTTTGAAGGAAGAAGAGGATTATGTTATTGATGTGAAGCTGCGCTCGGTTACATTGACGGAGGCAGGGGTGGAGAAAGCCGAAAAAACGTTCGGCATTGAGAACTTATTCGATCATGAGCATGTGACGTTAAATCACCATATCCAACAAGCGTTGAAGGCGCATGCCATTATGCGTCTTGATGTGGACTATGTAGTAAGTGAAGGCGAGATCGTCATTGTTGATGAATTTACCGGACGCTTGATGACGGGCCGCCGTTACAGCGAAGGGCTTCACCAAGCGATCGAAGCTAAAGAGAAGCTAAAAATACAGAACGAGTCCATGACGCTGGCGACGATTACACTGCAGAACTATTTCCGGATGTACCGCAAGCTGTCGGGGATGACGGGTACGGCGAAGACAGAGGAAGAAGAGCTGAAGAAGATTTACGGGCTGGACGTTATCGTCGTTCCTACCAACAAGCCTGCGATCCGTCAAGATTTGCCGGACATTGTATATAAATCGGTGGGCAGCAAGTTCCGTGCGGTAGTCAATGAGATCGTAGAGCGCCATAAGAAAAACCAGCCGGTGCTGGTCGGTACGGTATCGATCGAGAACTCCGAGCGGTTGTCTGAAATGCTGAAGAAAAGAGGCGTAAAGCATCAGGTTCTGAATGCAAAATATCATGCCGAGGAAGCGGAAATCGTATCCCGTGCGGGACAGCCTGGTGCGGTAACGATCGCCACCAATATGGCGGGACGCGGAACCGACATTATGCTCGGAGATGGGGTAGCCGAAGTCGGCGGGCTGCATATTATAGGTACAGAGCGCCATGAAAGCCGACGGATCGATAACCAGCTGCGCGGACGTGCCGGACGTCAGGGCGACCCGGGCTCTTCCCAGTTCTACTTGTCGCTGGAAGACGACCTGATGCGTAGATTCGGGGCGGAGAACATCATGGGAATGATGGAGCGTCTTGGCTTTGAGGAAGACCAGCCGATTGAGAGCAAGCTGATTTCCAAAGCCATCGAATCTGCACAAAAGCGTGTAGAAGGCAACAACTTTGACGTACGGAAGATCGTTCTTCAGTATGACGATGTGATGAATCAGCAGCGGGAAATCATCTACAAGCAGCGCCGCGAGGTGATCGAATCCGAAAATATCCGGGATATCACGCTCGGAATGATGATGCCGGTCATCGACCGTATTGTTGAAGCTCACTGCCCTGATGATCAGGTGCCCGAAGAGTGGGATCTGCAGGCGATTGTCGATTACGCCAACGGAACATTTCTGCATGAAGGCCAGTTGACGGCCGATGAGCTGTGGGGTAAAGAAAAAGAAGAGATCATCGATTACATGAAGGATCTCTTGAGAAGGCTGTATGAAGATCGTGAGCGGGAGATCGGTGAAGAATTCATACGTGAATTTGAGAAGGTCGTTGTGCTCCGTGCGGTCGATAGCAAGTGGATGGATCATATTGATGCGATGGACCAGCTTCGCCAAGGAATTCATCTTCGCGCTTACGGCGGTACGGATCCTTTGCGCGAATATCAATTTGAGGGCTATGAGATGTTCCAGGAGATGATCCAGAACATCCAGGAGGAAGTGGCCACTTACATCATGAAGGCTCATGTAGAGACGAACCTCGTGCGTGAAGCAGTGGTCGAAGAGCATGAGATGGCTACCAACAGCAGCGACGGAGAGCCTGCGCCGAAGAAGCCTGTCGTGAACGAAGACAAGATCGGACGTAACGACCTTTGCCCATGTGGCAGCGGCAAAAAATACAAGCAGTGCCATGGAGTTTAAGAAATAAAGAAAACAGGACGTCGGAAAGGGAGGTCGGGGGAATCGCTCCGGTCTCTTTTTCTGCTAAAACTACGGATAGAGGTGTGTTTACATGTTAGAAGCAGATGTGAAGCGCGATTTACAAGAAACGGCCAAGCGATTGGCTGAGCTTAGGGGGTCTCTTTGACTTAGATCTCAAGCTGGAGCAAGTGGCTGACTATGAGGAAAAAATGTCGGCTCCCGATTTTTGGGACGATAACGAGCGCGCGCAAAAGCTGATTGCGGAAGCCAACGGAGTTAAGAGCGTAGTCGATCAGTTTCAGTCGTTGGCTTCCGAATACGAAGATCTTGAGGTGCTCGTGGAGCTGATGCAGGAGGAGAAGGATGAAAGCATGGCCGGCGATATTACGGCCGGGATCGCCGCTCTCGTCAAGAAGCTTGAGGATTTTGAGCTGCAGCTTCTTCTCAGCCAGCCGTATGACCGGCTCAATGCCATTGTGGAGCTGCATCCGGGTGCGGGCGGCACGGAATCGCAGGATTGGGCCGAATTGCTGCTTCGCATGTACCGCCGTTGGGCGGAGAAGAGAGACTTCAAAGTGGAGGTGCTTGATTATTTGCCGGGTGACGAGGCCGGTGTGAAGAGCGTAACCCTGTTGATTAAGGGGTATAATGCTTACGGCTATTTGAAAGCGGAAAAGGGCGTTCACCGGCTGGTGCGCATTTCGCCGTTTGATGCTTCCGGACGCAGGCACACGTCGTTTGTTTCATGCGATGTTATGCCTGAAATCGATGACGACGTGGAGATCGAGATTCGAACCGAGGATCTTAAGGTGGACACGTACCGTTCCAGCGGCGCGGGAGGACAGCACATCAATACGACCGACTCGGCCGTGCGGATTACGCACATTCCGAGCGGCGTCGTGGTCAGCTGTCAAACGGAGCGCTCGCAGATCAAAAACCGGGAACGTGCGATGAAAATGCTTCGGTCCAAGCTGTACGAGAAGAAAATTGAAGAGCAGCAGAAGCAGCTGGCGGAAATCCGCGGGGAAGTTTCCGATATCGCCTGGGGGAGCCAAATCCGTTCGTACGTCTTCCATCCGTACAGCATGGTGAAGGATCACAGAACGCAGGCGGAAACCGGAAACATAGGCGCCGTGATGGACGGCGATCTCGATCCGTTTATTGACGCTTATTTGCGCCAGCAAATAGCGAAGCCGGAAAAAGAAAGCTGAGAAAACATAAAACGGAGTTTCCAAGCTCATCCTACACTAGAAGTGCAGAAAGCTTCCTGCAAACCTCAGACGTGATTTGAAGACGGGGCTTGCAGGAGGGAAGCTGCGGCGGAGTGTAGGATTTTTTGCATGATGCAGGAGGTGTGGCGGATGCAGGCTGCCGGGACAGATCAGAGCGTGACTCCCATGACGAGAGCAAGCAAACACGGTTCCCGCCGCAGGCGCGGCGCCCGTAGAGGCGCGGGAGGCGGGTGGAATCAACGTCTGCTGGAGTATGTGCTTTTGCTGCTTGGGTCGGCGATCATTGCGGTCAGCTTTAATGTATTTTTGAGTCCGAATCAGGTTGCCTCAGGCGGCGTGTCGGGCATCAGCATCATTGTGAACAGCATCATGGGCATTGAACCGGCGCTGACGCAATGGGCGCTTAACATTCCTTTATTTCTGGCGGGTACATTCCTGCTGGGGAAACAATTCGGCGTGAAAACGGCGGTCGGCTCCGTGGTGCTGCCGTTGCTCGTCTTGCTCACGCGAGATCTGCCGTCGCTGACGAATAATATCCTGCTTGCCAGTATTTATGGCGGTGTACTTATCGGCATTGGGCTCGGACTGGTGTTTCGGGGAAGAGGATCAACCGGCGGTCTGGATTTGGCTGCGCAAATATTGCATAAATATACAGGTATCACTCTGGGGCTCTGCATTGCGCTGCTGGATGGTCTGGTCATTGTCACCGCGGGCCTGCTGATTTCTCCTGAGAAGGCGATGTATGCGCTAATCGGGTTATTCGTAACGAGCAGAACGATTAATGTGGTGCAAGTGGGCTTAAGCTACTCTAAAGTGGCATTTATCATATCAGAGTCGGAGCAAGCGCTGAAGGAGGCCATCCTCTATGAACTCGACCGGGGTCTGACCAAGCTGCAAGCTACGGGGGGCTACACGGGAGAGGAGCGGACAGTATTTATGGTTGTCGTAGGTCAGACGGAAGTGAGCCGGCTCAAAGAGCTGGTACGCCGGATCGACCCCGGCGCTTTTGTCATTCTGAGCGATACGAACGAGGTGCTTGGAGAAGGCTTCAAGCTAAACGGAACAGGAGGAACCAGCCCATAAAAGGGCCGGTTCCTCCTGTTGTTGTTTATGCTAATCGCTCCGGATGCGAGTACACGTTAAACGTACTCCCCCTAATAAATCCTATAACGGTGATGCCCAGGTCATCGGCAAGCTCCAGCGCCAGATCGGTAGGCGCCGATTTGGAAAGGAGAATGCCAACGCCCATCTTGGCGGTTTTGAGCAGCACCTCCGAGCTCACCCGGCCGCTGAAAGCGACGGCGGTATCCTTCATGGATATGCGCTCTCTCAAGCAGTGCCCGTATACTTTGTCAAGCGCATTATGGCGGCCGATATCGGTCCGGGTGACAAGCAGCTTCTCTCTGGAGCAGAGCGCCGCATTATGAACCCCGCCCGTCTGGCGGAAGACATCGGAGCCTTCCTGCAGCTGGCGGATCAGCTTGAGGCACTCGTCAGGAGTAATGCGTGAACGGGTCATCACGGTTTTGGCTGTCCGCACATCGCTGCGCAGATAGAACTGCCGGCTTTTGCCGCAGCACGATCCGATGACGCGCTTGGAATGATCCATTACTTTTCCGCGCTCGGGATAAAGCAGCGTTACATCGGCGAATCCCCGGCTCGCATTGAGCTGCAGGCCGGTCACCTCGTTGGCTTCCCGGATGACTCCTTCGGAAGCTAAAAATCCGAAAACCATATCCTCCATATCGGAGGGAGTGCATACGATGGTGGCGAATTCTTCTCCATCCAGTCGGATGGTTAACGGCGTTTCTTTGGCGATAGGGTCTTCCTGCTCGTTAAGCTGTCCCCCGTCATAACGCCATACTGTTCGAGTCGAAACCGATACATCCACGGCCGTCACTCACTTTCCATCTCCAATTCGTCAATTCTGCGCTCGACATATTTGGTGTCTTTAAATGCATGATACGTTTCTGCCTTTTCCACGATTACCGTGGTGTTGTATTCCGGAATCCCCGCATGCGGTTCATAGACGCCTTTTGGAATGACGACGTTGCCTTCAGGCCAATGAACTTGGATATTGCCGGATCTGACATCAGCCCATTTGGCCCGTCCATGGAATACGCCATACTTATTATATACGACGATGGCATCGCCCTCTTGCAGCTGCTGTGCCTTGCCGTCCTCCGCATTCATCAGGACGTCGTAGCGGTCCGCACCGTTGAATGGATCGGTTTCGCTGTAGATCATGGAATTGAACTGCTTTCCGCGGCGGGTGGTAACAAAGTAATGGCCTTCCGGCTTGCGCAGCTCAGGAAGCTCAATTGGGAGCAAATTCCCGCGTCCGTCCGGCGTAGGGCAAATGCCATCCTCGCAAAGCCATGCTCCGCCCCATTGGAATACGTCACCCCGTTTGCTCAGGTGCTGAATGCCGTCGTAATTTGGCGCAGCCTTGGCAATTTCCGCACGGACCGCGGCAGCGTCTTTAAACTGGATCAAATGCGCCTGATCAGGCTTCACGCGTGAAGCCAAGTCTACATAGATTTCCCATTCCGAACGGGCTTCAGGCATGCGAGGCCCGTCGATTTCAGGGGAGAAATACACCATGCGCTCCGTCGACGTGGAAGTTCCGCCGCCAGGCTGCTCATAGCGGGTCATGGCAGGCAGGACGATAACCGTTTCTTTGGCATCCACCAGCGTAGAGGTATTCAGCATAATGTCTTGGTGTACCCGCAGCTCTACGTTTTGCAAGCAGCGTTCGACGAAATCAGGGTCCGGCATAGTTTCCAGGAAGTTGCCGCCCGAAGTGTAGAACGCCTTCAGCTTCCGATCGTGATCATTCGGTAGCAGCGCATTCTCGAGCGTGACTCCGACGATATCCCCCTGCCATTCGGGCAGCTTGAAGCCCCAAATCTCTTCGATTCTTGGGATGTCGGCGCCTTTAAACTCTCCGCCAGGCAAGCTGAACGGGTCCGCTCCCATCTCGCCGGAGCCTTGTACGCCGCTATGTCCGCGGATCGGCATGAGCCCGCAGTGCTCACGGCCAAGGAAGCCCCGGAGCAGCGCGAGATTAGCCACCTGCGAAATGTTGTCCGTACCGAAGCGGTGCTGCGTCAGTCCCATGCTCCATACAAAGACAGCCGATTTGGCTTTGGCAAGCAGCAGGGCGAATTCGCGCATTCTCTCACGCGAGAGTCCGGACGATTGCTCGAGTAAAGTCCAATCCTGCTTCATGACATGTGCCCGCAGCTCTTCATAGCCGTTCGTGTGTTCCTGAACGAAGGCCTTGTTTACGGCAGAACCGGGAGCAGTCTCCTCCATCTCGAACCAGTGCTTCATTACACCGTTCATAAAGGCGATGTCCCCGCCGATGTTTACCTGATAGAAATCATCGGTAATCTTGGTTCCGAACAGAGCGGATTCGCCTACGGACGGAATCCAATATTGATCCATAGCCGGCTCATGGTAAGGGTTGATGGCAATGATCTTGGTCCCTTTCCGCTTGGCTGCATACATATACTTGGTGGATACCGGCTGGTTGTTTGCGGCAACGCTGCCCCAGAACACGAGTACATCCGTACCGATCCAGTCTTTGTAGTTACAGCTTGACGCCCCGATACCGACCGAACGCTTCAAAGCGGTCTTGGACGGAGAATGACAGATCCGGGAGGCGTTGTCGATATGATTGGTGCCCAAGAAACGGGCCGCTTTGGCGGCGACGTAGTAGGATTCATTGGTAATTCCGCGAGCTGTTAAGTAAAAGGCCAGCTGCTTGGGATCGATATTGCGGATTTTTCCGGCAATCGTATTCAGCGCCTCGTCCCAGGACAAGCGGCTAAACCGGCTCTCTCCGGCCCGGCGGATTAAAGGATAAGGTATACGGCCCAGTTTACGAAGCTCCGTGCTGTCCAGCTTGCGAAGCTCTTCAATATCCGAATGCAGCGTTTGTTCAGGAATAGCCGGCATCGTATTAAGCCGCAGCACGTTCAGCCGCGTCGTGCACAAATGAGGCCCCTCCAGCGTCTGGTCTCTCAGGCCGGATACCCCCAGCGCACAGCCGTCGCAAACACCCTGAGTCAAAATACGAAAGGCATAGGGAAGCTGGTCGCGATTATCCCACACGACTTTTAAAGTGTCCCGTATATGCCGGGGCTTGATCCGGTTAAGACCAAACGGCATTTTGCTGGCCCAAAGCTTAGGGTCTGGACGGCTTGGAAGACTGATGCGTCCTGAATGTTTCGTTTTACCCATGAATAATTACCACCTTGTATGAAATTTTGGATGAACGATGGAATGAAAAAAGCCGCAAAGATTCTTCTCCCCATGTCCATTTGTCGGAATAAAGGATGGAATCTGTTGCGGCGGTTAGTCTTGAGCAGGTTCGCTGCCAAGTGCCAACGGCACGTATATTTTGGTGTGCGTATTCGACTCTAGGACGAGCTGAATTTTTTTTCGATATCCTGATCGAATACAAAAATGCTCATGCCTACATCTTTGTCCAAATCGATGTCAAGAAATAAATCGACAAATTGTGCGCCCAGAAGCTCTTCGATTTCGATAGGGCGGTGAGTCCGGTACATCTCCTTGATCATTTCCGTCCGTGCCGTGCGAAGCACATGCTTGCCGTCGCTTGCGGAAGCGATAAATTTCTCCACGGGGGACAGATGTCCCTCCATCTCGCAGATGGCCCAGTTTTTGCAAAAGGTGGTGCGGATCTCGCGAGGCCCTTTTCCTATGTGACGTTTACGAAACGCCTTCACCAAATTACTGAATTCGGCTTCCGTTTTATTCATTCCGAACAGCTCCGTTTGTGGCAACGTTTTCTCCAAGACTATTTTATCACTGCGGATAGCTGTTTTCAAGATAAAAAAGGCCATCTTGACTTCAGCGGAGACGTTTCTCTTGATTGAGCCGCCATAGTGGGTTACGATGAGGAGGGGAATCATGTTTAGTCGCCCAAAATGCTTGATTTTGCAGGGGTATCATCGCGGAACAGGCCCTATATATAAAGGAAAAATACATTGAATTATTATACTCTAGAATGTATAATAATACATAGTTTTTATGTGGAGGGAACGGAACCATGTCTACGAAATTAAGAGCGGCCATTATCGGTTCTACGGGCTACGGAGGGGTAGAGCTTATCCGGCTTCTGCTGGCTCATCCGCATGTGGCCATTACTTCGGTGATCTCGTCTTCCAGCGCAGGCGCGCCGATCGCGGACGGATATCCGCATTTGAATCAAATTCTGACCGATAAGCTGGATGCCGTGGATGTCGATTTGATTCGGGAGAAGGCGGATGTTGTCTTTTTGGCGACGCCGCACGGCGTAAGTACGGAGCTGTCGCCGAAGCTTTTCGATGCGGGGTTGAAAGTGATCGATATCTCCGGCGATTTTCGTCTGAAATCGGGCGAGGCTTACGAAACTTGGTACAAACACAAGCCTGCAGATCCGGCTTATATAGAAAAGGCGGTTTACGGACTGGCCGAGGTGTTCGCTGATGACGTGCGGGGAGCGGATTTTATTTCCAACCCCGGATGCTATCCGACCGCAACGCTGCTGGGTCTGGCGCCGATTGCCGCAAGCGGCTGGATGGACCCGAAATCCGTCATTGCCGACGCCAAATCGGGCGTTTCGGGAGCGGGCCGCGGACTCAGCCTGACGGTTCATTATTCGGAAATCAATGAGAACTTCCTTGCTTATAAAGTAAACAAGCATCAGCATACCCCGGAGATTGAGCAAACGCTGAGCCGCATTGCCGGCGAGGAGATCGTCATGACGTTTACGACGCACCTCGTTCCGATGACGCGCGGAATCTTGTCGACGATTTATGTAAACCTGAGAGAACAGCACAGCGAGGACGAGATATTCGATCTTTACCGCAAGTACTATGAAGGACGCCGATTCGTCCGTATTCGTGACAAAGGCAAGTACCCGGCAACAAAGGAAGTATGGGGCTCCAATTACTGCGACATCGGCTTGTCCCTTGATCCGCGGACGGGTCGTTTGACGATTATATCCGTTATAGACAATGTGGTAAAGGGCGCAGCCGGGCAGGCGGTCCAAAACTTGAATTTGATGATGGGCTGGGATGAAACGACGGGTCTTGCGTTCACCCCGGTGTATCCATAAAGCGCTAAGGAACGGTGAGGAGAAGGATGGCTATGTTAGGCAAGGAATCGTTCGTGATCGTATCGGAAGGGTCCGTCACGACACCGAAAGGTTTTCGGGCAGGCGGTCTGCATTGCGGACTGAAGAAGACGGAGCGCCATGATCTTGGCGCGATCGTGTGTGAAGTGCCGGCGCAGGCGGCGGGCGTATATACGCTGAACCAGTTTCAGGCTGCTCCGCTGCGCGTGACGCAGGAGAGCATTGCGCAGGGAGGCATGCTGCAGGTCATGCTCGTCAACAGCGGAAACGCGAATGCATGCACCGGACAGCAGGGCGAGGATGATGCCCGTGCGATGCGAACGGCGGGTGCCAAGACGTTCGGCGTGGCCGAGCATCTGGTCGGCGTCACATCGACAGGCGTGATCGGCGAGCTGCTCCCGATGCCGAAGGTGCTGAGCGGAATCGAAAGGCTTCCGGCGGGGGTGAAGACTGACGGCGGGGATGATTTTTGTCAGGCGATTCTGACAACGGACCTGGTGAAGAAGGAGATCTGCGTCAGCCTGACGGTGGACGGTCGCACGGTACATATTGCCGGCGCGGCAAAGGGTTCGGGCATGATTCATCCGAACATGGCGACAATGCTCGGGTTTATTACGACCGATGCCAACATCGAGAGCGCAAACCTGCAAAAGCTGTTGAATGATGTTACGGATTCCACCTTCAATATGATTACGGTTGACGGCGATACGAGCACGAACGATATGGTCGTCGTCATGGCCAGCGGCCTGGCGGGTGGCGAAAGCCTGACTCCGGAGCATGAAAGCTGGCCGGCGTTTGCGGCGGCGTTCAATTATGTCGGCGAATATTTGGCCAAAGCGATCGCCCGCGACGGCGAAGGCGCAACCAAGCTGATTGAGGTGACGGTAAGCGGGGCGGCATCCCGAGAAGCGGCGCGTGCGATCGTCAAAACCGTGATCGGTTCAAGTCTGGTCAAATCCGCCTGCTTCGGCGCGGATGCGAACTGGGGGCGCATTATTGCAGCCGTCGGCCGTGCGGGGCATCCGGTGCAAACGGAAACGGTAGACATCCGACTTGGCGACATTGTCGTGCTGGCGCAGTCGCGTCCGGTGAAATTCGATGAGGACCGGGCGGCCGAATATTTGAAGGGCGAGCTTGTGCAAATCCATGTCAATCTGAATATGGGCGATCAGACCGCCACCGGCTGGGGCTGCGACTTGACGTATGATTATGTGAGGATCAACGCAGCTTACAGAACCTAGTTTGCAAAACGCGTGCAAAGGGTATAGAGAAATAAGGAAGCAACCAGGGTATATATTTGCGGCCTTGTCTTGTTGAATGGCAAAGGATACGGCCGATTCATAAAGGGGAAACGGTTCGGATGAGCAATTGTTTTGTAATGAAATGCGGCGGCAGTACATTAGCGGCGCTTCCGGATGGATTTTTTGAGGATCTGAAAAGACTGCAGGAGGAAGGCCTGATCCCGGTTATCGTCCATGGCGGCGGTCCGGCGATATCGGACACGCTGGGGAAGCTGGGCATTGAGACCGAATTTGTAAACGGGCTGCGTAAGACGAACGAAGCGGTACTGGATGTAGTCGAAATGGTGCTTGCTGGACAAATTAACAAAGAAATCGTCCGCAAAATTCAGCGCTCCGGAGCCAAAGCGCTCGGATTATCCGGAGTGGACGGTCACCTGATTGAAGCGGCGCCTGTGGCAAACGCGCATGAGGTCGGGCTCGTCGGCGATGTCACGCAGGTGAACGCAGAGCTCGTACAGGGAATCGTGGACATGGGCTATATGCCGGTCATCGCGCCTGTAGGAATTGGAGCTGACGGCGGCCAGCGCTATAACATCAATGCCGATACGGCGGCGGGGGCGGTAGCCTCTCATATCGGCGTGGAGCGGATGATCGTAGTGACGGACGTGCCGGGAATTATGAAAACCGTAGACGGAGAGAAAAAGGTGCTCCCTTCGGTGACCGTAAAGGAAATCGATGAGATGATCGAAAGCGGCGAGATTTATGGCGGGATGATCCCGAAAGTACGCGCAGCGGTGCAGTGTATTCAAGGGAAGGTGCGCGAGGTTGTGATCGTTAACGGAGCCGAACCGCAGGTGTTGAGCAAAGCGCTCAAGGGCGGCGGCATCGGAACGCGGATTGTCAGGGAATAAAAGAACCTTTTTATGATAAAGGAGTGATCAGCATGGGAGAGTCTCAAAGCGCATTGTTTCCGAATTACGGACGTTACCCTCTTACCTTTGTGAAGGGGGAAGGCAGCAGGCTGTGGGATGAAAACGGCAAAGAATATTTGGATCTGATGTGCGGGCTGGCGGTGACCAACCTGGGGCACGCTCCGAAGCAGGTGAAGGAGCGTCTGAAAAATCAGGTCGATACGCTCTGGCATACGAGCAACCTGTTTCATATCCCGGATCAGCAAAAGCTGGCCGAGCTGCTGGTAGCCAACAGCTGCGCGGATGCGGCGTTTTTTTGCAACAGCGGAGCGGAGGCGAACGAAGCGGCGATCAAGCTGGCGCGGCGTTACTTTCAGAAGGTGCTCGGCAAGCCGGAAAGCTATGAGATCATCACCTTCCATATGTCTTTTCACGGACGGACGCTGGCTACGCTGACGGCAACCGGGCAAGACAAGGTGAAGGAAGGCTTCCTGCCGCTGCCGGAAGGCTTTGTATATGCTCCTTTTAACGATGCGGAAGCTTTAGAAAAGCTGATCAGCAGCCGGACGTGCGCGATTATGCTGGAGATGGTGCAGGGGGAAGGCGGCGTGAATCCGGCGGATGCGGCGTTTGTCAAGCGGGTTGCAGAGCTGTGCGAGCAGCACGGACTGCTGCTGATCGTCGATGAGATTCAGACCGGTATGGGCCGTACGGGCAAGCTGTTTGCCTATGAGCATTACGGGATCGAGCCGGATGTGATCACGCTGGCCAAGGGCCTGGGAAGCGGGATGCCGATCGGTGCGATGCTCGGCAAGGAGAAGCTGCGCGAAGCGTTCTCCCCAGGGAGCCACGGCTCCACGTTTGGCGGCAACTATTTGTCCACGGCGGCAGGCGTTGCTACGGTGGAGACGATTCTCGAAGAGAAGCTGTCGGACCGGGCGGCTGAGCTTGGCCGCTACATTGTCGGCGAGCTGGAGCAAAAGCTGGCAAGCAACCCGCTTGTAGAGCAGATTCGCGGGCTGGGACTGCTGATTGGCATCGGGCTTAACCGACCGTCGGCGGACCTGATTAGCGAGCTGCACGAGGAGGGCATACTCGTCGTATCGGCGGGACCGAACGTGATTCGTTTGGCGCCAAGCCTCTTAATCTCCAAAGAGGACCTGGATCGCGGCATTCATGCGATCTGCACCGTTTTAGCGAAAAAGGCCGGGGCTGCGGTTTAATCTTTACGTTGGTTTTACGGATAAACAGAAAGGGGATGTTTCCATGCCGGGAGCAACCGAACAGGATATGGCGGTTCAACTCAAAGGACGCGACTTCATCGGATTGGTGGATTACGCGCCGGACGAGATTCAATATTTAATCAATTTGGCTGTTGAATTGAAAAAGAAACAAAAAGCGGGAGAGGTGTATCAGCCGCTCAAAGGAAAAACGCTCGGGATGATTTTCGAAAAATCTTCGACCCGGACCCGGGTTTCTTTCGAAGTCGGGATGTACCAGCTGGGTGGTCATGCGCTGTTTCTCAGCAAGAACGATCTGCAGATCGGGCGCGGGGAGACCATTCAAGATACGGCACAGACGATGTCGCGATATCTTGACGGCATTATGATTCGTACCTACGCTCACCGCACGGTAATCGAGCTGGCCCGGGCAGCCACCGTTCCGGTCATTAACGGCTTGACGGATTTGTCGCATCCCTGCCAGGCATTGGCCGATTACCAGACGATCTTTGAGAAAAAAGGCCGTCTGCAGGGGCTCAAAGTAGCCTATATCGGCGATGGGAATAATATGGTACACTCTCTGTTAATGGGGGCTGCCAAGCTCGGGGTGAATTTTGCGGTGGCAACACCCGAAGGCTATGAGCCGGATCAGGAAGTGCTCGATATGTCCCGTGATATGGCTTCAAAAATGGGCGCCAGCATCTACGTTGGCACGGATCCCAAGGAAGCGATTGCCGATGCCGATGTCGTATACACGGATGTATGGGCCAGCATGGGCTTTGAGGCGGAGCAGAAGGATCGGGAGATCGCGTTCAAGAATTATCAGGTGAACGATGAGCTCGTGAAATACGCGAAAAAGGACTATCTGTTCATGCACTGTCTGCCGGCGCATCGCGGGGAAGAAGTTTCGGAAAGTGTGATCGACGGGCCGAACTCGGTCATTTTCGATCAGGCGGAAAACCGTCTGCACGCGCAAAAAGCGGTCATGGCTGCAATTATGTAGAATAGCTTAAACGTTAGGGGAGCGAAAAGCGTATGGCAAAGCAAAAAATTGTGTTGGCGTATTCGGGCGGGTTGGATACGTCGATCATTTTGAAATGGTTGAAGGAAACGTACGACGCGGAAATTATTGCTTTTACCGCTGATATCGGACAGAAGGAAGAGCTTGACGGCCTGGAAGAAAAAGCGCTGAATACCGGTGCTTCCAAAGTATACATCGATGACCTGCGCGAAGAATTTGCTCGCGACTTCATTTATCCGATGTTTCAGGCGGGTGCGCTGTACGAAGGACAATATTTGCTCGGTACGAGCATCGCGCGTCCGCTGATCGCTAAGCGGATGGTCGAAATCGCCCGCGCGGAAGGCGCTACAGCGATTGCGCACGGCGCTACAGGCAAAGGAAACGACCAGGTTCGTTTCGAGCTGACGGCTGCTGCGCTGACTCCTGACATTGAAGTGATTGCGCCTTGGCGTCTGGAGCAGTTCCGCGAGCAGTTCCCGGGACGCGCAGAAATGATCGCTTATGCGGAAAAGCACGGCATTCCGGTTACCGCATCGGCTGCCAAGCCGTATTCGATGGACCGCAATCTGCTTCATATCAGCTATGAGAGCGGCGTATTGGAGGATCCGTGGTTTGATGCCAGCGCGCCTGAAAATAAAGACATGTACCTGCTCAGCGTGGATCCTGAGGATGCTCCGGATCAAGCGGAATATGTAGAGCTGGAGTTCGAACAGGGCAACTGCGTAGCCGTTAACGGCGAGCGGATGATTCCGCTTCACGTCATGGAGAAGCTTAATGAGCTCGGCGGCAAGCACGGCGTAGGCCGCGTCGATATGGTGGAGAACCGCTTTGTGGGCATGAAGAGCCGCGGTGTGTATGAAACACCAGGCGGAGCGATTTTGTTCACTGCACACCGTAAAATGGAGTCGCTCACGATGGACCGGGAAGTCATGCATTTGCGTGATTCCCTGATCGCGCGTTATGCATCGCTCGTGTACAACGGCTTCTGGTTCGCGCCTGAACGTTTGGCTGTACAAGCGCTCGTGACCGAAAGCCAGAAGAACGTAAGCGGCACGGTTCGTCTCAAGCTGTATAAGGGCAATGTTATTGCCGCCGGCGTGAAGAGCCCGGTGAGCTTGTACAATCCGAACATTGCGACAATGGAAGCCGATCCGACTCAAGCGTACAATCAAGGCGACGCTACCGGCTTTATCCGCCTGAATGCGCTGCGTTTGCGCGTAGCCTCCGGCGTAGAGCAGCAAAACGCAGGAAAATAAATTGAATGCGGTCAAGAGCTTAGGGTTTTCCGCCTCGGAAAACCCTAAGCCTATGTATATGAGGAGGGAGCAACGACGTGTCTAAGCTTTGGGGTGGACGGTTTACGAAAAAAACAGACCAACTGGTAGAAGAATATACAGCTTCCATCATGTTCGATAAGGAGCTTGCCGAGGAGGACATTCAGGGCAGTCTTGCGCACGTGACGATGCTGGGTAAATGCGGTATTCTTACGCAGGAGGACGTAGAGAAAATCAAAGACGGCCTGCTGAAGGTACAGGGCATGATTCGCCACGGTGAAATGGAGTTCTCGATCAGCGATGAGGACATCCACATGAATATTGAGAAGACATTGATCGACGAGGTGGGTTCTGTCGGCGGCAAGCTTCATACCGGACGCAGCCGAAACGACCAAGTGGCGACGGATATGCATCTGTGGCTGCGCAAGCGCGTAGTCGAATTTATCGGGCTTTTGAATAAAGTGCAGGAGGCGCTCATCGGACAGGCCAAGCAAAATTTGGATACGATTGTGCCGGGCTACACGCATTTGCAGCGGGCGCAGCCGATTTTGTTCGCTCATCATCTGATGGCGTATGTATCGATGTTCCAGCGGGATATCGAGCGTTTGCAGGATAGCTACAAGCGCGTGAACGTGCTGCCGCTTGGGGCGGGCGCTCTGGCGGGGACGACGTTCCCGATCGACCGCCATTTCGTAGCCCAGCAGCTCGGCTTCGAAAGGGTGTACGAGAATTCGCTGGATGCGGTCAGCGACCGCGACTTTATTATCGAGTTTCTGTCGAACGCGTCGATGATCATGATGCACTTGTCGCGGCTAAGCGAGGAGTTCGTGCTTTGGTCCAGTACCGAGTTTCGGTTCATTGAACTTGACGATGCATTCTGTACGGGCAGCAGCATCATGCCGCAAAAGAAAAATCCGGACGTACCCGAGCTCGTCCGCGGCAAAACGGGCCGCGTGTACGGCAACCTGTTTGGTCTCCTAACGGTACTGAAGTCGCTCCCGCTGGCCTATAACAAGGACATGCAGGAAGATAAGGAAGGCATGTTCGATACGGTCCGCACCCTGCAGGGCGCTTTGCAGCTGTTCGCACCGATGATTGCCACAATGAAAGTGAACAAGGAGCGGATGCGGCAGGCGGTGAACCAGGATTTCTCCAACGCAACCGATATTGCGGATTACTTGGTGAACAAGGGCATGCCGTTCCGTCAAGCGCATGAAGTCATCGGCAAAACGGTGCTTTACTGCATTCAAAATCAAAAGTATCTGCTTGATCTGAAGCTGGAGGAGTTTCATCAATTCTCCAATTTGTTTGATCAGGATATCTACACTGTGCTGCAGCCGGAAAGCGTCGTAAATGCACGCAATGTCTATGGCGGCACGGCAGAGGCTCAGGTGAGCGGAGCGATCGAGCGTGCGGCAGCCGTTCTGGCCGGATCGACCGCATGGTTTGAAGAATATTACGAGAAAAGCAGATAAGAGAAGCGATCGTCTAACGGGGCGCCGCGGCCGGATCAGGGCCGATGGGCGCCCCATCGTGTTTTCGGAGGTCAGGCGCTGCAGGTGTGCTCCATAGCTGCCCGCCGGTTAACAGAGACGCGCTGCTTTACCCAAGCTCCCTCAACCGGCTTGAATAGCCTGCCCGGTCTATAGATTCCATCATCTACTGGAAATGAGGCCCTTTAATGCCATCCTCGATCAGAAGCTCAGGCTTTTTGGCTCCGGGGGAAGGCGAAGAACGGTCGCCTGCGCCCGATCCGTTGTTGGATGCCATGATGGTGGGCTGGGCGGCATAGGTATCGCGAGACAGCCTCTCTTGGGAAACCAATTTGCCGTTTTGCTTCTTATAGCGATACGTTTCGACGATATAACCGGGCTTGCCTGTGGAAATCAGTTCCTTTGAGCCTACCTTCAAGGCTGGATTCAGGACATATTTGACCGGAGGTTCAAGTGTCTCAACCGTTTTCGATTCGATCTCATACGTAATGTCCGGAGGCGTTTGGCCGAACAGCTTCACGGTCAGGCTGCGATGGTCCGTTCTCGTTCGGATGAGCAGCGCATGCTCCGTGCTGTTTCGAAACTTGAAATTGATGTGCCCGCTCGCAAAGGTGGCATCTTGACCCAGCGGTACGTAGCTGACCGGCAGCGAGTGGTTTCGACGTTCTACAACGGTAAGTCCGGCCCTCAGCACAGCGTTGTACAATGTAGACGACACCTGGCATATTCCGCCGCCTATGCCGGGGACGAGATTGCCGTTGACAATGACAGGCGCTTCTTTAAATCCAAACCGTTTTTCGGTTTGTTCGATATAAGGAGCATAGTCGAACACTTCACCCGGCTTCAGCAGGACGTCCTGAAGAGAAGCTGCCGTGGACCTGACGTTATGTACCCGCCCTTCATTGCTCACTGTGGGCGACGGGTTAAGAGGGAAATGGGTTGTAAATTCGCTGATTTTTCGAACGATTCCTTGCTCTTGCAGCGTCAGCAGCGTAATTTGGGGTTCAACGGTTCGCATAGGAACGTCAAGCGAAAGCGGCTGATTTGCTGAGCCGCACAGCGCCTCCCAAGAGGACAGCGCCTTTTCCAGCTGCTCTTTCAGCTTTCCTTCATCGATCTGCTGTACCCGAACTTCCGGAGTGTAGCGAATGGTGTCATCCGGCTCAATCACCCGTTGGGCATTGATCGGCTGACGAGCATATATCTCACCAAAGACCTCCTTCAAATCGTCTTGAAAGTGTTCTTCCTGTAAGCCGGGATTCAGCGCCCAAACCGAATGGCGAATCTGCCAGCGGTACATCGCACGCCGAAACGGAGACCCCTGGATTAGCGGCTCAAGACGAGCCTGCACCTCCTGAGTATTCATCTCCAATCCAAGCTGCTCAAGCGTTCGTTCCGCGGACAGGCGTCCTCCTTCGACGTTTAACCGAATTTTGAACTCCGACAGTTTTTCCTTTTTAGCCTCCAGCTGTTTTGTAAATTCAGGCAAAGTTAGACCGCCGATGATCCAATTTCCGATTCTCACATCGTTTGGAATACGCTGCAGCGAGCCGTAAATGACAATCGTCAGGCAAGCGGATAAGGATAGTGTCAGGATACTAATCCATATCCGGATTAGCAGACGGGAATTTGTATAGGCCATCCGTAAATCTCCTTTTTCACAAAACCTCAACTGTTCCCTTCATAGTTATGCGGCCAAGCTCGGAAACTTGCCACAAACCTATAAGGTGCCGGCAAAGAGCCGAAGCGGCGGAAGGTGCCGGATGATGTGCAGATTCGTCGATTTTGGTTTTTTTTCGCCTTCCCAAGCCGGCGGATAACTAAAATTTTTTCTAAATGTGACAATCTGTAGAAAATCGGAAGAGGTATAAAGGATTTTGTGTTCTTATGTCGAACTATTATTAGCTGGTAGGATTCTGTCCAACTTCTTAGTTCAAGCTGCCCATTGCAATGGGTAAAACTCGCAATATTCAGGATGTGATACCGTGATCGAAATGCAGGACGTTTGGAAGACATATCCAGACGGGACCCACGCCTTACAAGGCATCAGCGTCAAGGTAGACCAAAGCGAATTTGTTTATGTCGTCGGCCCGTCCGGTGCCGGTAAATCGACGTTTATGAAAATGATTTATAGAGAAGAAAGACCCAGCAAAGGAACCATTTTCGTAAATGGGTTCAATTTAGAAAAGCTGAAACAGCGTAAAATCCCGTATGTCAGGCGAAATATCGGCGTCATATTTCAAGATTTTCGTCTGCTGCCGAAGCTTACGGTTTTCGAGAACGTGGCTTTTGCGATGGAGGTTATTGAGGCGCCCAAAAAAATCATCAAGAAGCGTACGCTTGAGGTGCTTGAGCTGGTCCGCTTGAAAGATAAAGCAAACTCGCTTCCGACACAGCTGTCGGGAGGGGAGCAGCAGCGTGTGGCTATTGCCCGGGCAATAGTCAATAAGCCATCCGTCATCATTGCCGATGAACCAACGGGGAATCTGGACCCGGACACGTCGTGGGAGATCATGAAGCTGATGGAGGAGATCAATTTTCGCGGTACCACGATTGTCATGGCAACGCACAACAAAGAGATCGTGAATACGATGCGCAAGCGGGTACTGGCTATCGAGTCGGGCAAGATCGTACGTGATCAAACGAGGGGTGAATACGGCTATGAAGATTAGCACGGCCGTAAGGCATCTCCGGGAAGGCGGTAAAAACGTTATTCGAAACGGCTGGATGTCGTTCGCCTCGATCAGTTCAATATCCATTTCATTATTTATCCTGGGAGTCTTTCTGCTTTTGACGCTGAATGTCAATTTCTTGGCGCAGCAAATCGAATCGCAGGTAGAAATACGCGTTTACATGGAAATCAATACTTCGGAACAGCAAATCAATCAGCTGCAAAATGAGATTGCGGCTATACCGCAAGTCAATAAAGTCAGTTTCGTATCCAAGGAAGAAGGGCTTGTCTTTCTTCGGGAAAAGCTTGGCGAGGGCGGCGGCCAGCTGCTGGATGGTTTTGACGGGGATAACAATCCGCTGAATGACTCGTTTACCGTCGAGGTGTCGGAGCCAAGACAAGTGGCCACCGTGGCACAGCAGATCAACAATCTCAACAATGGCAAGCCGGAAAAGCCGATTCAGCGCGTCAGCTACGGCCAAGGAACCGTAGAAACGATGTTCAAAATTACTTCCATTGTTCGTAACGTAGGGCTTGCTATTGTAGCGGGGCTGGCTCTGACCGCCATGTTCCTGATCGCCAATACCATCAAGCTGACGATTGTGGCGCGTCGGCGCGAAATTTCGATTATGAAGCTGGTGGGGGCTACGAATGCTTTTATCCGGTGGCCCTTCTTCATTGAAGGGGCGCTGCTCGGAACCATCGGCTCGATCATCCCGGTAATCATTCTGCTTTACGGTTATTGGCAGATGATGCAGTCGATTCAACTCGATTTGAATCTGCTCCTCATTGAATTGCTTCCTTTTGAGAGCATTCGTTGGGAAACGGCGGGTCTTTTGATCGGTATAGGTGTTCTGATCGGTATATGGGGCAGTACGCTGTCCGTTCGGAAATTTTTGAAGGTATAACGCTATAGCCACCAAGACTTGACTGAAAGGTTGAAAAGTCGGAGGAGGAACTGTATTGAAGAAGTCTTTATTACCGCTTGTCGCAGCCGCCGGTTTATTAGGCACATTGCTTGTACCGCAGTCCGGTTTTGCCCTTTCGGAATCCCAGCGGATTCAGCAAGAGCTTAATCAGTTGAAAAAGCAGGGAGCTGCCTTGCAGCAAAAAGCTGCGCAAACGGAGAAACAAATTGCACAAGTACAGCAGGAGAAGCAGCAGACAGCGAGTGATCTCAATGTCATTCTGCAGCAAATCGATGCAACGAACAAAAAGCTGAATCAGCTGCAGGATCAAGAGGATAAGGTCACCGCTTCGCTTGAGGAAAATGCGGTGCAGCTGGATGAAGCGGAAGAGCGTATCTCCTCCCGTGACCAAATGCTCAAATCCCGGTTAAGGCTGATGTATATGAACGGCGTCGTTTCTTATGCCGATGTTTTGCTCAGCTCGACCAATTTCACCGATTTTCTCGACAGGCTGAATGCGCTGAAGTCCATCGTGAATCAGGATAAGGAAATATTGGAAGCGAACAAGCGTGACCGCGACCTCGTTGCGGAGAAGCGTGTGGTGATTGAAAAGCAGTTTGCCGAGGTAACAAACTTAATTGCGCAATCGAACGCCATTAAAGCCGAGCTTGATGTGAAGGAGAAACAAAAGCAAGTCAAGATTGCAAGCTTATCCGAACAGGAACGAGTGCTTGAAGATACCAACCGGGAAGAAGAGCAGCAAATGCTGAAGCTGGCCAGGGACGAAGCGGCGAAGCAGCAGTCGCTTCAGCAGGCGAAGGCTAAAGAACGTGCGGCGGCAGCCGCATCGGCGGCCAAGCCGGGATCAAGCGGTTCGGCTTACACATACAGCGGAGGCAAGTTCGCCTATCCGCTGCCGAACGTAGTCCGGATGTCATCGGATTACGGGACGCGAACCGATCCGTTCACAGGACGCAAGGCGACGCATAGCGGTATTGACCTTCCCGCCCCGGCCGGTACAAGTATCCTGGCTGCGGAAGATGGCGTAGTCATTTTGGCTGGTTGGTGGAGCGGCTACGGAAATACGGTCATTATCGACCATGGCAAAGGTGTTTGGACGTTGTACGGACACATCCGAAACAATGGGATCGTTGTGAAGAAAGGCGATACCGTCAAACGCGGACAGAAGGTAGCCGAGGTCGGCTCTACAGGCCGGTCTACCGGGAACCATCTGCATTTTGAAGTGCGGGTTAATGAATCGACTGTAGATCCAAAGCCGTATTTGCGCTAAATCCAGCTGTTCATAAATAGGCAGAGCTTGTCATAAACTAGAAAGACAAGTTCTTGCAAGAAGCAGGGAACAGCAAAGGCGGTGTGGGGACAGAAATGAATTTCAAAGGACGAACGGTACTGGTATTCGTTTTGTTGTCGATGTTTGCGGGCAGCATCATGACGCTTACGATTGTACATCCGTCCATTTTTGCTTCGGTTGGGAAAGAAGCAGGATTGCGGACGGATGTTCAATCAGGGCTGAGCTCTAAGGACCTATCTAAGATCGCAACAACATACCAGTTGATTGAGAGCAAGTTTTTAACGGAGGTCGACCACGAGAAGATCGTGAACGGGGCCATTAACGGCATGCTGTCCACGCTGGAAGATCCGTTTACGGTGTACATGGATCAAAAGGAAGCGCAGCAATTTGACGAGAATATCACATCTTCATTTCAAGGCATTGGAGCCGAGGTCACCTCCGAGGACGGAAAAGTAGTCATTGTTTCTCCGATTAAGGGTTCTCCCGCGGAGAGAGCAGGTCTTCATGCGAACGATGTTATCTTTTCGGTAAACGGCGAGAAGCTGGAGGGGCTGTCTCTGAACCAAGCGATTATGAAAATTCGCGGTCCGAAAGGGACACAGGCCAAGCTCGAGATTTTAAGAAGCGGTTCGCCTGAACCTATACCGATCATCGTCGTACGTGACGATATAGACGTGGAGACGGTCTATGCGGAAATGCTTCCGGGGCAGATCGGGAAAATCGAAATCCGGCAATTTGCAAGCAACACGGCCGGGCACTTTAAGGAAGAGTTGAAAAAATTAGAAGATCAAGGCATGAAGGGTCTTATTATTGATGTAAGAAATGACCCAGGCGGCTTGCTTTCGGCGGTGGTGGAGATCGTAGAGCCATTCATCCCCAAAGGCAAAACGATCGTTCAGATCGAAAACCGGAGCGGAGAGCGTGAGGAAACCAAGTCGCAGGGAGAGGGTAAGCCTTATCCGGTTTCGGTACTCATCAATAAAGGCAGCGCCAGTGCATCGGAGATCTTGGCCGGAGCGCTTCACGATTCGGCGGGAAGCAAGCTGATCGGCGAGAATACTTTCGGTAAAGGTACTGTACAAGTGACCTTCGAGAAGGAAATGGGCGACGGCAGCAACATCAAGATGACTGTTTATAAATGGCTTACGCCAAACGGAACATGGATCCACAAGAATGGAATTGCACCCAACATGACGGTAGAACAGCCGGCATATTTCAAGGTCGCACCGCTTAGCAAAAAAGAGACGTTAAAGCCGGATATGAACAACGAAGACGTCAAAAGCCTTCAGATTATTTTGCAGGGGTTGGGCTTGAATCCTGACCGGACGGACGGGTACTTTAGTGAAAAAACGGCTCTCGCCGTCAAAGCGTTCCAGCGTATGAACAGCCTTCCGGTCACCGGGGAAGTGGATACGGCAACGGCCGGGAAGCTGGAGAAAGCCATCTTGGAAGCGATCCGGGATTCCAAGAACGATCTGCAGCTGAAGGCAGCCGTGGATTATATGCATTCGGTAATCAAATAAGAATTCGGCGTTATTGGCCATCGGCAAATTCCGGCTGACGGCAGGAAAAGCGAAATCGGCGTCGAAATGATATGAAGAAGGCGGGCTTTCGGAACGGAGCCTGACCTTCTTATCTTTGTGTTCCGGAAAGAGTATCGAAAAAGATTCTGATACGGCACCCGAAGCACGTTAACTAACGCTCGAGTTCTTCATAGAACACCGGAGCCGTTTATCCTTATTTGGTGAAGGAGCAGGCCATGGACTGGATTATGGAATTGGTCGTT
Organism: Paenibacillus sp. F024; assembly: GCF_057814255.1. Taxonomy (NCBI): domain Bacteria; kingdom Bacillati; phylum Bacillota; class Bacilli; order Caryophanales; family Paenibacillaceae; genus Paenibacillus; species Paenibacillus sp. F024. Next base: position 24,728 of record NZ_JBVASZ010000023.1, read on the forward strand.
CAAGGGTATCATGCTCTGCTGCAATTGTTCATGCACCCTTTTTACTATGCAGGAATATTGTTCATCCTCTTGCAATACCGCAGGCAAATTGCGTTGGAGCGAAAGATGTTCTCCACTAAGCTGCATTCGCTTCTGTCGGAGACCTGGCGAACCGTACTGTGGGGATGGATCGGAGGCATCGCCGCTTCCGTAATCATGGCCGGGGCGGGAGCTGCGATTGATGCCCGCGCTGTGCTGCTGATCTGGTTGATTTCTTTGCTGCTGATTTTAATACGTGTGAGGTTTTTATGCTGGGCATATGCCGTTGGCGTCATCGGTGTGCTGCAGGCGATCGTTCTCGCGGTTCCGGCTTTGCAGGATAGCGGCGCGTCGTGGGCTTGGCTCACAGAATCTTTACTTGATCTGAATATGCCGTCCATGTTGGCGCTTATTGCCATACTCCATTTGGTAGAGGCGATACTGATTCGCCGTCAGGGATCGCGAATGGGTACGCCGATGTTTTTCGAGAGCAAGCGGGGTAAAATCGTTGGAGGATACCAGCTTCAAGGCTTTTGGCCGGTGGTGCTGTTTCTGCTGGTTCCGGTGAACAGCCCTGGAGCCGGACCGCTTCCGTGGACACCGCTGCTTGGGGGAGATTTATGGAATAGCGGCTGGACAATCATCGGCTTCCCTGTCATGATCGGCTTTACGGAGATGACGATGTCCAGACTTCCCAAGGACAAGGTCAAGGTCAGCTCGAATCGGCTTGTGCTGTATTCCGCGATATTGCTGCTGCTTGCAGGAATGGCTGCAATATGGCCGGTGCTTACGGCTGCCGCTTGCCTATTGTGCATTGCCATGCATGAGGCGTTGATCGCCTACAGCCACTGGGATGAAGCAAGGAGAACTCCGTTGTTTGTACACAGCAGCAAGGGCCTCACCATATTGGGGATTCTGCCCGGAAGTCCGGCTGAGGAAATGGGACTTAACGCGGGCGAAATCGTTCATAAAGTGAACGGTGTGCCTGTACGGACCAAGCAGGAGCTTCATCTGGCCATGCAGCAAAATTCAGCCTTCTGTAAGCTGGAGGTGTTGAATTTGGAGGGGGAAAGCAAGTTTTTGAAACGGGCTGTGTTCTCCGGGGATCATCATCAGCTGGGGATCATCCTCGCTCCGGATCAGGATGCGCTGCATTACGCTGAGACAACACAAACCTCGATCTGGGCATATTTTAGCCGTAAGCCCGCAGGGTTGAATCATAATAAACGGAATTCAGAGTCGATCTAAGAAAAAAACAAGTAAGAAAGGCGCTTCCGATCTCCTGCCAAAATAGGGAAAGGAAACGCCTTTTTTACTTGCATTTAAGGAGTCGAGCTCCCCCTCAGCACAACGATTTCCACGCGCCGATTTTTGGCGCGGTTCTCCGGTGTATTGTTCTCCGCTACCGGCCGCGTGTCGGCATATGAGGTCGAAATGAACTTTTTTTCGTCAAGATGTGCATTGTTTACGAAGTAGCGCAGAACCGATAAGGAGCGGGCTTGGGATAAGCCCCAGTTATCCCGAAAGACCGAACCGGTCGCTAGTGGAAGATTGTCCGTATGTCCCTCAATACTGATGGTCGCATCCAGTGAAGGGAACAGACTTGCCAGCTGATCGAGGATCGGGAATGCGGCGGACTTCAGTTCGGCGTTGCCCAGATCGAACAGGAACAGGTCATTTAGCGTAATGGCGACCCCCCGGGGTGTATTGGCTGCCGAGATATGAGCCTGAAGCTGATGCTGATCAATATAGGCTTGAATTTGCTCCAGCAAATTTTCCAGCTGCCGATCTTTCTGCCCTTTTTCCTGCTCGGTCTTGGTTTCGTCCGTTCCGCCTTTGGCCGGATTAGCTGCACCCATGACGCCTTCCCCCTGCTGCAGGATCGAATCAGCTTTTAGAAATTCCGATTTCAGCGCCTGAGACAATACTTCATACTTGTTGACATCCACTTTACTCATCGCGTACATCACAACAAAGAAGATCAGCAGGAGTGTAATCAAATCGGCATAGGTGATCAACCAGCGCTCGTGATTCTCTTGCGGTTGGTGTTTGCGCCTACTTCTCCTCGCCATCGGCCTCACCTGCGCCTTCAACGGTTTTGCTCTCCCAATGAAGGAAGGAATTCAGTTTTTTCTTGATCAGCTGGGGGTTTTCCCCGGCTTGAAGCGCCAGGATGCCTTCAAGCATCAATTCCATTTCAGAGATGGTCTCCTTACTGCGGACTTTGATTTTGCTGGCAATCGGCAAATAAATGACATTCGCTGTAGCAACGCCATATAACGTGGCGGAGAAAGCTATGGCAATGGCAGGCCCAAGAGCGCCGGGGTCAGACAAATTTCCGAGGACGTGAATGAGTCCCATTACCGTTCCGATAATCCCCATGGTGGGCGCGAAGCCTCCCGCCGCTTCGAAAATTTTGGCCCAGCTTTCGTGCCTATGCTCCAGCGCATCCATTTCCAATTCAAGAATTTGCCGCGTTAATTCCGGATCCGTTCCGTCAACGACCATGACCAGACCCTCGCGGAGAAAATCGTTAGGGTGTTCCAGCGCCCGCTGCTCTAATGAGAGAACGCCTTCTCTTCTTGCGTCGGCAGCCATGTCGACGAGTTCTTCTATCACCATCGAAGTACTTGTTTTTGAATTCTTAAATGCCATTTTCAGGGCTTGCCCGATTTGCTTCAATTGGGACATGGGAAAGCTGACAACGACCGCACCTATCGTACCCCCGATCACAATAAGTGCCGCACTGGGGACGAACAACGCTTCTACATGTCCGCCATCCCAAAGGTATCCCCCGATCAAAGCTGCTAAACCGATAATAATGCCAAGAATTGTAGTTATATCCACTTTGGTTCCACCCCTAGATTTTCTTGTATAATAGGCATACAGCGGTTCATTCGTTTAGCGGCATAAAATGCTCCTTTTTGGTAAGAGAGGAAATGGGAGCTGTTTGCAACGAAAACAGAAAAAAGGTATAATATATGGGAACAAATATTCCTATAGCGAAAATTGTCGGACGATACCGAATCCGTACGTTTGATGCCTATATATTTAATCGGAAAGTGCGAAATAAAAGTTTATATAGTGAACTCTTTTCCATGAAACGGGTGATGAAATGAACGAGGTAGTGGTAAGCGATAAGAAGTTTCAGCTGGTGTCGGATTACGAGCCTCAAGGCGACCAGCCGGAAGCGATCAGGCGTCTGGTTGAGAGCATCCGCTCGGGACAGAAGCATCAGACGCTGCTTGGAGCGACGGGCACGGGCAAAACCTTTACAGCCGCTCATGTCATTGCTCAGCTGAACCGGCCGACGCTGCTGATTGCCCACAATAAGACGCTCGCTGCACAATTATGCAGCGAGCTTCAGGAGTTTTTTCCGAATAATGCGGTATCGTATTTTGTAAGCTACTATGACTATTATCAGCCTGAGGCGTATATACCGTCGTCAGACACTTATATCGAGAAGGATTCCAGCATTAACGAAGAGATTGATAAGCTGCGGCATTCCGCCACTAGCTCCTTGTTTGAGCGCAGGGACGTGATTATTGTGGCCAGTGTGTCTTGTATTTTCGGTCTCGGTTCGCCTATGGAATACCGTGATTTGGTTCTGTCGCTGCGAGTGGGGATGGAGCGCTCGCGCAATGAAATTTTACATCGGTTGATCGATATTCAATACCAGAGAAATGATTTGAATTTTGTCCGCGGCACATTTCGTGTCCGCGGCGATGTCATTGAAATATTCCCTGCCTCGCGAGGGGAACAGGCTGTTCGCGTCGAGCTGTTCGGGGACGAGATCGAACGGATTACGGAGATCGATGTGCTTACGGGAGAAATTATCGGCCAACGGGATCATATCGCCATTTTTCCGGCCTCCCACTTCGTGACTCATGAGGATACGATGAAGCGCGCGCTTGTCAATATTGAGCGGGAGCTGGAGGAGCGACTGGCCGAGCTGAGGGAACAGGGAAAGCTGCTGGAAGCCCAGCGGCTGGAGCAGCGTACACGCTATGACATTGAGATGATGCAGGAGATGGGCTTCTGCTCGGGCATCGAGAACTATTCCGGTCCGCTGACATTCCGCGAACGCGGAGCCACGCCATACACGCTGCTGGATTATTTTCCGGACGATATGCTGATTCTCATCGATGAGTCCCATGTCACTCTGCCGCAGATTCGAGGCATGTACAATGGTGACCGGGCGCGTAAGGAAGTGTTGGTGGAGCACGGCTTCCGTCTTCCGTCCGCGCTGGACAACCGGCCTCTCCGATTTGAAGAATTCGAACGGAAGGTCAATCAGATCGTATATATCTCGGCAACGCCGGGACCTTACGAAATCGAGCACTGTCCGGATATGGTCGAGCAAATCATTCGGCCGACCGGCCTGGTGGATCCCGAGATCGACGTCAGACCTACAAAGGGACAAATTGACGATCTGATCGGAGAAATTCAGGACCGCATCAAGAAGGACGAACGCGTGCTGGTGACGACGCTGACCAAGAAAATGGCGGAGGATTTAACCGACTATTTTAAAGAAATCGGCATCAAGGTGCGCTATCTGCATTCGGATATCAAGACGCTGGAACGCATGCAAATTTTGAGGGACCTGCGGCTTGGCGTATTTCACGTGCTGGTAGGGATCAACCTTTTGCGGGAAGGACTTGACCTTCCGGAAGTATCGCTTGTAGCTATCCTAGATGCGGATAAGGAAGGCTTCCTGCGCGCGGAACGATCACTGATTCAGACGATTGGCCGCGCTGCGCGAAACGCGAACGGGCGGGTCATTATGTACGGAGACAAGATGACCGATTCGATGGCCAAAGCGATGCAAGAAACCGAACGCCGCCGCAGCATTCAGATGGCTTATAACGAAAAGCACGGCATAACGCCTCAAACGATACAGAAGAAAGTACGCGATGTGATTGAAGCGACGAAGGTCGCCGAACAGAAGACGGAATACCTGGCGGAAGTCAAGCAGACCAAGATGTCCAAGAAGGACCGGATATCCCTGATCGAACGGTTGGAGAAGGAAATGAAGGAAGCAGCCAAAAACCTGCAGTTCGAACGCGCCGCAGAGCTGCGCGATGCTGTGCTTGAGCTGAAGGCGGAGCTGTAAACGTAGGGAAGGGTGGATAGGCGCGTGGCCAGAGACAATATCGTAATTAAAGGCGCAAGAGCGCACAATCTAAAAAATATCGACGTCACTATACCGCGGGATAAGTTCGTTGTACTGACGGGGCTTAGCGGCTCCGGCAAATCATCGCTCGCATTCGATACGATTTATGCTGAAGGGCAGAGACGGTATGTAGAGTCTCTGTCCGCCTATGCGCGGCAGTTTCTGGGTCAGATGGACAAACCGGATGTCGACTCGATCGAAGGACTGTCACCCGCCATCTCAATCGACCAGAAAACGACGAGCCGCAACCCGCGCTCCACGGTTGGAACGGTAACCGAAATCTATGATTATCTTCGCCTGCTGTTTGCCCGTATCGGACGTCCGCATTGTCCGGTGCACCATATAGAAATCACTTCGCAAACGGTTGAACAAATGGTCGACCGGATTATGGAATATCCGGAACGCACCAAGCTGCAAATTTTGGCGCCGATTATCTCCGGGCGCAAAGGCGAGCATACGAAGCTTTTAGCGGAAATACAAAAGCAGGGCTTTGTACGGGTACGGGTGAACGGGGAAATCCGCGAGTTATCGGAATCGATTACGCTGGAAAAAAATAAAAAACACAATATTGAGGTTGTAGTCGACCGTATTGTAGTGAAGGCAGACATCCAAACCCGCCTGGCTGACTCATTGGAGACCGCATTGAAGCTGGGGGAAGGCCGCGTGATCGTCGATGTGATGGAACAAGAAGAGCTCCTGTTCAGCCAAAATTTGGCTTGTCCGGAGTGCGGCTTCAGCATCGAGGAGCTGGCGCCGCGGATGTTCTCGTTTAATAGTCCGTTCGGCGCTTGCCCGGAGTGCGACGGTCTCGGCCAAAAGATGGTCGTGGATCCTGAGATGCTGGTGCCTAATCCGAAGCTGACGATCAACGAAGGGGCTTTCGAAGCTTGGGCAGGAAGCACCTCGAACTATTACCCGCAATTTCTGGCGGCTGTATGCGAGCATTACGGTATTCCGCAGGATAAGCCGGTATCTGAGCTTAGCAAGGATCAAATGCAAAAGCTGCTGTACGGAACAGATGGGGAAAAAGTACGCTTCCGCTACGAGAATGATTTTGGCCACAAAAAGGAGGCCTTGGTCTCCTTTGAGGGAATCGTACACAACCTGGAGCGGCGTTACCGGGAGACATTCTCCGACGGGATTCGCGAGCATATTGAAACTTATATGAGCGCAAAGGCTTGCGGCAAGTGTAAAGGACACCGTCTAAAGCCCGAGTCGCTGGCCGTTATCATTAACTCGAGAAATATTTCCGATGTGACGTCGCTGTCGATCGGCGAGGCGCAGGGATGGTTTGAATCGCTTACCCTGACCGACCGTGAAATCCAAATTGCGCATTTGATTCTGAAAGAAATCAATGCCAGACTCGGTTTCCTGGTGAATGTCGGGCTGGACTATTTAACGCTGCATCGGGCCGCAGGAACCTTATCCGGCGGGGAAGCGCAGCGGATCCGGCTGGCTACGCAAATTGGCTCGAGCCTAATGGGCGTACTGTACATTTTGGATGAACCGAGCATCGGTCTGCATCAGAGAGACAACGACCGTCTGATCAAGACATTGGAGCATATGCGCGACCTCGGCAATACGCTGATCGTGGTAGAGCATGACGAGGATACGATGCTGGCTGCCGACTATATCATTGATATCGGTCCGGGGGCAGGCATTCACGGCGGCCAGGTCATATCCCAGGGTACGCCGAAGGAGGTCATGGAGGATACGAACTCCTTAACCGGACAGTATCTTAGCGGCCGAAAGTTTATTCCGGTTGCGGCCGAACGGCGTAAGCCTAACGGCAAATGGCTGGAAATCCGGGGCGCAAAGGAAAATAACCTGCGCAACGTCAATGTCAAGATTCCGCTGGGGGTATTTGGCTGCGTGACCGGTGTTTCCGGATCGGGCAAAAGTACGTTGATTAACGAGCTGTTGTACAAAACATTGGCCAAAGAACTGAACGGAGCCAAGGTTCGTCCGGGAGAATATAAGGAATTCAAAGGGCTGGAGCATGTCGATAAAGTGATTGACATCGACCAGTCTCCGATCGGGCGGACGCCCCGTTCCAACCCGGCTACCTATACGGGAGTGTTCGACGATATCCGCGATGTGTTCTCGGCGACGAGCGAAGCAAAGGTGAGGGGCTACAAGAAAGGCCGCTTCAGCTTTAACGTGAAGGGCGGACGGTGCGAAGCATGCCGCGGAGACGGGATTATTAAGATTGAAATGCATTTTCTGCCGGATGTGTATGTCCCGTGCGAGGTGTGCAAGGGCAAGCGGTACAATAGGGAAACGCTGGAGGTCAAGTACAAGGGGAAAAACATATCGGATGTACTCGAGATGACGATCGAGGATGCATGCGAGTTCTTTAAGAACATTCCGCGTATCCACCGCAAGCTTCAGACACTGCTTGATGTCGGGCTTGGATATATGAACCTTGGACAGCCTGCCACAACACTTTCGGGGGGCGAAGCGCAGCGTGTGAAGCTGGCAGCGGAGCTGTATCGGCGCAGTACAGGCAAAACGATTTATATTCTCGATGAGCCGACGACAGGTCTGCATATCCACGATATCGACCGTCTGCTTAAGGTGCTGCACCGGTTAGTGGAGAACGGCGATACCGTGCTTGTCATCGAACATAATCTGGATGTAATCAAGACAGCCGATTACCTCATCGACCTCGGACCGGAAGGCGGAAATCGCGGGGGAACGATCGTAGCTGCAGGTACACCGGAGGACGTCGTGAAAGTGGAAGGCTCCTATACCGGTAAGTATTTAAAACCGATTCTTGAACGGGACACGGCCCGTTCGGAGGACTACCGTCAGCGGCTGAAAAAAATGGAAGATGCCGTGGTGTAAGGGTTCAGTCGGATTCCTTTATCGGAGATCGACCGTACTGAGGGCCGCCCCTTTAAGTGAAAAGCTCACTTCTGGGGTGGGCCCTTTTTCTACGCATACAATTTCACATGACTGAAGTTATAAATATTAGAAGAAATGGACAATTTATATGTACATGGAAGGCTTGAAAGATTACGGCTGGGCAGGAAAATATCGTTTGTTGGATTATACCAAAAATGCAATGAGGATATCCCATTGAAAAAGTTGACAATCTTGTTACATTTGTTTTTTTTCGTACCTTTTGTAAAAACCTCAGCGGATAAATCGCTTGCACATCGGGACGAGTCAAGATAAGATAGATACTAAGCATTTCTGTATATTGAAGGAGGTCTCTCCATGTTTTTGGCTGAAGAGGCGGCAGCTACAGCAAGCAAATTTACCGGTTTCGACCCGTTCGTAATCTTGTTTACGATTGTTATTGCCATTGGCTTGTTACGTCTGCTCGCTGCACCGAAGAAGAATCCTTTTGCCATCGGTTTTACGATCGTAAGCTTGCTGGTTTTTTTAACGATGGACGTTGTCATGATCATGGGTTGGATGGGTAAATTGTAAGTGTACGTTTCACAAACATAAATAGAGACGTAAAAAAGGCAGTGCTGCGGCACTGTTTTTTGCTTTATGCTCAAGTTCATCCGCTTAAAAATAAGGTGCGGTCTTCGCCTGCTGCAGGCGAAGCCGCACCTCGTTTTATTTAAACCGCTTTACGCCCACCACATCTCTCCGAGAGGCTCTTTCATCAGCACCTGCTGCAGATTTTGAACCGCTTTGGTGAAGCCTTCCTCGATCGACATGAGACCGTCTTCATGCTCTATGCTCACCACGTAATCATAGCCTGTCAGACGAAGCGCGCTGATGATGTCCGCCCAAGTCTTAACGTCGTGGCCATATCCGACGGTACGGAACTGCCAAGCGCGGTCGAGCATGTTCGTGTAAGGCTGCATATCGGTTAAGCCGTAACGGTTGACGTTGACCGGATCAATCGTTGTATCCTTCGCATGGAAATGATGAATCGCGCCGGCACGTCCGAGTATTTGAACCGCTTGCACAGGATCAATGCCCTGCCACCACATATGGCTTGGGTCAAGGTTCGCACCGATCACGTCGCCTGCGGCTTCGCGAAGGCGAAGCAGGGTTGCAGGGGTATGTACGGAAAACCCGCCGTGGAGTTCAAGGCCGAACTTGACGCCCCGGTCGGACGCATATTTTCCGGTTTCGGTCCAGTACGGGATGACTTTGTTAGTCCACTGCCAGTCCAAAATTTCTTGGAAATCGGGCGGCCATGGAGCAACAGGCCAGTTCGGATACTTGGCATCCTCCGAATCTCCAGGGCATCCGGAGAAGGTATTGACAACAGGGACCTCCAGCTTTTGTGCCAGATCGACGGTCTTAAGGATCGCCTCATGATCTGCCTTAGAAATCGCTTTCTGCGGATGCAGCGGATTCGCATGGCAGCTCAAAGCACTGATGATGAGCCCGCGGGATTCCAGCGCTTTTTTGAACTCCTTTAATTTACTCTCATCGTTAAGCAAGACATCGGGGTTGCAGTGAGCATTGCCGGGATAGCCTCCCGTACCGAGCTCTACAGCCTCAAGGCCTTGGGCTGCAATGTAATCCAGGGCCTCTTCCAGAGGCTTCTGTTGGAACAAAACCGTAAAAACGCCTAATTTCATGGGGCACCTCCGAATAAATATGGGAAATGAACGCGTGTACAAAATAACGGTCCACTCAAATTATATCATTGAATGCAGACAACTCAAAGTTTTAGTTTCAGAGGTGAAAAGATAGGGAATGTGCGTAAAAAGTTTACGGTGAACCATAAGAATGGATTTCGACAAAAAAAATGACAACGTTCCTGATTCTTTGCGCGGGGGTTAGTTTAATATTAATAGTGTTTCATTGAAAACAGTCGATTACAAACTGGAATGAAAGGGCTGATCTAGAGATGAACAAAGACACCCAAATCGTTGAAACGGTTGCCGGGACATGGATTCGCTTTCCAAACAGCTTCAAAAAGTCTCACTGCCTGGTAGAACTGCCCGATCAGATTTCATTGAACATTAATGTAAAGAACGGTCATGTGAATGTGTACAAAAAGGATGAAAACAATGTGTATCAGTACATAGGCGATGTATATATCTCCTCGACAGAGAATCAGCTGCAATGCTCGGCGGTTTCGCAGAAGCAGGAGAACCTCGATATGCCTCTACAGCAATCGGATGCAAGCTGACTGCGATGGAGTTCAAACAAAAAAGCAGCACCCGTTTGATCGGGACGCTGCTTTTTCACGTTCAAAAGGGCCAATTTACGAGGCCGCGATAAATGTGAAGCACCGTTTCTTCGTGACCGCTGTATACAATGACGGCCGCGGTAACGAACAACTGCGTCAAAGCGCAGCGGGTGTAGAAGTAGGTACGTGAAACCTTTTTCTTGTTGACCGTGGATTTTCCAAGCAGATTTTCGAGCGCTAGCAGAATACCGTGATAAACGCCCCAGAGAAGATACAGCCAAGTAAAACCGTGCCATAAGCCGATCAGCACCATGATCAGGACGGATAAGCCTGCTGCCGTCCATTTGGTGGGCGTTTGCCGCGAAAAGAAAATAAAGATATGGTCGCGGAACCAATCGCCAAGCGTGGCATGCCAGTTGCGCCAATACTGCGTAAGCGTGGGGGACGAGAACGGTTTTTTGAAGTTTTCCGGGATGTTGTAGCCCATCAGGCGCCCAAAGCCCACCGCAATATCCGAATAGCCGGAGAAATCAAAGAAGATCAGCGCGTAAAACCAAACCATCAGAAAGAGCGACTGATGAGTATGCAGCTCCGGCTGCTGCGAGGCCTGGTTGAACACGTCCGTCATCCAGGTAACGAGTACGATCTTTTTGAACATGCCCAGAATGATCCGTTTGATCGCCTGCTCGGTCTGAACGGCGTTCAATGAGTAGGGCTGCTTTGTATCGGCCATAAAGTCGCGGAATTTCAGAATCGGACCGGACGTGAAGGTAGGAATAAACAAAATATAGTTAAAATAGTCCAAAACCGTCGTACGGGCGTCTTTTCCGAAGAAATAGGCGAAATAGAGCGCGTCGATCACCTTCAGCACGTTGTAAATCAAGCCGAGCAATATGACCGCGTCAAACAGCGGGTTCGTGAACACTTCCATGCCGAATAAGCGCAGCGACGACACCGCCGCCACATTGGCGGCGATCAGCGTAATAAACCAGCCTTTGCGGAAGTGCTTTACATGGCATAGAAACAAAAAGGCCATGTAATTCAGCGATGTATAGGCCAAATAAAAGAAGAACAGCTTTTCGCTGAACAGCAGCAAAAAGCAGAGATTGAACGCGAGCAGCAGATAGCGCTTATTGTTCGGCCATCGGCGGGTAAGGGCGAGCACAAGCACCATGCCGATCATGGCCATGACCGCGTTCATATTCAAATACCACATAACCTGACGCCTCCAAAATCAGAACCCTTCGTAAATGAACAGCCCTTTGCCGGTAAAATAAATGAGCACCATGATGAGCATGGCGAGATACACGATCACTTCGATGAGCTTGCGAGCGAAGCGAGCCATGCGTCCACCTCCTTCGTAAACACGGGAGCCCCTTCTTGACGGCTCAAATGAACGAGATCGTGAAAATATTTCGGATCGTACGTCAGCAGCGTATCAAGAACAGGCACGCCTGCGGCGTTCAAACGGGCATTTACGTCTTCCTGCAGCCCGTGCATATATGCCGGGAGCTTATAACCCGGATTCCAGGGCATCCAAACAACCCGAAGCGGCAGCTGCTTTTCTTTACAGTAATTGATGATCCAATCCAGCGCCTGCAGGTTATCTTGATAATCATTCCGGGACATCCAGCCGAATTTGCGTTCATAGTCGTCCCACTTTTTGCGAAGCTCTTCATCGGGGAGTTGGCCGAAATAAAGCATTTTATCAATCCAGCGCGGCTGGTAGGCGAACAGCTCGGAGCGGTTCAGCTCGATGGTGCCTTTGTACAGCTGGCGGATAAACTCCGTACCGGAGTCGCGAAAGTAATCGCGGTACGTGTAGACATAAGGCTGATACCATGGCTTAAACCACTGGTAGGTGGGATCGGTCTCGAGGCTGTCAATCATCGTATGAACGTCAATACCTACAACGAGCTGGCCCTCCACATGGTAAAGCTGCCGCTCCAGAATAGCCTTCAGATCCGTCAGCTTTCCGTAGGATAGCCCCATTTCGACCAGCTTGCCCGAATCGTTTTCGATATAAGCGCCCGTTACCGCCGAGTTGCCGTAGAATACGGGACCATGGTCAACCCAATGATGATGATAGAGCGTTTTGGTAAAGTCGTTTTTATAAAAACGCCGCGACGATGCCATCGGATCCCACCAGCCGATGAGAACGTCCGACAGCACGAAAGCGGCCAAAAGAAGCAGCACAAAGCTGTTTTTACGGATAAAGGCGATCATATGGTTAAAACCACACTTTGTAAAAGAATGAGGCAGAGGCCATGGAGGCCAAGGCCATGATTTCGGTAAAGACTCGACAAGCGCTTGGCTTACAGCGATTTTTGCTGCCAAGCGTGATACTGCTCCCGGAATGAGGCAGGCCACTTGGCTTCGTCCAATCCGTACTGAGCCAAGAACGCAAAGGTCCAGCGCTCGATGCCGAAGCCGACGCAGCCGGTCACGGCGTTGCGCTTGCCGAATTTGATGTTAAAAGCGTTGCCGAACGTATTGCTGTGGAAATTCACCGAGCTGCAGGCGATCGATTTTTTAATGTTCGGAATCGTCAGGCGAAGCTCGTATTTCATCTCCTGATTGCGTTGGAAGGAAGCCTTCACTTGGAAATCGTTCGTGAAGAACGGATCGTTGGCGATCTCCAGCACGCTGTCCACGTTCCATTCCACAGCCAGCTCTTTGAGATATTCGATGGCGCGAAGCCGGTTTTCCTTCACGAAGTCAGGCTTTCCTACAAAGATAATCTCCCGCATGCTGAAGTCGAGCAGACGTCCGAAATCGCTGTGGTTGCGCGATTCGAAGCGGTGGCATTTCGAGATGGCCGCAACGATCACACCGTCGCCTTCCAGCGTTTCGTTCTGTAAGCCCTCGTAGCAGTGATAGCAGGTCGACGGATTCATAGTGAATTTCGGCGTCGGCATCGTTGCGTTCAAATCGAGCTCCTGATCCTGCTTCCAGCCGCCCGCGTCGCGGATCGATTGTGAGAAGGATTCGATGATATCCAGGTCTTCACGCAGATGCGTAAGGAAGTGAATATGCTCCGGGAACGAGGTGAAATGGTTCGTTTTGTTCAGCGTTTCACTGTGAATAACAGCCGGGTAATGCTCTTCCTTGACACCTTCGAAACGGCCGGCCACTTTGGTCATGAAGCTGTAGTCGAAAAAGCGCATCAGGCTGGAGAACGGCTCGCGGAAAATAAACAAGCCCGGCTCCAGCACCTTGATGATTTTACGATCGACAAGCTCGGCGATGATATCTCCCTCGTAAGGGGTATCCGCTTTGTGCTCAAACAGAATATTCTCCTTAAAGCCGAAATCTCCTTGGGAGAAGCGATCGATCAGCTTATGCACCCGTTCTTCGACGGCTGCATTGCCTTTGGGCGATTCGTGAACGATATGAATCCGGCCCGATTCCATACGAATGTCGCTGATCGTTTCATCGATGAAGGCGGCTGCGTATTTTAATTGTCCGTGCTGGCTGGGGGCAAGCTGCTCCAGAGATACGATACACTCCATTGTTCTTAATTCCCCTTCTTGTTCTGAATAAATGTAGCAATCTCGCGAACGGTATTCAGCGGATACATCATCAAATCCTGGTTGGTTACCTGAATGCCGTACGTTTGCTCGATATGCGCGATTAATGCGGTGGCTCCGAAGGAATCGATGAAGCCATAATCGAACAGGTGGACGTCCACCGTGAAGTCCTCGTCGTCTTCTTCAATTTCGTAACGGTTCCTAATGTGCGCTTCCAGCTGTTCTAACACATCCTGCATGGATAAAGCCTCCTTGATTGATATGAAATAACGTGGAACGGGCGTCTAGCGCCCGTGTTGGATTTCAATGGTGACCGGGTCACCGAAGTGCGTGATGGTATAGGTCGTACCCGCTTCATCCCGGTCTACCTTCAGGTCCAGCCCGGAGAACGTCAACGGCTGCAAACTGTACAGCTGGATCTGCTGCATGCCGGGCGCGTTGAGCTTCAATATCCAGCGTTCGCCGGATGTCACCATTTCGTACGGGACGTTTGAGCGCAGCAGGTGAGGCTCGGCTTCAAGAGCGCTTGCGCGGTCCTTTGTCACAAAGCGGACCGTCGTCGTTTGCGGCGCCCCCAAATAGAGCTTGTCTCCCCGGCGATCGTACACATCGGCATCGGTCACCGCCTGTTTGTCTGCGTAAGGCTGCCCCAGCTCGACGCTAAGGCCCAGCGTGCCGGTATATTCGGCCGCATGCTCCGGCACTTCGCCGGTGCCCGGCTTCACGCGGAAGCCGGGCTCGACCGGCATGCCGAGCATCTTCTTTACCCGGTCCGTAATGACATCGAGCCATGGCCGTTCAAGCTCAACGCGGGTCGTCATGGCATTGAGGAAGGAACGGGCCATTTGTGTTTCGGTCATAAAGTTATAGCTGTAATCGTTTCGAAGTCCGTCCAGGTAGCGGACAAATTCCAGCAGCTCCGGAACTCGCGTCGGAAAATGATACTCAATATGCTCGAAATAATCGATCGGCAAATCCAAGGCCGCATAAGCTTCGAACAAATCCTTCGTCGAGTATTGCGGATCGGTGCGCAGCACCGGCGCAGGCGTATACAGCATCATCGGCTGCTTCAGCTCAGGCTCCCCCTGCGCATTGGTCATCAGAAACGGCAAGCCCCAGTGATACTCGACGCCCAGCCTCGGGTCGTTCTTCGCATAGGAAGGCTTAAAGCCAAAGTTAAACCAAATATCCGCTTCCCGTTCGTTGTGCAGCGTCTGCGTGCGATCGGGATAGTTGATGCGCCAGGTATGCTGGTTTGTGCCCGTCAGTCCCCAAGGGATGCCGAGCTTATCGAACGCCTGCCGGTGCAGGGCGATCTCCTGCTTCTCCTGCGCATCGCTTGTAAAGTTATGCACGAAAATATGGGGATACAATTCCAACTGGTGCTTCTTGCTGTATTGAATAAATTCATTGAGCTGGCCGGCATAAGGAAAGTTCGGGTCATCAATCGTTGACGGCATGCCGAATTCCAGCTGTCCGACGATCAGGTCGTCACGGCCGTCGCCGTTCAAATCATACCAGAGCGGAACGGAGCTGTGTCCGCCGACAAGGGCCCGATTGCCGAGCTGGTTCGTCGAGGCGGCCTCTATGACGCCGTTGTCAAGCCAAGTGATTGCGCCTGTGCTCGAGTCCCGCTGCAGGTATACGCGCAGGTCGCCTTCCAGGCCGCCGACCACGAGGTCGGCCTTGCCGTCCCCGTCCATGTCGCGGATGGACGGCGCCGCAAACGGCGCGGGCAGCTTCAACTGCGCCGCGCCCGCAGCAAAGGCGAGCGCGCCTTCGGCGCCCCGCTCGCCGCGGTACAGCGTCACCTGGCCGCCGCCGTCCCCGACCACAAGGTCGGGGACGCCGTCTCCGGTGACGTCGCCCACAGCCGCCGCCAGCGGAGCGGCGGCGCGCACGGGCTGCCCGCCTGCCAGCAGCGCGGCGGGCGCCGTGAACGTGCCGCCGGCTCTGCCGTAGGCGACGGCGAGCGTGCCGTCCGGCCGGCCGATCAAGAGATCCGGCCGGACGTCGGCATTCAGGTCCGCCACCGCTACGCTGGCGTACGAGCCGACCTTCAGCGGCTCACCGTTTGCGAGCCGCACGGGTGCCCGCTTCCCGAAGGACGCGGGCGGCTTCATGCCCTCCGGCAGCTGCTGGTTGGCATAAGCGTCATCCGCAGCCTCCGTTCCAGAGTACACGTACACACTGCCGTCGGCCGAGCCGACAATGAGGTCGACTCTTGCGTCGCCGTCCACATCGGCCAGTGCCGGAACGGCACGGTAAGGCAGCGTGATCGGATCCCCGAGCGAACGGTATTCCGGATAAGCGGCCAGCCGGACCGGGCCTTCCTCGCCCATAAGCCGGCTGCCGCTGGAGTAAAACGAATTGGGCGTCTCCCCGGCAAACGCAGGCTTCTCGTTCGTGCCCGTGTTGAGGTGGACGACCACGGATTCCTGCCACCGTCCCCAAGTGAAGGCGGAGCGGACAAGCGAAAAGGATGGAATCTGGTTGTACTTGCGCAGCAGCTCCGCCCACTGAATGCCCTCGCCGTCGCGAATCGCTTCCATCGCTTCAAAATGATTCTGATACGCCATCGCCGGCCTCCCGTAAGGGCCTAACGTTTTCTTCACGCTGTAGCCGAGCTTCGCCTTGGAGACGAAGGCAGCATATTCGCTGCGCAGCAAGTCGCTTCCGGCTGCGAACGTAAAGTGAAAGTACGGCTCGAGCGGCAGCTGGCTGCGGTCGTAATAGAGCGCTCCCGGCTGCTCCTTCTTGGCGGCATTCGTCTCCGCGGCGAGCTTCTCGAAGCCCAGCTTCGGATCCATGCCGCTTGTCAGATCGTAGCCCGTAATATAATACCGGTTCGGCAGCAAAGTGCCGCAAAAAAAGACGGTGCCCCGTCCGTACCGGTTCACCGTGTATAAGGAAGTCCCGTTCATCGAGACGAGCGTTTCCGCGGTGGAAGGAATGATGCCCTTACCCCAGGAGAATCGGCTCAAGCTGCCTTCCGTATCATGCCGGAAGAAGGTATCCGCAAACGACCGAAGCAGCAGCTGAACGCCTTGCAGGTTGAGATCCGTGTCCGGGTAGGACCAAAGTGACGCGCCGGCGCTTACAGGAAGCGTGCTGCGCTCAGGCGCCTTCACATCCACAATTTCCTTGGCCCCCAGGAAGGCGGGCTCAAAATCGTCGGCAAATGTATTTTCAAGGAACAGATGTCCGCCCGCCTCGACATATTCCATCAGCAGCTTGCGCTGCGGATCGTTTAGCGTCTGGTGCAGGGACGGATCCAACATGATCGTATCATAGGATCGGAGCTGCCGTGCGCTGAGCTTGTCCAAAGACAAGCGCTCCAGCTCAAGTCCTGCGACAAGGGTTTGCCGCAAATGCCCATAGGCGGCGGTATCGAAAGTGTCCCCCTGAGTGGCATACAGCATGCGTACCTTGAGCTGCTTGGCGGGCATGAACAAAATGAGCGCCAACATCAGTGCCAGCAGTCCGAGTATGACGACAACGGCGTTGCGCCGGTGGATTGGATTCAAAGTCATCCCTCAATTACCTCTGGGTTGCATTACCCTGACATTATAGCATGGATGGAGGGCTTTGTTAACTTTTTGCCCTCCAGTCAAGTCCGGCTCCAGTTCGATGCCGAGGGGCTTCCGCCATCATAACGGCAAACCCGGCCGGATCCAGGCTTTGCCGCTATATGCCGCCAATGTATCTTATATAATGAAGCGTTCGGATATGCTTTTCCCGGTGGTTGGAATGCAAGAGACCCTGACGGGATGGAGTAGCCGTTTATCCCGGGGTCAGTTTCTGTTACACTAGAAGGGATAAGGTATTTTTAATTCGGAGGTTAAAAGATCAATGAGCGAAATTCGCAAATCAGATATAGAGCTGCTGGCTCCCGCGGGGGATTGGGATTGTATGCGCGCGGCGGTAGCCAACGGGGCCGATGCTATCTTTTTCGGCGTGGAAAAATTCAATGCCCGGGCCCGGGCGAACAATTTTCATACCGATGAACTGCCGGAGATCATGTCCTTTTTGCACCGTTACGGGGTTAAGGGCTTTTTGACGTTTAATATTCTGGTGTTTGAAGAGGAGCTGGAGGATGCCAAGTCGCTGATCGAAGCTTGTATTGATGCCGGCGTGGATGCGGTCATCGTACAGGACCTGGGGCTTGTGCGGATGATTCGCGAGCTGTCGCCGGACTTTCCGATTCACGGCTCGACGCAGATGACGATTACTTCGCCGGAGGCGGTGGAGTTCACGAAGCCGTTTGATATGGAACGGGTTGTTCTTGGGCGTGAAAACAACCTGAAGCAGATCAAGCAGATCGGCGACCAGGCTAAGCTTCCGATGGAAGTATTCGTCCATGGAGCGCTCTGTGTATCCTATTCGGGACAATGCCTGACCTCGGAGATGTGGGGCGGCCGTTCGGCTAACCGCGGGGAGTGCGCCCAGGCCTGCCGGCTTCCGTACGACTTGATGGTGGACGGCGAGCACAAGCCGATGGGGGATGTGGCCTATCTGTTGTCGCCGAAGGATTTGGCGGCGATCGAGCTGGTGCCGGAGCTGATTGAAGCGGGCGTAACCTCCTTCAAAATCGAAGGACGGCTGAAAAGCCCGGAGTATGTGGCAAATGTGGTTTCCAAGTACCGCAAGGCGATTGACCGGTACTTCGACGGCGAGAACCCGGAGCCGACCAAAGAGGAGCTTCGTGAGCTGGAGCAAAGCTTCTCGCGCGGCTTTACGCACGGCTTTCTGAAGGGGACGAACAATAAGCAGCTGGTGGAGGGCACGTATCCCAAAAGCCGCGGCGTGTACCTGGGACGGGTGAAGCAGGTATTGAGAGACGGCGTATTGTGCGAGCTGGAGGCGCCGCTGAAGCGGGGTGACGGCATTTGCTTTGATGCCGGCAACCCGACGAAGAAGGAAGAAGGCGGACGCGTGTACGACCTGCGCCGTAAGGGTGTAAAGCTGGAGGGCGAAGCGCCGGGCGGCCTCATTGAAATCGTGGCCGGCCGCAACGATGTCGATCTGAGCCGCGTGCATGTCGGTGACCGGATTTGGAAGACCAACGACCCGCATCTGGACAAAAGAATGCGCCAGTCGTTTGAAACGGACAAGCCTTACCGCGTATTCCCGGTCAACGTGAAGGTGACCGGAGCTGCCGGACAGCCGCTGAAGACCGTGTGGACCGACGTGAATACGAATCATACCGTAGTCGTTGAATCGGAGCTGCCGCTTGCTCCCGCCGAGAAGAGGCCGATGACCGTCGAGCTGTTCCAGGAGCAGTTCGGACGGCTGGGCGGAACGATCTTCGAGCTTAACGAGCTGGAGGTGCATCTTAGCGGCGATTTGATTGTACCGATGCGCGAGCTGAACCAGATGCGCCGTCAGGCCGCGGAGCTGCTGGTGCAGCTGCGGGAGAAGCCCCGGGCTTATGTCAAGCACAGCGTTGGGGCGTACGACGATACGCCTGTGCAGGCGGCCGATCCGGCAACGCCTGTCGGCGGCCGGGCTCAGGCGCGGCTGACGGCGCTCTGCCGCAGCCTCGATCAGGTGCAGGCGGCCTGCTCGATGAACGTCGACCTGATTTATGCCGATTTCGAGTTCATCAAGCAGTTTCCCGCTGCCGTGGAGGCTGCCCGCGCTGCAGGCAAGCGTATCGCGCTTGCGACACCGCGCATTCATATGCCTGGTGAAACGGGTTATTTCAAGAACATCCTGAATCTGAAGCCTGATGCCGTATTGGTACGCAATACGGGAGCGGTCTACTGGTTTATGCGCTACTTTGCCGAGCATCCGTCCGAAGCCCGGCCGGAGCTGATCGGCGACTTCTCGCTGAATGTTGCCAATCATAAAACGGCAGCGCTGTTCCTGGACGCCGGGCTGACCCGGGTGACCCCGTCCTACGACCTGAACATTCAGCAAATGATCGATATGCTGCGCCGTACGGATACTTCACGTCTGGAGATTGTCATTCATCAGCATTTGCCGATGTTCCATACGGAGCACTGCGTCTACTGCACATTCATGAGCCCGGGCACGAACTACACGAACTGCGGCCGTCCGTGCGAGGACCATCGCGCTTCCCTGAAGGACCGTGTCGGCTTCTCTCATCCGGTTCGTGTCGATGAAGGCTGCCGGAACACCGTGTACAATGCCATCGACCAGTCCGGTGCGGAGTACTTGGCCAACTTCATGGAGCTGGGGGTGCCTTCCTACCGTGTCGAGTTTCTGGAGGAATCGCCGGAGAAGGTACAGGAGGTGCTCGGATTGTATGAACGCGCCCTGCGTGGACAGATCAACGGCACACAGGTGTGGAAGACGTTGAAATCGACCAACCAGCTCGGCGTCACACGCGGGCAGCTGGTGAAATAGCTGCAATACGTATAGATACCGCCGCCCGGCCTTTCATCCAAGCCGGTGCGGCGTTTTTTTTCTTTAAACCAAGCTGTTTTTGAACAAAGTGCCGGCTCGCCTCATCACGGTAGTTTGTCCATGGCCCAGCCAACGTTTGCCCGAGACTGTTCATACCGATAAAAATTTTGTCCAGCATCGACTGCCGAGGCATTTTTGATGGAATTAATTTTTAAAATGAAAATATGATTAATTACTGGAATGTCCCATCCTCTCGAATCACCCCCGGAAGAATTATGATGATGTGTATACTCTGGCGCTTGAAAATATAACCATGAAAGTACTAAAGGCTGGTGGGGAGATGGATAGCGAAAAAATCGGCAAATGGCTGGAAGTTGCCAAAAATTTCACCGGAAGCGACTTTTGGTCGGACATGTTTGACCAGTCCCGGGGCAAGCAGATGATGGGAATGAATCCGATGTCCCAGGGAAACAACGATAAACAGCAGGGGCATCCTCTTCCGCTGGTGGACATGCTGAGAAGCAGCGATGAAGTTATTATATTGATAGATCTCCCAGGGGTAGCCAAGGAAGATGTGGAGCTGTCCATATCCGGCGGGATGCTGCATATTGGCGGGACGGTCAAAACTTTGTTTCCGGGGACGACATCGTTGATGCGCGAGAGGTTGAACGGAGACTTTGAGCGTACCATCCAGCTCCCGGAAGGAAAGTACGATCCGGACAAGGAGATTAGGGCGGCTTTTCATCAAGGCCTCCTGATTGTCCGGATTCCTATGCCGTCCGCACCGCGGAGAAGCATTAATATTGAATGATGCGAATGTGCCTTGTGACAGCCGGAGTATCCAGCAGATCGCGGTCATCGATGACACCGCTGTGCCATACGACGGGACTGCCGTAGGCATACTGTACGCCAAAGAACAGCGTTGAATTTCTGATGTTATGGATGCAATCTGGACGTTGCTGCCGAATCGTAACTGATGAGTCCTATTCACTTGACGAAACCGAAATTGGCTACTTATGGATAAAATACAGGGGACATCCTCCTTTAACGTCATGTACCGTCGAAGTACCTTAGTCCATTCTATGTGAAACGGGGTGATCTCATGTGGCCGTTCTCCCAATCGAAGCGCGGGTCTATGACCAATGACAATCCTTTCGGCCATTTGGAGCGGAGAATCGCCGAGCTGGAACGCAAGCTTCAGGAACAGGGCCAAGCCAAGCCGGAAGAACCGAAGCCGGAGGAAGCCAGGCCGACGGTTGTGATTGAGCATATCTCCATCGACAAGCTGATCGTCGAAAAATGGGATCACAGCAACAATTTCGGTGCTTTGGGTATTAAAGACCTGGAGGGCAAGCTGAATATCGGCGTGAATTATTCCGGTCCGATCGATGGCGAGGCGCTCAAGGACTTCTTTCCGAACGCCAAGAAGCAGCTGGAGAGTAAAGAGAAATCTCCACTAAAGCCAAAGACCGGTTCCAAGGACAGCTCGGAGGGGCCAAGCTGTACGATTCGAGGGAAACCGTTGTAAATAAGAGCGATGTTGAGCAGGAGAACCTTCGGACCATGGGGTCGGAAGGTTTTTTTGGTTTGGATCGCATTTGATTCAAATTTTAATCCTGATTTCAGGTTCGATTAAGGTTTTATTATACATGGGCTTGTATATTGTTTGTGGTTAAGCCTTAAAAAAGATGGGAATGGCTGTAGTGTGGATAAAGCGGCTATGACGGGAGGTTTTGGTATGCTCGAGGTGAAGCAGGTCAGCAAAGTATACGAGAATCAAAGAGGAGTTCAAAGCATCGATTTCTCCATGAGCCGAGGAGAGATCGTCGGGTTTCTCGGGCCCAACGGTGCCGGCAAAACGACAACGATGCGGATGATCACCGGCTATTTGAATCCGACGCAGGGCACGATTACGATTGACGGCCTATCCATGGCGGACCATCCAAAGAAAGCACGGCAGAAGATCGGATACCTGCCGGAGACGCCGCCGCTGTATCCGGAGCTTACGGTCGGGGCTTATTTGCAGTTTATTGCCGATTTGCGGGGTATTCCGGTGAAGGAGCAGAAGCGGCGGATCGGCGAGGTGGTCGAGCGGCTCGGCTTGCAGGGTCGGGAGCGGCAGGTCATCCGCAGTTTGTCCAAAGGGTACAAGCAGCGTGTAGGTCTGGCGCAGGCCATCCTCCATCAACCGGACCTGCTGGTGCTGGACGAGCCGACTTCAGGGCTGGATCCCAAACAAATTATCGAAATCCGCCAGCTCATCAGAGAGCTGGGGGAGAATCATACCGTGCTGCTTAGCACGCATATTTTGCCGGAGATCAACACCCTGTGCAATCGCGTATTGATTATTAATCAAGGGAAGATCGTGCTGGATGGGCAGCCCGAACGGCTGGCGCAAACGATGGGCGAAACCTTTGAGGTATCGCTGGAAGTGAAAGGGCCGCGCGAGGCTGTGCTTGAGGAGCTGAGCGGCATGCCCGGCGTGGCGGACGTACGGGAACTGGCCGGGGAAGCGGGGGCATCGGAGCCGAAAGCAAATGATGAACATTCGAATAGGGTATTTGCCGCGGCGGAGAGTCCGGATACGACCGTCAAGGTGCTTGTTACTGCGGAAGCAAACGAGGACATCCGCGAAGCGCTGTTCTATAGAATGGCTGAGCGCAGATACCCGATTCTGTCCATGAAGAAGGAGAGCCTCAGCCTGGAGGACATCTTCCTGAAGCTGACGACAAGCGAAGCGCTGGAAGGTGCATCGGGCGGCGATGCCTTTTCGGGGGAGGTGAACCCGGATGCGTAGAACCTGGGCCATTGCCAAAAAAGAGCTGCAGATGTATTTTTACTCGCCGACGGCGTATGCGGCTTTTGCGTTCTTTTTCCTTATTACCGGTTATTTTTTCAGTGCGAATTTTCTCTATCCTCCGTATGTCGTCGATATTCGCCCGGTAGTTGGGAATATCTCGTTCGTGTTCCTGTTTATCGTCCCTTTGCTGACGATGCGGCTGGTTTCCGAGGAGCTGAGACAAGGGACGGATGAGCTGCTGCTGACGTCCCCTGCCAGTATTACGGAAATCGTGCTCGGCAAATATGCCGCCGCGGCCATTGTTCAACTGCTGCTTGTGATCGGCAGCCTGATTTATCCGCTCATTCTGAGCGCTTACGGAACGTTCGAAATGCCGGCGCTGTGGTTGTCTTACCTTTCTTTGCTGCTGCTTGGAGCGGCGATGATGGCGATCGGCTTGTTCGCCTCTTCGCTGACGGCGCACCAAATGGTATCGGGCATCGCCGCGTTTGCGATTCTGCTCGTATTTTGGACGATTGAATGGCTTGGAGACACGGTAGGCGGTAAAATCAAAGATTTCCTGGGGATGTTCTCCATCGTTGGACGTACGCTCGATTTGCAGAAGGGCGTGCTCGATTTTGCCGACGTGCTTTTCTATGTCACGCTGATTGCGGTCTTCTTGCTGCTCAGCATTCAAGTGCTGGAACGCAAGCGCTGGAGATAATCGATAATCGCTTGAAGCGCGGGCTATGCGCCAAGCAGAAGGGGGAAAGCCAAAGTGAACAAGTGGATACGAGGAACGAACGCGGTCGTGCTGTCTCTTGCCGTGATCGGCATTTTCATCGTGCTGACGATCTTTTTGAACTCGATGAAAGGCTTGCAGCTCGATCTAACGTTAAATAAGAAATTCTCATTGTCGGAACAGACGACGCAAACGCTCGGCGCGCTGGATCAGGATGTGCGCATCGTTTCGCTGACAAGCGATCAGACCGATCCGTATATTAAACGTCAGGTGGTCGAGCTGGTGCAGGAATATAAGAAGCGCAACGGGAAAATTACCTTCGACGAATACGATATCGTAAAGCAACCGGCCCTTGCCAAGCAGTATGACGTAGATCCTTCCGGGACACTGGTAGTGGAGAGCGGTGCGCAGAAAAAGACGATCTATTATTACGATATGTTCCTTCCCGGACAACAGCAAGGGGAGTATAAGTTCAGCGGCGAAGAGAAGCTGACCCAGGCGCTTGTGAATCTCAACAGCAAGGAAAAGCGCAAAGTGTATTTTCTGTCCGGACACAATGAAATTCCTTTAAATCAAATGAATACGTGGCGAAGCGGGCTCGAAGGCGAGAACTATGAGGCAGCGGACCTGAACCTTCTGCGCGAGGGCAAAATTCCCGATGACGCCGAGATGCTGTTCATTATCGGTCCTGAGCACGATATCAGCGATCAGGAAGCCCAGCTGATCAAGACGTATTTGGACGGCAAGGGCAAGCTGTACCTGGCGCTTGGGTTTAATCAGGATATGGCGGCCGGGTGGAAAAATATCGACAGCCTCATGTCGGCTTACGGCATTAAAGACCAGCATGCGGTCGCCATCGAGCCGAAACAAAGCATGCTTTATGATCCGCTGACCATTATTCCGGAGTACGGGCAGCACAAAATTACGGAGAAGCTTCAGCAGTATAATCTGCTTACGATGATGACGCTGGCTGTGTCGCTGAATGCGGATCAGCCGAACGAGAACTATCAGACGACCCCTATCCTTAAAACGACGAATGCGGCCTACGGAGAAACCGATCTGAAGCGGCTGGCGGGGAGCAGCCAAAGCAGCAAGGATCAAACCGATATCCAAGGCCCGCTGAATTTGGGTTACGTCGTGGAAAACAAGGACCAGAAGCCGAAAGCGGTCATTCTAGGCGGTTCGACGCTTTTCGTCGACCAGGTCATTTCTCAGCAGGGCAACCGTGACTTTGCGCTCAACAGCGTGGCATGGCTTCAGGAGCAGACAGATCAGGTCACGATACGTCCCCGTGAGGGAGACGCTATTCAAACCGCGTTGGTGACTGCCGGTCAGGCGAACATGATTTTCTATGGAACGGTGCTGCTCTTCCCGCTGCTGTTCCTGATCTTTGGCGGCGCGATTTGGTGGAGGAGGAGAAAAGGATGAAGCGGCTGATCCCTACGGTCATCTTGGTCATCCTGTGCATCGGGGGCTTCTGGTTTGCGTCGAGCAAAGATTTTTTTAAGGAAAAACCGCCGGAAGCGCCCGCTCTGGTGACCGTGAATAAAGAAGAAGTGGCAGGCTACACAATCAAAAAAGGCGATACGGTAATGGAGCTACAGCAAAAAGACGGAGGCTGGACGATGACCCGGCCTTCCGCGCTTCCGCTTAATGCGGTTCAGCCGGCAGGGTGGATCGATTCATTCAACGCCGTAAAAAAGGATAAAATCGTCGACGAGAATCCGTCCGATCTGACCCCATTCGGCCTGAATCCGCCGGTTCAGGAATTCAGCCTGAAGCTCACGGACGGAACGACGCATACGCTGTCCGTCGGCAGCCCGGTAGCGGTCCAGGGCTTCTACTACGCCAAGTTCAGCGGCTCGCCTGAAGTGTTCCAGATCAGTGAGTCCGAGCTTACGGCGTTGGCGAAGCAGCCCATGGATTTTATGGAAAAAAGCCCGATTCAGCTCAACTATGAGCAGGTTCTCGCTTTGAGCGTCGATTGGAAGGGGCATCAGTGGACGCTGACCAAGGCGGAGCCGGACAAGCCGTCCTATGAGGCGAACTGGAAGCTCGGGGATAAGGAAGTCAAAGGCGTGGATGCCGGCGGATACCTCGATCAAGTATCCTTCCTGTCCACTGAGCAGCCGGCCAAGCCCGCGTCCGAGGTGAAAGGCCTCGAACAGCCCGAGCTGCGGATTGAGATTCAGACGGCAGGCGACGATGGTAAAGAAGCATCAACCGTGTACGCGGGCAAAGCGGAGGGCGACCACGTCTGGATCGCCAAGCAGGGCGGCGAGTGGGCATACACCATCCCGGCATCGGCTATTCAAGAGCTGGCGGATAAAGACAAAGAACCGCCTGCAGAACAATAATAAACGAACCGTGCAGCCCATGACCGAGTTTATTTCGGTTTTGGGTGCGCGGTGTTTTTTTTGTTTTCTTTTGCGTCCTGCCCGTTGTTGGCTAACCGCTTATGTTTATAGATCGTGCTCGTCACGAAACGAGCTGTAGATACAAGACATGGCCAGCGGTATGATGTCAAGTTTTTGAATCGGAAAAATGGAATTCATTCATCTGCTCTCTTTTATTTTGCTCCTCTTAAAAGCCGCGTAAGGTACATCTTCGGCTTAAAGTGCCGAACTTTTAGGTTCTCGCATCTGGAATACGGTTTATACGCATTCGTGGCACTGATTTGCGAAAGTCCGCCAGCTTATAGCCGGCTTTTTTGTGCTACGGACACTATCGCCCGCGGGGTTAATTATTCTGAGGAAAGGCAACGGGCTCGATAGGCCTTAATAACCAATATATCAGTTTCTTAAGTGTTCTTGGGTTCTATACATCAAGGTTGAGCATTGAATATGAGAGCAACAATGATAATTAACGTCACGCAAGAGACAAAGAAGAAATATTGTCTTTTCAAAAGAAAACCTCCCTTAAAATTAGATCAGTCATGATTCCATAAGTATGCATAACGAAAGGTGATATTCATTTTCTATGAAATAAAAACATGACTAACTCTAGGGTTCATCTTTGTGCTTAAAAAATCCATTCACCGCATCCTTTAACATTTGTTACAATATGGATAAATTGTTGAGTTGAGGGAGTGATGGAAATGACCGTTCGCAGCATAAAGCTGAAAATGATGACGAAAGCCAGTGAAAAAGAGCACGCTGCAAATCTTCGCAAGGCTCTATGGGGTACACACCGTTTGCTTAACGAAGGAGTTGCATACTACTTGGAGTGGCTCTTATGCCTGCGCCAGCAAGCTGTAAACGAACAGCATTCGGAGGCGGAGTATCAAGTAGAACTGCTAAACCGAATCCGTGAACAGCAGGAAAAGAACGGCTGGGAGGGACAACCGGTTCCTGTGGAGGAGATCTTTACCACGATGCGCCAGCTTTATACCCTTATGGTTCCAACGGCCGATGGTGGAACCGGGGATGCCCAGCAGCTTGCCCGCGCCTTTCTGAGTCCGCTCACGGACCCAGACAGTAAAGGGGGAGAGGGAACCTCTAACGCAGGCAATAAACCGCGTTGGAAACGGATGCAAGAAGAAGGGGATCCGAACTGGGAGCTGGAAAGAGATAAGGCGATGGCGAAGAAAGAAGCCGATCCCACAAAGTACATATTACAAAAGCTGCGGGAGTGGGGCCTAAAGCCGTTAATTCCTTTATACACCGACCAAAAAAAAGATATCAACTGGATTCCGAAGCAGAAAAAACAGTTTGTCCGTACTTGGGATAGGGATATGTTCCAACAGGCAATTGAACGTATGCTCTCATGGGAATCCTGGAATCGCCGAATAGCTGAAGAAGGCTCCAAGCTGCAGCAGTCGATTGCGGATGTAATGACGAAGTTTTTTGGGACGGAAGAAGATGAACTATGGCTAATGGAAATGCAAACCTATGAAAGAGAGCGAGGTCTTGAAATCGAAAAGGATTCGTTTGCCCCTAAAGACCGCTACCGCATCACAAGCAGACAAATTCGCGGATGGGAACGAATCTCGGCGAAGTGGTTGCGGTTATTTAAGGACGATATAACGGACAATCAGGCTTATTGGGATGTTGTCGCTGAATACCAAACGGATCATCCCAAAGAATTTGGAGACCCGAAAGTGTATCTTTACCTATCCAAAATCGAGAACCGCCATCTATGGACCGATAAGCCGGAAAGGCTTAGATATTTGGCTGTACTCAACCGTCTTCTCATCAAGCATACCAAGGCCAAGACGACAGCCAACTTTACGCATCCGGACGCCATTCGTCACCCGTTATGGGTAAGATACGATGCTAGAGGGGGGAACTTACATTCGTATGTGCTTACAGCCAATGACCCTGATAAACACAAGCATATGAGTGTTTCATTAGAAAGATTGCTTTGGCCTGAGGGCAACGGTTGGACGGAGAGAAAGGGGATCACCATCGAGCTTGCCACTTCCCGACAATTTTGGAGGCAAATACGGTTAACTCCTTCACTTGACAATCCTAAGGGCAAACAGACCCTGCGATTTATGGATTATAGTTCTCGCTTGGAGCTTTCGGGGACGCTGGGAGGCGCGAAGCTGCAGTTTGATCGGCGGCACCTGGAGCTAAAGCAGCAGACATTAACGGAAGGCAATATCGGCAGTGTATACTTTAACTTGACCGTGGATGTAGAGCCGCTGCAGGCCATGAGAAACAATCGGGTTAACACACCGGTTGGCAAGCTATTTCGAATGAATACCAAGGACTGGCCCAAAATTATATCCTACAAGCCGGCAGAGCTGGAACAGTGGATGGAGCAAACGGAGGAAGGAGGACCAATGGGGCCCGAAAGCATCGCGCAAGGCCTCCGTGTAATGAGTGTTGACTTGGGCCAACGGACATCGGCGGCGGTGAGTGTGTTTGAGGTAGTCAAAACCAAGCCCTCCGGAGACAAGCTTCATGTACCGGTTCATCAGACCGGATTGTATGCAGTACATCGACGAAGCGTGCTGTTAAAGCTTCCGGGAGAAGACGCGACGCCTGAGGTGGAAAGCAAGCGCAGGGAGCGTAACGAAGCCATGTACGCGATTCGTCTGCAAGTACGCCAGCTTGCAGGCATTCTGCGATTGGCTGGTCATACGGACCTGCAGAAGCGTGAAGCGATGCTCGAGAAACTAATGGAAATCATTACTGGTACAGATCGTTGGGAGGCCCCGTTAAAAAGCAGCTGGCTCGAACAGTTGGATCAATTGAAGGGAGAAATCCGTGGTTCTGAAGAACAATGGAACGAAGCGGTCATTCGTATCCACCGTCTGTTGGAAAAGGAGGTCGGGCACGCTTTCTCCGAGTGGAGGCGCAGTCTGACCAGGGAACGGCACGGTCTGGCCGGACTTTCGATGTGGAGCTTGGAGGAGTTGGAAAATACCCGGAAGCTGCTGGTCTCATGGAGTAAAAGAAGCCGGTTGCCCGCTCAACAGTTGAAGCGGCCCCCTTCGGATGAAAAGTTCGCAAGCCGGCTGCTTCGTCACATGCAAGCGGTACGCAACGACCGGTTGAAGCAAGCGGCCAATCTCATCGTAATGACGGCGTTAGGATATGTGTATGATGAACGAGCGAAGAAGTGGGTCGCCGCTTATCCGGCATGCCAAGCCGTACTTTTTGAAGACTTGGGGAGATATTTGTTCCGACTCGATCGCTCCCGCAGCGAAAATTCCCGGCTGATGAAATGGTCCCACCGCAGTATTCCGCGGGAGGTGCATATGCAAGGACAGCTCTTCGGATTGTTGGTCGGCGATGTATCATCGGAATATTCATCGCGATTTCATGCGAAGACGGGGTCGCCGGGTATACGTTGCCATGCTGTAACGAAAGATGACCTGGAAGATCGTTCTTCCGTCTTAAAGCGATTGGATAAAGCCTTCATGCCTGAGAAGGATCTTGGACGGTTAAAGCCCGGGGATCTGATACCCATGGCAGGCGGTGAGCTGTTCGTTTCGTTTGGGAAAAAGAACGGTGCTCGGTTAACGCAAATTCACGCGGATTTGAATGCCGCACAAAATTTACAAAAACGGTTCTGGCAGCAGCTAAGCGAGCCGTATCGCGCAGCTTGCAGATTTGCGGGTGATGGCGTCTATGTCCCGAAGTCCAAAAGAATCAGGGGGATAATGGGCAAGGGAGCTTTTGTAGAAGAAAAGGAACCCCTTTTCAAATTAGAGGTATATAAATGGCGAGAATCTACCAGACTGGTTAGTAGAATACGTTCTGCCGACCAGCCTGACGAAGTGGAGTTATCCGAAGAGTGGACGGAAGATATAGAACAAGCCGATGAGCTTCGAGGGGAGCATAAAACGCTTTTTAAAGATGCCGGCGGTTATTTCTTTCCTTCTGACTTTTGGATTCCGCAAGTGGAATATTGGAGTGTTGTCAAAAACAAACTATATGCCACATTGAGAGATTCGCTTCAAAGTAACCCCGTAAAGTCGTGATGAATCGGCAGGCAGGTTAGGGGGAGATTCGTCAGCTATGGGTGCCGTTCCGGTTAGAATGTTAAATGAGGTACAGTATTGTCCGCGATTGTTTCACTTGATGCATGTTCAAGGATTATTTGAGGAAAGCGCCGATATGATCGAAGGCTCCGCACAGCATGATAGGGCTCAGCAGAGACTGCGCAAAGGAGAGATGGCTCCTGCGGATTTATGGGGGGAGGCACCCCTTAGTCTTCACTTGGGCGACGATCGGCTGCAACTGGTCGGGAAACTCGACGCGGTCAAACTGGAAGAGGGAAACTGGGTCCCCGTAGAAGGTAAGCATTCCAGTGCGCCGGAAACGAAACAGTCTTTTATCGTAGAGGGATATGAATTATCCGGGGCGGCATGGCCTAACGACCAGATTCAGCTTTGCGCCTTGGGCCTGCTGCTGCGGGCGAACGGCTACGAGTCAAATTACGGCTTTCTGTATTACCGGGGCAACAAAAAGAAAATTCATATCGAATTTACCGAGTCGCTCGTCGGGGCTACCCTGCATTATGTGAAGAAAGCCCGGCTCTTGGTAGAAAGCGAAATTCCCAAGCCTCTCGTTGATTCGAATAAATGCTTTCGTTGTTCGCTTAATTACATATGTATGCCCGATGAAACGAATCATTTGTTAGGAAAGGAAACGGCCATCCGTCGGATCATTCCATCCCGTTCGGACGGCGGTATTCTTTATGTGTCGGAACCCGGTACCAAGCTTGGCGTCACGGGCGAAAGCCTGGTTATTACTTCCCGGGAGGGAATACGGGTAGAGCAGCTCCCCGTTAAGGATTTAGTTCACCTGTCGCTAATGGGTAACGTGCAATGTTCTACGCAATTGATTCATTTACTTATGCAAAACGGTGTTACTATCAGTTACCTATCGACACATGGCCGTTTAATCGGTATGACGAGTCCCCTTACGACCAAGAATGTTCGGCTTCGTCAGCAGCAATTTCTTAAGTTTCAACATCCGGAGTTTTCCTTGCGATTGGCACGCAACATCGTTTATGCCAAAATCGCCAATCAGCGGACCCTTTTGCGACGCAATGGCAACGTGTCTAAACAAGTGCTGGCTGAAATGAAGGATCTCAGGGACAAGGCTTTGGAAGCGGGGAATGGAGAATCGCTGCGCGGGTTGGAAGGAAGAGCAGCCAGATTATACATGGGCGCTTTTTCGACCATGCTGAAGACCGAGATTATGGATGGAACCGTTCTGATGAATGGAAGAAACCGCCGTCCTCCGAAGGACCCGATCAATGCGATGCTCTCTTTGGGCTATACCTTGTTAGTTAGGGATTTGGTAACGGCCTGCGCATCGGTGGGCTTTGATCCGCTGTTCGGCTTTTTTCACAGTATGGAAGCCGGCCGCCCCGCCTTGGCTTTAGACCTTATGGAAGCCTTCCGACCATTGATTGTAGATAGCGTAGTAATTCGCGCATGGAATACGAAAGAAGTAGCACTCGGAGATTTCTATATCGGACAAGACAGCTGTCAGTTGAAAAAAGCTGGCCGAAACGCCTTTTTCGGCGCGTATGAGCGGCGGATGCATGAAGAACTCATGCATCCGAACTTCGGTTACCGTATCAGCTATAGAAGGACATTAGATTTAGAAACGCGGTTATTGGCACGGTTTATTGAAGGTGATCTGCCGGAATTTCGCCCTCTAATGACTAGGTAAGGAGGAAAGAACGGAATGCGACAATATGTATTGGTCAGCTATGATATCTCCGAACCGAAACGGTGGCGTAAAGTATACAAAATGATGCATGCAAACGGCGAACATATACAATATTCCGTATTTCTGTGCCAGTTAACGGATGTACAGGAAGCTCGCCTTAAGGTCAAGCTTCAAAAGGTTGTTCATTCCACCGAAGATCAAGTCATGTTTGTTAGAATCGGCCCGGTAACCAATGAACAGCTCGACAAACGGATTAGTACTATCGGAAGAGAATTTGTGCCGCGGGACTTGGTTAAGCTGTTATACTAATACAGAGCGATTATGGACTAAGGCATACAAAGGTTGTATTTTAGTCCATAATATAGTAAAATAAGCGTAATTCTCTATAGGGGAATAAGTTCAGTCGTATTAAGTGCTGCGCAGACGGTTTAAAACCGTCTAATGCAAAAGCGACGAACAATACTGCCTTTTACAAAGGATTCGGAAACGATCTGGCGGGCGTTAAGCGGTGAATTCGGACATCACAGCTGAAGCTCGTCATTCGTTTTTTATACCTTCGAGCGATAGGGCTGGTCATTTTACTGGGGCAGTGCTCGAATTGATTGATTTTAATAGTGTTTTGGAGAAATTGAGATGAGAATATGATGATTCTGTAGAATATTCTATGCACCATAGAGAGACCTCGCTCGAAAATAACCCTGGAATCGCTTGTCTGAAGCCACCTTGGACGACTAGCAGTCCGAAACCTTTGTAAAAGGCAGTTATGTTAGCACTTGACCTTTGAGTAAATGAATAGTTTGCTCTCCTGTCCGAAACCTTTGTAAAAGGCAGTTATGTTAGCACAAATTGCACTTTGGTTCAACGTAGTGCGGATTTACCGTCCGAAACCTTTGTAAAAGGCAGTTATGTTAGCACTGATAGACTTGAGCATAGAGTTAGAGAAGCATATGATAGTCCGAAACCTTTGTAAAAGGCAGTTATGTTAGCACGCGCATAGCATTCGAGTAGGCGTCCCGGCCGTTCACCGTCCGAAACCTTTGTAAAAGGCAGTTATGTTAGCACGCGCTTTGGCACGGTCGACTCCGAAGTATTCAACGGCGCGGTCCGAAACCTTTGTAAAAGGCAGTTATGTTAGCACGATCACGTTCAAATCCTCCTCACGCATTTCCGTATTGTCCGAAACCTTTGTAAAAGGCAGTTATGTTAGCACAGAAAGAGCAGAACATTTAGTAAAAGAAGAATTAATTGTCCGTCCGAAACCTTTGTAAAAGGCAGTTATGTTAGCACCCTACTATTCCACCGACATATCAGCAGCATTCGAAGTCCGAAACCTTTGTAAAAGGCAGTTATGTTAGCACCCGACTTAGCACGTGACGGACTCCGCCTCATCCTCGTCCGAAACCTTTGTAAAAGGCAGTTATGTTAGCACGTAACCAAAGCGCTGAACGACCTCGATCCATACGGCGGTCCGAAACCTTTGTAAAAGGCAGTTATGTTAGCACTAACGTTAACCGTGTCGCAGACCTAATGGGATGGTCACGGTCCGAAACCTTTGTAAAAGGCAGTTATGTTAGCACGCATTATTTCAACCATGAGAGGTGGTGAGAAGTTGAGTCCGAAACCTTTGTAAAAGGCAGTTATGTTAGCACATGTATGTAAGGCGAATTTATAACGAAAGGGTGACGAGTCCGAAACCTTTGTAAAAGGCAGTTATGTTAGCACGGTATTGTGTCGGGCTCAACTTGATTCGCGCCATCGTCCGAAACCTTTGTAAAAGGCAGTTATGTTAGCACAGATCCTGCATGGTTTTATATCTTACTGCTTGATCTTTGTCCGAAACCTTTGTAAAAGGCAGTTATGTTAGCACGACTATCAACTCTCGCCAACTCCCGTCCAGCATCACGTCCGAAACCTTTGTAAAAGGCAGTTATGTTAGCACTGTAGTGGCTTGGTCACAGATTACACCAACTGTACGGTTGTCCGAAACCTTTGTAAAAGGCAGTTATGTTAGCACACATTAGGCTGCGTTAAGACTAAATGAATTTTCTTGTCCGAAACCTTTGTAAAAGGCAGTTATGTTAGCACTGAAGTCATGGCGGATGCGATGGTTCAGCATACAGTCCGAAACCTTTGTAAAAGGCAGTTATGTTAGCACGTCGAAAACACGACCTCTGCCAGACCTCGCTTTAATGTCCGAAACCTTTGTAAAAGGCAGTTATGTTAGCACATAGGTCCTCGAGAGTCAACATTTCCCCATCTCCTTGTCCGAAACCTTTGTAAAAGGCAGTTATGTTAGCACTGCTTAAGTCTATGTTCTTGAAAAATGGAGCCAGCATCTTGTCCGAAACCTTTGTAAAAGGCAGTTATGTTAGCACATGTCTCCTCATTTTTAGGTTTTTTCCCATTTCCGTCCGAAACCTTTGTAAAAGGCAGTTATGTTAGCACAGCATATTGTCGATGTGATATCGAACGTTTACGAGGGTCCGAAACCTTTGTAAAAGGCAGTTATGTTAGCACGTAATATTTACCGCGACTAACTTATTGAGTTTGGGTAGTCCGAAACCTTTGTAAAAGGCAGTTATGTTAGCACTTGGTAAAAGTGATAACCGAACGTCTTGCGGAGCGTGTGTCCGAAACCTTTGTAAAAGGCAGTTATGTTAGCACAACAGCCTGAAATTGGCGTTGGTAGAAAGGTATGGATCAAGTCCGAAACCTTTGTAAAAGGCAGTTATGTTAGCACAAAAAGATCCAAAACCCACCTCCCTTCCGTCTTTCCGTCCGAAACCTTTGTAAAAGGCAGTTATGTTAGCACCCTACAAATTTAATTTCAGCTATTTTGTCTTTCTCATCGTCCGAAACCTTTGTAAAAGGCAGTTATGTTAGCACTCTTTCATACTGTTCAATCATTTTCAATATAAATTCGTCCGAAACCTTTGTAAAAGGCAGTTATGTTAGCACCTCATAGATAAAGTTCATTTTCTGTTTTAGCTCTTTTGTCCGAAACCTTTGTAAAAGGCAGTTATGTTAGCACCAGCGATTACCCGCACTTTGATTATGACGATCCTTCGTCCGAAACCTTTGTAAAAGGCAGTTATGTTAGCACTCAGGTCTGTACTAAAGATTTTAAGGGCGGGGACGTTGTTGTCCGAAACCTTTGTAAAAGGCAGTTATGTTAGCACTTAAAAAAATCAAACAACTCCTTTCATCCCCTCAAGTCCGAAACCTTTGTAAAAGGCAGTTATGTTAGCACGTCACAACGAGACGTATCAACGTTTGACCAAGCAGGTCCGAAACCTTTGTAAAAGGCAGTTATGTTAGCACTGTCGTGTGGCCTGTAAATTCTTCATGAATCGAACCGGTCCGAAACCTTTGTAAAAGGCAGTTATGTTAGCACGCAAAACTATTTGTAATACTTGTATGAATAACCTTAAACAGTCCGAAACCTTTGTAAAAGGCAGTTATGTTAGCACATAAATGGCTTCTTTTCATTGAGTAATGTTGCCATATGTCCGAAACCTTTGTAAAAGGCAGTTATGTTAGCACCCCAAAGGTCAACGCCAACGCCTTTACCGCCAATTGGTCCGAAACCTTTGTAAAAGGCAGTTATGTTAGCACATGTCAATAGGGCGTTCAGATCGACATCGCTTGCGTCGTGTCCGAAACCTTTGTAAAAGGCAGTTATGTTAGCACAATTGTTGTCTCTCTTTCTTCTGCCGCTTTTTTTTCGTCCGAAACCTTTGTAAAAGGCAGTTATGTTAGCACGAAAATTAAATATAAACATAACATTTCCCCCATCAGGGTCCGAAACCTTTGTAAAAGGCAGTTATGTTAGCACGATATGTCACATACAAACATTCTTCCATCACTAGACTTGTCCGAAACCTTTGTAAAAGGCAGTTATGTTAGCACCGAATACGGCCAATTCAGGAATCAGGGGGCTCACCGTCCGAAACCTTTGTAAAAGGCAGTTATGTTAGCACAAACACGTATCACCTCCGTACCACGAGTGTGTCACTGTCCGAAACCTTTGTAAAAGGCAGTTATGTTAGCACCCCAGGGCACGTCTTGAAAATACGGGTCAATTTCTGTCCGAAACCTTTGTAAAAGGCAGTTATGTTAGCACATATACAGATTTAGACTCCGTTAACAACCAACTGAAAGTCCGAAACCTTTGTAAAAGGCAGTTATGTTAGCACAAATTAAACGTCTTGGTCTCGTCAACGCCCCGCCTAGCCCGTCCGAAACCTTTGTAAAAGGCAGTTATGTTAGCACTGAATCATGTTTCTCTAATTTTTGATTAGCGGCCTTTGGTCCGAAACCTTTGTAAAAGGCAGTTATGTTAGCACTATACAAACGGTGGAGCATTGTCCAAACTTCTTCTCGTCCGAAACCTTTGTAAAAGGCAGTTATGTTAGCACAATACAGCGCAGCTCGTAAGGCATATACTCGTTCAGTTCGTCCGAAACCTTTGTAAAAGGCAGTTATGTTAGCACACAAAGGACCCGGAGCTTAGGTATACGCAGAATGGTCCGAAACCTTTGTAAAAGGCAGTTATGTTAGCACACTACATGGGTACGTTGAGGGCTTGTCGAATTATGCGGTCCGAAACCTTTGTAAAAGGCAGTTATGTTAGCACTTCCAGACGTTTGAACAATGAGCGACCTGCAGTATCTAAGTCCGAAACCTTTGTAAAAGGCAGTTATGTTAGCACAAATTAGGCTTCACTTGGGAACAAATCGAAACCAATGTCCGAAACCTTTGTAAAAGGCAGTTATGTTAGCACGGCATGTTTGCATCTAAAAAACCTTGATTTTACGGTCCGAAACCTTTGTAAAAGGCAGTTATGTTAGCACTGCAGATACCGTGAAAATCTCCTTGTACAATCCAACGTCCGAAACCTTTGTAAAAGGCAGTTATGTTAGCACATGCCATTCCTCGCTATAAAAATAAGTCTCATACCGTCCGAAACCTTTGTAAAAGGCAGTTATGTTAGCACTCGACCATATCATACACTTCCCAACCGTCCCGGGACTGGCCGCAAGTCCGAAACCTTTGTAAAAGGCAGTTATGTTAGCACCTTTCCCGCCGTTAGTAAAGCGAAATGAATCTTCGTCCGAAACCTTTGTAAAAGGCAGTTATGTTAGCACTTCGATAATCTGGCCGGGCACGGAAAGACTAATCGTTGTGTCCGAAACCTTTGTAAAAGGCAGTTATGTTAGCACATTAACTGACTTTCCAATATCATCACACCAAATATGTCCGAAACCTTTGTAAAAGGCAGTTATGTTAGCACTTTTCCACTGATTTTCGACAAAACAAAAACAGCGAGGGTCCGAAACCTTTGTAAAAGGCAGTTATGTTAGCACTGCTCATCGGTATGGTCGCTCCGTTGGCAACCGATAAAGTCCGAAACCTTTGTAAAAGGCAGTTATGTTAGCACGATACACTCTTACGTTGTCTTAGCGCCGGCCGAGTACTGTCCGAAACCTTTGTAAAAGGCAGTTATGTTAGCACGTGCGATAGCAGCGAGACTAAAGATGATGCCCACGATTGTCCGAAACCTTTGTAAAAGGCAGTTATGTTAGCACAGCGCGGCATCGCAAAGGCAGCGCCAGGCGACGTGGTCCGAAACCTTTGTAAAAGGCAGTTATGTTAGCACATATTCCGTGACCATTTACGTGACCACGTCGACTTAAGTCCGAAACCTTTGTAAAAGGCAGTTATGTTAGCA
Source organism: Paenibacillus sp. F024 (assembly GCF_057814255.1). Classification (NCBI taxonomy): domain Bacteria; kingdom Bacillati; phylum Bacillota; class Bacilli; order Caryophanales; family Paenibacillaceae; genus Paenibacillus; species Paenibacillus sp. F024. The sequence goes on from NZ_JBVASZ010000023.1 coordinate 62,324, forward strand.
CCGCAAGGCTAACGTAGTATAACGGAATCTAGCGGCGTCCGAAACCTTTGTAAAAGGCAGTTATGTTAGCACTCGAGTATCTGCGCCGACCAAATCGCGTCACGAATCGTCCGAAACCTTTGTAAAAGGCAGTTATGTTAGCACCAGGGAGTGCATGGAGTTTTTCGCACAGTGTCCAGTCCGAAACCTTTGTAAAAGGCAGTTATGTTAGCACCCCTGACCTCGGTGTCGCCTACAACCTCAAGGAATCATGTCCGAAACCTTTGTAAAAGGCAGTTATGTTAGCACATGGATATTCCATGAAAACCATAACTGGTGAATGGGGTCCGAAACCTTTGTAAAAGGCAGTTATGTTAGCACCTGAAGGAGCGCTATGACCTGATCTTGCTGGCCGGATTCGTCCGAAACCTTTGTAAAAGGCAGTTATGTTAGCACGAAATACCCTCCCTAATATACGTCATGCCGCCCTTGCCGGTCCGAAACCTTTGTAAAAGGCAGTTATGTTAGCACAGAACGAATGGCAGAAAGGAAATAAACGCACCCTTTGTCCGAAACCTTTGTAAAAGGCAGTTATGTTAGCACAAAAGTAGCCGCGTCGTAACGTACGTCCAAAACACTTGTGGGTCCGAAACCTTTGTAAAAGGCAGTTATGTTAGCACATTATTGGGATTGAATAAATTAGCTGCCATCATGACGTCCGAAACCTTTGTAAAAGGCAGTTATGTTAGCACGCTGCAGAGGATTTTGCGAATATCCGCGGCGAACTGGTGTCCGAAACCTTTGTAAAAGGCAGTTATGTTAGCACACGGGCCAAAGGGATGCATTAAGGTTGCTATTACAGTCCGAAACCTTTGTAAAAGGCAGTTATGTTAGCACAGCGGCGTATTTAAGCCGGATGACGAGGGGTTTAATTTAGTCCGAAACCTTTGTAAAAGGCAGTTATGTTAGCACAGCCTTCTGTGTGGGATGATCTTGCTTCATACACTGGTCCGAAACCTTTGTAAAAGGCAGTTATGTTAGCACCCTTTCTCCACATATCCCACACTCCTCTACTCCCTGTCCGAAACCTTTGTAAAAGGCAGTTATGTTAGCACGTAGTGGTCCCGCAGGTTGAAAATTCAATGGTTCCAAGTCCGAAACCTTTGTAAAAGGCAGTTATGTTAGCACAACTTACCAACTGGATTGAAATTAAGTAATCTCATGTCCGAAACCTTTGTAAAAGGCAGTTATGTTAGCACACCTTCTTTCATTACCAAAAAGAAAAGAATCTCCCGTCCGAAACCTTTGTAAAAGGCAGTTATGTTAGCACACATGGCCTGAATAGTTGTAGAAGGCTAGATGTTGTCCGAAACCTTTGTAAAAGGCAGTTATGTTAGCACACGAACGGATAGAGGATGCGCCACCGGGGCGCGACGTCCGAAACCTTTGTAAAAGGCAGTTATGTTAGCACGGAACGTATGCCGGAGAGCGTCTTGGCCCCCGCGTTGAGTCCGAAACCTTTGTAAAAGGCAGTTATGTTAGCACAGATCATTAACGAGTGGCGTACAGAGACACTCCGAACGTCCGAAACCTTTGTAAAAGGCAGTTATGTTAGCACCAGGATGCACCGGATACGACGACAAAGCCTTAATATGTCCGAAACCTTTGTAAAAGGCAGTTATGTTAGCACGTTGGCGCAGGACCCGACGTAGAACCTGTGGCACGGTTGTCCGAAACCTTTGTAAAAGGCAGTTATGTTAGCACGCGCGCGTCCTTATCGAAGAAATGGCGGAGGACGAGTCCGAAACCTTTGTAAAAGGCAGTTATGTTAGCACCGCTGTTAGGCGGAGGGCTTGCGATTATTCTACACGCGTCCGAAACCTTTGTAAAAGGCAGTTATGTTAGCACATAACAAAGTCAACCGTAAGGAATGCGCTCAGCCCGGTGTCCGAAACCTTTGTAAAAGGCAGTTATGTTAGCACACAAGACGGCGTGCGCTCGTTCGTTGTCCGACGAGTCCGAAACCTTTGTAAAAGGCAGTTATGTTAGCACCGACCATGACGCGGGACGGCGAATGGATCGATAACGCAGTCCGAAACCTTTGTAAAAGGCAGTTATGTTAGCACCTCGATAAACTCGATCTCGATTTCGAACTCGTACGGGTCCGAAACCTTTGTAAAAGGCAGTTATGTTAGCACCGGCGGTCGACGGCGAGGCTTAGCGCATCCTCCTTCGTAGTCCGAAACCTTTGTAAAAGGCAGTTATGTTAGCACACTTTTAAGCAAATCATAGTCATTAAAAGTTCTAGAGTCCGAAACCTTTGTAAAAGGCAGTTATGTTAGCACCTTTAGAACAGATGCAAACTTGGAAATCCTGTGACATTAAGTCCGAAACCTTTGTAAAAGGCAGTTATGTTAGCACTTAACTGCAAGTCTTCCACTGCATCGAGGAACTTGGTCCGAAACCTTTGTAAAAGGCAGTTATGTTAGCACATCTACCTTACGCGCCCATTCGTCAGGCTGTGGCTTGTCCGAAACCTTTGTAAAAGGCAGTTATGTTAGCACCAGGCAATGGGATCTTTGCATCGTCTGACTTCTGACGGTCCGAAACCTTTGTAAAAGGCAGTTATGTTAGCACTTTCCGCTTAGTTGTCATATTCTGAAATGTAAGTGCTGGTCCGAAACCTTTGTAAAAGGCAGTTATGTTAGCACCTTGTTATCCCTCATTACATTGTGGTCGACGTCAAGGACGTCCGAAACCTTTGTAAAAGGCAGTTATGTTAGCACTAACACCGCAGCTAAAGATGTATCATGGGAAGTTAGTCCGAAACCTTTGTAAAAGGCAGTTATGTTAGCACATTAATTTCGCCCCCCAAAATGCCCCCCATAGCCCGTCCGAAACCTTTGTAAAAGGCAGTTATGTTAGCACCACCTACGGCCATTGCTAAATGGCGCTCACGCCGCAAGTCCGAAACCTTTGTAAAAGGCAGTTATGTTAGCACAGAAATTGGTTGGCCTGCTCTAAAGTCCATATTTTCATTTCGTCCGAAACCTTTGTAAAAGGCAGTTATGTTAGCACCAAGGGATTCCGGCGTTACTTAGCTGTTACCCCATGTCCGAAACCTTTGTAAAAGGCAGTTATGTTAGCACCAAATGACAATTAATCCGTTCAATGGGAGAGTGTGTCCGAAACCTTTGTAAAAGGCAGTTATGTTAGCACGCTGACTACTATATCGAGTCAGGGAACGCCACCGAAGGTCCGAAACCTTTGTAAAAGGCAGTTATGTTAGCACTCGACGATCACGCCGACCTCGCCGCGGTAATCTGGTCCGAAACCTTTGTAAAAGGCAGTTATGTTAGCACCAGCGCTCATGGCGCTTTCAATCATCATTTTTACAACGTCCGAAACCTTTGTAAAAGGCAGTTATGTTAGCACTTGCTGGATGCGGTCGCGTTCATTTTCTACCCTTTGTCTAGTCCGAAACCTTTGTAAAAGGCAGTTATGTTAGCACTGTAGGTGACAGAAAAGGTATATCTACATTTTACCAGTCCGAAACCTTTGTAAAAGGCAGTTATGTTAGCACTTTATGCTCTCAATTTCTATTGGATTCTTTACGGCAGTCCGAAACCTTTGTAAAAGGCAGTTATGTTAGCACCCAATCGCCCCCTCATATATAATTTGAGATGCGGCGTCCGAAACCTTTGTAAAAGGCAGTTATGTTAGCACGGCAGCACGAACGCGGCCGCCTTGAAGACGTTTCTTGTCCGAAACCTATGTAAAAGGCAGTTATGTTAGCACGCTATGATGACGGATACGACAACGGGGAATGTTCGTCCGAAACCTATGTAAAAGGCAGTTAAGTTAGCACGGATAAGGCGAGACTCTATTGTTGTCTCTTCTGCCGAGTCCGAAACCTTTGTAGTAATCTTTATAATTAAGCATAAAGCGCATCAAACTATACAACGATCTTATAGACGTTTTAAACATAAGAGGCCTAACTGAACATACAGTTAAGCTTCTTATGCATGCCTTACTTCCTTACCGGCGGAAGGACGTTATTGAATCAGAGTAAATAAACATGCAGCCCGACTATACATATTTTCCCACTGGCGCGGACAACCTACCTTTTGTCGATAAGGAAAGGAGGACTATGCCGATGTTTACTGGACAACAACAGCAGCAGGGGATGAATACGGTCAGCTCCAAAGAGCTGGCTTATATTTCGGACTGCTTGAAGAACGAAGGGCTGCTCGCCAAAATTGCCGTGCAGGGGGTGGCGGAAAGCCAAACCCCGCAGCTCAAGCAAAAGCTGGCCCAAATTGCTCAGGATCGTTTGCAAAATACCGATTATTTGCTTCGGACATTGCAGCAGCATACGCAAATGAATCACTAAGACTACATAGGAGGTGCATCATATGTATCAACCGAATACAATGAGTTCCCAGCAAGCCGGAGCACAATCCTATCCCTTTCATTTGAATGAGCAGGATACGGCTAATCTCGTGCTGTCGGAGCTCAAACGCGCGGCTCGCGAGTACACGACTGCCGCGCTCGAAGCAACCCATCCGGTAATCCGGCAAACGTTCGCGAGTTTAACGCAGAAAACGCTGCAGGATCAAGCGGAATTGTTCGATGTTTTGAGCCAAATCAACGGCTACGGCTCGGTCTCCATGGCATCTCAACAGGAAGTGCAGCAGGAGCTGCAGCAGCAAATCCGCAAAGCGGAGCAGCTGCATTCCGTTGTCCAACAGGCGATTCAAAGCGGATATACGGCCGGAAATGCTTATCAGCAGCCCGTTCAACAGACCGCCATGCAGCAGACACCTTATCAGACTCAACAGCCTTTCCAGTCAGGGTCTCCAGCGGGCTATGGCAGCCAGGGTATGGCTTCTTCGGGCGCTTCCTCGTCTGCCGCGGGCGGCGGCTTTGGCGCCTATCCGAACCAAGGTTACAGCACATCGGCAGCGTCCGGCTTCAGCCAAGGCGTTCATCCGAGCCACAGCTTCAGCTCCTCCACGACTGAGCCGCAGGAAAGTCATTACGGTTTAAAATCCTCGGTGTCGGGAACGGACGGTCAAGACGATTTCGCCGCCAGATCGGTTCAAGATTATACGAGCAATAAATTCAGCGGCGGGTTCCAGGAAGCTAACAGACCCAGAAGCCAGCAGGAAAGCTATTCCTCCTCGGGAATATCTTCTACGACCTCGCGTTCCGGAGGCTAAGGCATCGGGGGATTACTCTTCCGCTTCGAAAGCTTCGACTGCCGACCGGACGCCGGGTAAGCACTAACCGGATCAAGAGGGCCGCCGCGAGCGGTCCTTTCCAATACAATCATCTGTATGGTAAGCCGAACGAAGCTCCGCGTACTTTCATCGATAAGAGAAGGACCGCAGGGCTTTTTGTCCGTTATCTCCTTCTTGGATGTCCAATGCGGTATATTTTTTCGTTTTTGAACCATAATACGAAAAAAACGCCACAGCAGGAGGGGCTTCGTCCGATGAGACTATGGTTGATACTGGTTCTGATTACCGGACTGCTTGCCGGTTGCCAGATGCAAGGGGATCGCAACTCTACCAATATGAAGACGCTGCAAAAAACCGTAGGCCGGGAGCAGCTGCTCCAAACCTTCAGCCAAATCACGCCGCCGCCGATGAACAAGGATATCATGAACCAATCGGATGAAAAGGTGATCGCGTGGATCCGCCAGGTGGACGACTGGACGCATAAGGTGCTTTCTTCTCCGCTGACGGGAGAAATGGACAGGTATGCGATGCGGGAGATGCGGACACATTTGCAGCAGGTCTATACTCCCGAGATGGCGCAGAGGATGATCGATTATTTTTACCGTCACGATTACACCATAGGCACCTATCAGGCGAACAGCACCAAAGCGATGCTGGGCTTGCGAAGCGAATGGAGCAAGTATGAACTGAACAAAACGCAGCCGGCCCCCGATCAGTACAAGGTTTCCTTGACGGGCAGAACGAAATTCGATTACTCCGAGGCCGTCATGCAGCATGAGTCGGCTTACCGCGTGCAGGGAGACCGTTTGATCGTGACGGACTTTCAGACGCGCTCATAGTGTAAGGAACGCTATATAATCTTCGCCGCAGAACATTCCCTAGGGGATGTTCTGTTTTTTGTTTGATGGGAACATATATTCTCTTTTGGTATAGAAGTTATGATATAATAGAGGATATTTCCTATAGGCTCCAGGCAATTGACACTTCCTCCGGGGTAGCATAGACTTTATTCTAGACAAGCTGATAGTGAGCATCGTACCTCCTAACGGGGTGCGATTCGGCCCTTTTCACACGAACAGGAGGCATCCCCTTGCATTTGCGAATGGAACAATGGAAGCATATTTTTAAGCTGGATCCAGACCGGGATATATCGGATGAGGCCCTGGAGCGTGTGTGCCTGTCCGGAACGGACGCCGTCATGGTCGGCGGTTCGACAGGCGTTACGTTTGACAATACGGTTGACCTGTTGGCACGTATCCGGCGCTACGAGGTGCCCTGCGTGCTGGAGGTTTCCGATCAGGAGGCGATTGTGCCGGGGTTTGACCTGTTTATGATTCCCATTGTGCTCAACGCAGGTGATACCCAATGGATCGTCGGCCGGCATCATCGGGCGCTGAAGGAATACGGAGCTATTCTTGATTGGGAGCAGATCGTGACCGAAGGCTATATTATTTTGAACGGAGACGCCACCGCAGCCAAGCTGACCGAAGCGGATACCGAGCTAAGCGTCAAAGACGTTGAAGCGTACGGGCGGATGGCTGAACGGCTGTTCCGCTGTCCGATCGTATATCTGGAATACAGCGGAACGTTTGGCGACATGGCGCTGGTCAGCAGGATACGCAATGTGCTGGGCCAGGCGCGGCTGTTTTACGGCGGCGGCATTGATGGACCGGAGAAAGCGCGGCAAGCGGCTGAAGCGGCCCATACGGTTGTAGTAGGCAATGCCGTGTATGAGAACTTGGAGCGTGCTCTGGCTACGGTTGAAGCCGTACGTAATGGAAAAGCTGCAGAAAGGGAATAAAACAAATGATGAATGAAGCGATAGATATTTTCAAAGCTGTTGAAAAGCTGAACCCGCAGCAGCGCAAAGCCGTCGAGACGGTGGACGGGCCTCTGCTGATCATGGCCGGAGCGGGGAGCGGCAAAACCCGCGTATTGACGCACCGGATCGCTTACTTGATTGCAACGCGAAAGGCGGCGCCTTGGAGCATCCTGGCCATCACGTTTACCAATAAGGCCGCCAGAGAAATGCAGGAGCGCGTGAGTGCGCTGGTCGGGCCGCAGGGGCAGGATATCTGGGTATCGACCTTTCACTCGATGTGCGTCCGTATTTTGCGTAAGGATATTTCAAGGATCGGGTTCACTTCGAATTTCTCCATCCTTGATTCGGGAGATCAGCTTTCCGTGATCAAGAACTGCATGAAGGAGCTGAACATCGATTCCAAAAAATTTGAGCCGAAAGCCGTGCAAGCGGCGATGGGAAACGCCAAAAACGAACTGATCACGCCGGAAAGATTCGAGCAGAAGATCGGCGATTATTTCGACGGGATCGTTGCCAAGGTCTATACCCTCTACCAGAAAAAGCTCAAAAGCAATAATTCGCTTGATTTCGACGATTTGATTATGAAAACGATCGAGCTGTTTCAGCAGATGCCCGAGGTGCTCGATTTTTATCAGAACAAGTTCCAATATATTCACGTCGACGAATATCAGGATACGAACCGTGCGCAGTATATGATCTGCCGCCTGCTGGCGAGCAAGCATCAACGCATCTGCGTCGTAGGCGACAGCGACCAGTCGATTTACCGCTGGCGCGGGGCGGACATCAGCAATATTCTCGATTTCGAGAAGGATTATCCGAAAGCGACGACGATTCTGCTGGAGCAAAATTACCGGTCGACCTCTACGATTTTGAATGCGGCAAATAAAGTCATCGCCAATAATGTCGGACGGAAGCCTAAAAATTTGTGGACCGACAAAAGCGGCGGAAATAAAATTCGGCTGTACCAGGCTGATTCCGAGCATGAGGAAGGCTATTATATTACTGGTGAAATCCGCAAACAGGTGGAGCAGGGCCGCAAATACAGTGATCACGCTATTTTGTACCGTACCAATGCGCAGTCCCGGGTCATCGAGGAAATTCTGATCAAGTCGGATGTTCCGTATCAAATCGTAGGCGGCATCAAGTTCTATGACCGCAAAGAGATTAAAGATATTTTGGCTTATCTGCGCCTGATTTCCAATCCGGATGACGATATCAGCTTTGCCCGCGTCGTTAACGTTCCGAAGCGGGGGATCGGAGATACCACGGTGGACAAGCTGGCCGCCGCGGCCGGTCAGTTCGGCGTCTCGATGTTTGCCATGCTGGAAAACGTCGATAGTATGGAGATTGGCGCCAAAGCGCGCAATGCGCTCTCCGATTTCCGTGACATGATCGAGAGCCTGTACCGGATGGTCGATTATTTGTCGGTAACGGAGCTGACCGAGAAAGTGCTTGAGATGACGCATTACCGCGATGAGCTGAGGCGGGAAAATACGCTTGAATCGCAAGCCAGGTTAGAGAACATCGACGAGTTTCTGTCGGTAACGATGGAATTTGAGAAACGCAACGACGACAAGTCGCTCGTTTCGTTCCTCACGGATCTCGCCCTGATCGCCGATATCGATTCGATGAATGACGATCCAGAAGCGGGTAAGCAAGGTGTCGTTCTGATGACGATGCACAGCGCGAAGGGACTTGAGTTTCCGGTCGTATTCATCGTCGGTTTGGAGGAAGGCGTATTCCCGCACAGCCGGACGCTGATGGATAACGAGGAGCTTGAGGAAGAACGGCGCCTCGCTTATGTCGGCATCACCCGTGCCGAAGAGGACCTATACTTGACGTGTGCAAGGATGCGCACGCTGTTCGGGCGGACGTCGGCTAATGCGCCGTCGAGATTCTTAAGCGAGCTCCCGCAGGAGCTCGTGGAGGCAGTGCGCGCCGGAGGCGGGTTCAGCCGCGGCGGCACCGGTACGGCGTGGGGTGGCGGCGAACGCCGCTTCGGCAGCGCCGGAGGCTTTGGCGGCGGCACGTCGGCTGCTGGCCGGGCGCCTGTGAGCTTCCGCGGCGGCGGTGCGCAGGCCGCGGGGGGAGCCGCGCCTGGCGCTGCGGCTTCCGCGCCGAAGGCGGTGGACTTTGCCATGGGCGACAAAGTCCTGCACGGCAAATGGGGCACAGGCGTTATCGTCGCGATCAAAGGCTCGGGCGAAGACACCGAGCTGCAGATCGCTTTTCCGGCCCCGGTCGGCGTCAAGCGGCTGCTGGCCAAATTTGCCCCGATTACCAAAGCAAGTGAATAGAGCAAGGAGAGGACGAGTTCACCATGCCGGACGCTATGGAAAACATGCAAGCCCTCATAGAAGAAATCAATAAGCATAATTATTTATATTATACGATGGATCAGCCTTCCATCAGTGATGCCGAGTATGATGCGCTTTATGCGAAGCTGATCGAGCTGGAGGCGGAGACCGGGACGGTACTGCCGCATTCGCCGACACAACGGGTAGGAGGAGAGCTGCTCAAAGGCTTTGAGCCTCACCGCCACCTCTCCAGACTTTGGAGCCTTGACAAAGCACAGAACCGTGACGATCTGATGGCATGGCATCAGCGAGCCCAGAAACTGGTGGATCAATACAATACACAGCATCCGGATAACCCGCTGCCGCCGCTTTCTTTTGTCGTGGAGCTGAAATTCGACGGCTTGACCTTGAATCTCACCTATGACCGCGGGGAGCTCGTTCAGGCGTCTACCCGTGGCAACGGCACCATCGGCGAAGGTATTCTGGCTCAGGTAAAGACAATCAAGTCCATACCGCTGCGCATTCCGTATCAAGAAGGTGTGATAGAGGTTCAGGGCGAGGGGATCATGAATCTGTCCGTACTTGACGCCTATAACCGGACGGCTGCGGAGCCGCTCAAAAACGCACGCAATGCCGCGGCCGGGGCGCTGCGCAACCTGAATCCGAAGGTGACGGCCGAACGCAAGCTGAACGCTTATTTTTACAATGTGGGCTACTCCGATTCGTTGAAGTTCCGCGACCACGAGGAGATGGTTGCCTTTTTGCGCGATAACCAATTTAAGGTCAGTCCGATGGTGACCTTTGTAGACAGCATCGAGGCGGTCGAGGAAGAGCTTGAGAAGCTCGTTGCGATGCGCGGCACGTTCGATTTTTTGATCGACGGGCTTGTGGTCAAAATTACCGATATGCGTACCCGGGAGGTGCTCGGTTATACGGATAAATTCCCCCGCTGGGCGGTTGCCTACAAATTTGAGGCGGAAGAGGCGGTCACGACACTGCTTGGCGTTACATGGAACGTAGGCCGAACCGGTAAAGTAACCCCTTTGGCCCGTGTCGAGCCGGTAGATATTGGAGGCGTGACGGTCCAGAACTGTACGCTCAACAATATTGAGGATATCGAACGCAAAAATTTAAAGCACGGGCTGGGAAGCCTTGTGTATATCAGGCGCTCCAATGACGTGATTCCCGAAATTCTCGGCAAAGTGACGGATGAGGCGGACGGCGAGGAGATTGTTGCCCCTGACACCTGCCCTTCCTGCGGACATGCGCTTGAGAAGAAGGGCCCGCATTTGTTCTGTACGAATCGTCTGGACTGCCGTCCTCAGCTTGTGGGCCGCATTACCCATTTTGCATCCCGGGATGCGATGGATATTGAGACGTTTAGTGAAAAAACGGCCGAGCAGCTCTACGATACTTTAGGGGTGCGGGATCCTTCCGATCTGTATTATGTGACGTTCGACGATTTAATCGGGCTGGAGCGGTTTGGTCAGAAGAAGGCGGAAAACCTGATGGCGGCAATCGAGAAAAGCAAACAGCCGGATCTGGCCTCCTTCCTGTACAGCTTGGGTATTCCGAACACGGGAAAAACGACGACCAAGGAATTGGCAGACCACTACCGCAGTCTTGAGAAGCTCATGCAGGCAACACCGGAAGAGCTGGTCACCCTGCCCGATATCGGAGGGATTGTGGCTGACAGCATCGTCGGCTTTTTCCAGGATCCTGCGATGCAGCGCAGCATCGAGCGGCTGCTTGCAGCCGGCGTAAAGCCGGTCAGTGAGGAAGCTCCTGTTGTAGCGAATGAGGATAACCCGTTCTTTGGTAAAACCGTCGTATTGACAGGGACGCTATCTTCCATGAGCCGTGACGAGGCGGCTAAGAAGCTGGAGAACCTGGGGGCCAAGGTGACGGGAAGTGTCTCCAAAAAGACCGATATTGTCATTGCCGGTGAAAGCGCGGGAAGTAAGCTGACCAAGGCGCAGGAACTGGGCATCCGCATTATAGAGGATGAAGAAGAATTAAAACGTCTGATGGGCGAAGCTTAGCTCGTGTAATCCATTTTATCTGCCGCCGGGAGATCATTTGATCGGCGGTTTTATTTTAATTTGCATAGATTTGTTTCCAGGCGTAGATCCTTTAAAGGCTTGGGTTAGATGCATTGGCCGCAAGCTTCTTCAAGGCAAGGTCGCCTATGCTCATGCTAACGGAACAAAGGGGCGGCACAGCGGAGATGATACGCATAACTGCGGACGGTTTGGCGTTGAGATAACGGGAACGGGAAGCTTGTTTATCAACAATAAAAAGCAAAAAAAAGTTGTTGCAATTGCCCCTTGGTTTGTGATACATTATTCCTTGTCGCCGCAAAAGATGCTCCGAAACATTCGGTGAGAGATGATGGCGATGGAAATAAAAACCTGTTGCAATGCATGTCGAAAAGTGATAAGATATATTCTTGTCACGACAAAATTTGCAGCTGTGACGAAAGCTCTTTGAAAACTGAACAAATAAGAACGAATGCTTAGCGTAATAACATTTTTGAGCTATATCGACTCAACTTTAATGGAGAGTTTGATCCTGGCTCAGGACGAACGCTGGCGGCGTGCCTAATACATGCAAGTCGAGCGGATTTATCCTTCGGGATAAGTTAGCGGCGGACGGGTGAGTAACACGTAGGCAACCTG
>NZ_JBVASZ010000024.1:0-69227 GCF_057814255.1 Paenibacillus sp. F024
ATCAAGTGGTCTGAATGTGTTATCTTGAATGCCACCAACAAGCGTAGAACTGACTTGCCTTTTCATTTTATTTCATATGAGGGGGTTTTTCGACTGCATTTTTATCGTAGCACTCCAGCATATAAACTTTCAGTTCCATAACATAAAAAGAGACACCTCCCTAGTCCCCCCTAGTAAGGATGCCTCCATAATTTCAACTTCCTCAAGTAAAAACTTTCGAGTGTAAGGTTAGTGACGATGCTCAGAAAAGCAATTCATTTTCGCAACCATTTTTGTCAACAATCAGTCAACTCTCTTATTTCCTTGCCTCTGTTTCACACTTCCATCCAATCTGTACTACTCCCCAATCCCGCTCCACCAATGCAATCTCAACCATCTGTACCATTCCTCACCAACAAAGCCACAGATTCCACATGTGTTGTTCTCGGAATAGGAAGGCACTCTCCCCCTTTCACTTCGCAAGGGCTTTTTTTGCTTATGCATCTTGCTTTGGATGCTGTTATGAAAGCCGGTTTTATAGACGAAGGTCAGTCTGTACGGCTCGGGACTTTCCTGATTGGAGTTCTCCCCAATAATCACTTTATCGACGATGCTTTCGAATACGTTCCGATCGAATGCGGTGAGTACCTCATTCGTTTGAAGCACTTTGCGAAAATGTTCAAGTCGCTTTCCCAAATCAATTTCATCTTGTGCGGATTGCTCCAGTTGTTCCTTTTCTTCGAGCAATTTAGTGAGCAAAGTATCGAGTTCCGCATACTTCTGTTCGTAGGTAGCCCTGTCTATTTTCTCATCCAGGCACAAATCAATCAGTCTGCAACGTTTTTGCTCCATGGCCTGAATGTCGCTGTTAATTTTGTTAAGTCGCTTTTGATTATTCTGGTCGCTAAACACCGATTCCATTCTTTTCATAAGCTCGTCCAGCACGTCCGAATTATTGCGGCACACCAATTTGTATGATTCGACAAAAGCACCCTCAACCAGCTTTTCCTCCAAGGCTTTACTGTGAGGGCAGTATTTCTTCCCCTTTTTCGTGGCTGTCACGCACTGCCAAATCACCTTCTCGTGCGGGGTTCCGCTGTGCCAGTTCCGCCGCGAGAGATTGCTTCCGCAGAAAGCACATTCCAACTTGCTGCTGAAAGCAAATTTTCTGCTGTACTTGTCCCGCTTGCCTTTTGCGCCGCGGCGGCGATTCTCGCCTCTTCGATGCAATATATCCTGCGCCTTCTCAAATACTTCCTCGCTGACAATCGGCTCATGATGATTTTTGACATAAAACTGATCTTCCTCGCCGTAATTGTCCAGTCTTCTCTTGGAAATGGGATCGACGGTAAATGTCTTTCCTTGCAGCAAATCGCCTTTGTACTTCTCATTCTTTATGATACCAAGAACGGTTGTGTCCTGCCATTCGACTCTTCCGTACTTGGTCTTATGTCCCGCCTCAGTCAGTTCCTTGGCAATAACGTAAGCGCCGATCCCCGATGTATATCGTTCAAAAATATAGCGGACGATTTCGGCTTCTTCTTGATTAACGGTGATCTGTTTCGTATTCACATCGTAATCATAGCCCAAACAACTTTGGAAGCCCACCAGTTCGCCGCGCTTCATTTTCATTTTCAAACCTTTTTTTACGTTGGCGGAGATGTTCTCCACTTCCTGCTGCGCTACGGAGCTTAGAATGACGAGCAACAATTCGCCGTCCATCGTCAGCGTATTGATATTCTCATCTTCAAAAAGTACGGCGATGTTCTTTTCCTTCAGCATACGGACGTATTTCAACGTGTCCAGCGTATTTCTTGCAAACCTGGAGATAGACTTCGTGATGATCATATCAATTTTCCCATCCATACAATCGTTAATCATGCGTTGGAAATCCTCTCGCTTCGTTACCTGAGTCCCGGTAATGGCTTCATCTGCATAAATATCAACCAGCACCCAGTCGCTTCGTTTGCTAACGAGATCGGTGTAATAGGCGACTTGCGACTTGTAGCTGCTCAATTGCTCCTCGGTGTCGGTACTTACGCGGGCATAAGGGGCGACGCGAAGGACATCCGATAACTTTCCGGCGTTGCGATCGGATATTTTCCTACTTGCTTTAATTACTTCTACTTCGAGAGCCATGGTGTTGTCCTCCATTCTTATTTACTTGCCATCAGTTTAATAAGAGATGGGCGGACCGACAAATGTGCGAATCAAGAAGTAAGGTCCGAAATGATGCCGTAATCCCGCATCGTTTTGTTCTTTATCAAATGAAATTCGTTTTCGGTAATCAAAGATAATGCCAGCAATTGTTTTATCATAGCGATTTGCATACTGTACCGGATGAGTTTATGGTTCATAAAAAACCTCCCAATAATCCAGAAAAGCTGAAAAACAGAGATGCGCGACAAACATTACCGCGTGTGCGCATCTCTGTTTCCGCCTCTGTTTTGGTTGCTTCTCTTCCATTAACCCTATCCGGCGGACAGTGGTTAGCCGTCCTCATAGGCTTCAAACCTCTTCCAGGATCGCTGCAAGCCGCCCCCATTGCGCTGAACTGTGGCTGGACGGAAGTATCATTATCCCTCCGCATGGGTCTTCGCCTTAAATGGAACCACCATTTATGGATTGCATGGGCAAAATCGCTCGCTTTCTGACGGTTCCGCTAACCAGACATGCAAAAACAAGAACCGGCAAAATGGTCGTGGCGCGCCTGCAACGCGGCTATCCTTCTAGGCCATGCGGGGAACGTACCGGATAGGGTTGTATTCGGTTTTCAAGGAGCATTGAGGAGTTGAATAATGTTCCTCTAATATTCATTTCATTTTTAGGGCAAAATCGGAACTACTTGCCCAAAAACTACCCTCCGAGGCTTTTTTTTTCTGCGACTGACAAATTAACATACAGTACTTGCTTTCAGTATTTTGAAGATATTTTTCGGGATTGCTTCTAAACCGTCTTCTTCGCCGCTGCGGAGAATATATTCATTCCAACTCCTCAGTCCCGTCATGCGTCGATGGCGGGTCTTCGTTTGGCGGAAAAACCGTTCGTGATCGTTATTGGTTCGCGGAACGTGAGGATGATCGTAGCACGTGAACAGTCCTTTCCAAAATCCTTTGGTATAGCTCATCAAGTTGGCGACCATCGGCTTGTCATGCTCTTCGGTATAAGTTTGTTCGACCCACTGAAGTAAATGCTGTAGATGAAACCGCACCGAATCGCTGCTTTTATCCACTTCGGGATTCAGGATATCAGCCACGTGTTGCAAAGGGATCGCCCAACGCTTGACCTCCTCATAAGCTTGCTGGAACTCGTTAAGTTTACTGAAAATTCGAATAACGTTTTTCAGCAGCGAGATCCCCCTTTTTATCCAGGCATTTTTGCAGGGAGGCCTGAATGGCTTGCGCATTTTCGTAAATTCGAATTCCCGGTAGGTCGAGCGGCGGGTTTCCGTCTTCAAGAAGTAACGAGCGAACAGCCGCAACGTAATCTTTGGCGACTTCGGCCTCGGCCGAATTGTCGTTCTCGATCTTCTTTTCCAATTCCCGAATCCCGCGAAGGCTTTTCTTGATCCCGGTTTTCAGCTTGCGATCCAGATCGACAACGGGTTTGGCGATGTCCTTGAGGTAGTGGTACTGACAGTACTGGTAAGGAACATCCGGCAAGAGCGACTCCATGGCCATCCGGATGGACTGCTGCCCGTCCGTCACGATGCCGATGATCGGAAAGCCCAGTTCGATAATCGGGGTGACGAGCTTCTTCAATTCCTCGGCAGAACCGCTTTTCAGGTTTTGTGCGGCTAGAATGGTACCGCTGAAGATTTCCCGAATGACGTACAGCGTCTCATTACCTTTCTCGGGTTGAACGCCGTCCATGGAGATCATGATGCCCCCGTTGTCTTGAACAACTTGCTTCAGGACGGTTTTTACATGATCCGTCACACTGGCACGGAGTAAAGTTAAATAACGTTCGTACAGTCTTTGGGAATTGCGCTCGGAAGTGGCCACTCCGCGGCGATTCAGCTCCTCGGTAATCTCGCCGATGGTCATATGGTGTTTAAATCTCAACTGGCCGACCAACGCCAGCACATCGAAACCGTAAGAGGTATGTTTCATGCACAGTGAATCGGCTTCGACCGATTTGTAGTAAGTTTTGGGATAAGCGCAGACGTCATTCGGGCACTGATACGCCATGTTCCATACCTCGATGACGCCGCTGAGTGTAATAATATTTTTCTTCCAAGCGGTGTGATGGCGTTTAAGCTTGGTCCCGCAATGAGGGCAATGTTGAAATTCCGTTCGGAAGTAAATTTTCTTTTCGGGCACAACTCGATTTTTAGGCAAAGACATAAATGTAAACCTCCGTCGCAATGGCTATTAAATACTTCGACGGAGATCTTGGAAATCCTTGTTAGTCAATTGGTCGGTCGTAGTTTTTTTTTTTATACAATCAAAGCCTATTCTGAGATAATGTCACTCTAACTCGTCTGAGAAAATAACTTTAGTGATGTCTTCAATTCACTGCCAGATGGCTTGGACGGTCGTTGAATCTGTGTAATTCTGTAACTGCTTTGGATTGCAGGCCTTCCTCCAAGGATGGGGTTATGTTTATAGAGCAGCTTCGGCAGTGCCGCGTTGGCCTCTTCAGTGTTTTCACGCCAAGCTGCCGCAACTCGATGACCAGTCATCCTGAACGTTACCCAGAGCCATTCTACGCGCTCTTAGCCTGCGGGGTGATCGCCTTGATGTACTCGATATGGAGGTCGGACATCGCCTTGCGGCAGTGGGAGAGCGGATTTGACTCACCGGCTAGTTCCTGCTCAACGGCAAGCATCTCGTTAGGGGAAAGGATGATGATATGCCGATCTATAGAGGCCCAGAGGGATGCCGTACTTACGAATGCCCTGCTGCATGACAAGCGAGTACACTTAGTGGCATACTATGGGCCGGAACACGGCACCGGCTACGGTGCGTCGCATCGTCGATAGCAGCATGAAGCGTAAAGGCTGGTGTCCGATCTTCCAGCAAAGCGAAGGCGTCGCGACAATCTGCCAGAGCAACCTAGCTTGCGATTTACGCTGGCGCGGTTGATGGGCCTTCTTTCTACGCCGCTGCTTGGCTTGCTTAATCCCCGTTTCCAGCAGGATGCGGCGAACACTCGACGGGCTCTGTTGTATGGACTTGTGCTCCTCCAGAAGCTCTGCAAAATGACAGTTGTTATTGCCATAGTACTACGCAGAACGCCACCGCCCGTTCTTTCGATAATGCGTGTTGCGGATTTCATTCCCGATTGCGGTGTGCCAGCGCCTGTGATCCCCCTTCGCCTGAACCGAATCACTTGCCAAAGGGTCAACCCAAGTGCCGCTGCTCCTTCAGAATTGGTCAATTGTCCGTCAAGGAACTTCTTCTCCACAATTGCCTTCTTCAGTTCTGCTTTCGTCAATGTCGCTGTCTTCTGTCTCTTGGTGACACTATCTCAGAACAGTTACAAGGTGACATTATCACAGCACAACGAAAGCACGATTCACGGCGTTCCGTTCTTGACAGAACATTAATCAAGTGGTATTATTTTGTTTGAAAAAACAAGGTAGACTTTTCAAAAAACCAATACTGGTTAGTTGATAGTAAACCGACAATTTTCGGAATTTAATGGCGTTAAAAGCGGCCATTAAATTCTGGATTTGTCGGTTTTTTTGTTGAAAAAATTCAAATGTGTGTGATGGAATAAACAGTTTCCTGGATCATTGGAGGAAGTCAGATGTTAACTTTGCTGAATTCTAATTCATTAACGATAACCTTTTTTGTAACCCTTTCGCTTTCATTATTTAGCGCGCTTTTTATGCTGCATCCGCGCGTTCCCTTAAAATTTGTTCGTTTCCATGTTGGCATATATGGATTATCCCCCTTAATGTCGCTGTTGAATCTTGTTACTTTAAAAACGAATAAGATTTATGGTCCATGGCACCTTGATCCCCTGGCTTGGTTGACAGCATTATTTGTCCTCACCATTGGTTTTGTAATACAGCGTTATTCCATCCGTTATTTGCTTGGTGACCGTAATTACAGAAAATATTTTGCGCTCTTCACCTTCACTACAGGTTCTGCCTCAGTCGCCTGGTTAAGCGATGATCTTCGTTGGCTTATGGTTTTCTGGGGATTCACTCTGTTAGGAATCACATGGCTCATAAGTTTAAATAAAAAGTGGCAAGCAGCTAAAACTGCGATCGCGCGTTCCGGGCAATGGTTGACGCTTAGTTGGCTGATGATGTTGTTGGCCATCATCTGGCTCGCACAAGCGACTGGACACTGGCAGCTATCTTTTGTGCTCGCCAAAGACAGTCTAACGAACCTTGGCTCGTGGGAGAAAACCGGCATAAATTTACTGATGGTGTTCGCAGTGGCGATTCCTGCCGCGCAATACCCTTTTCAACGCTGGTTACTGGATTCAGTCGTTGCTCCAACGCCTGTCTCCGCAGTGATGCATGCGGGTATAGTGAATGCCGGTGGAATACTACTGACTCGATTCGCACCGCTATTTAGCGGCGATTTAGCCCAAATCTTTTTGATCGTTCTTTCGGGTTTTTCCGTCTTACTGGGAACAGGAATGATTTTGGTCCAGGTTGACTATAAACGTCAGTTAGTCGGTTCTACGATTGCCCAGATGGGCTTCATGCTGATTCAATGTGCATTAGGTGCTTATTTGGCAGCTATCATTCATGCAGTGTTACATGGCCTATTTAAATCCACCCTTTTTTTGCAGGCAGGTTCAGTTGTTCATCACTATAAGCGAACTAATCCTACAACCCGCCATTCGCCACTTATATGGAATACGGCAGGGGGTCTTTTAGGTCTGGCAGTGGGGTTCTGTTATTGGATAAATGACAATGGAACGGGTCATGACTTAATTAGCGCACTACTTCTGGGATGGTCCGTGTCGATTGCATGGACACAGCTTGTGACTTCGGGGCACGGGCATATTGGGCGAATTGTTGGCTTTTCTCTAATAGCTGGAGTGACAATCGTTTTTAACATCATCCATGCAGCTTTCAAGGATCTATTGCATGGAGCCGTTTCGGAAGTAGTACTTCCGTCTGCAACATTGCTCATTTTGGTTCTATTTATTTTACTATCCGGCAATGCTGTTGTTTTTTGGTCAACTCGCCATCATTCTTCCACCTCTTTTGCTGCGTTGTATCTATGGCTCGTACGATTGAGTGAACCTCATCCCAATTCGGTCGAAAGCCATCCAAAGTTTCTTGTTTTGAGTATGTCTAAAGGAGGGAATAAGAAATGATCGAATCATTAACATTACTCGAACAATCAGAATTGGAAGAGGTAGCGGCAATAACGGATCAATTTGATCAAGGTCTGATTCCCGATTCTAAACCCGCTATTCACGATTTGGTTAAGTCTGCAAGTCGAGTCATCGCACCCTTGGGACCGATCTCAGTATTTGCGGCCCGTCATCCCTGGGCGGGGATGGAAGAGCAATCATTCGAACAGGTCGCACGTTGGTTCAAAGCCGTTTGCGATGTAGATATATATCCTAATGTTTCTATTCTGAAGGACGCGAAGAATCGAGGGGAAATTGATCCGGAATATCTTGAAACAAATTTCCGACATTGGCTTGATTCACAGTCTCTTGATTTGCCAAGAGAAGTCGTTGAGAAATTTTGTCGCGCCGCGCTTCGGTTGGATAATCTGCCTGCCCAAGTTCTAGAAGCACCGGAATTAACGGTCTTGGCGAAGAAACTGAGCCATCTGACATTTCAGTTTTTTGAGGAACAACCGATGCAAACCTTGAGTTTTCATGTGGAACGGCAACAAGGCGTCAATGTGGCCAGCTATCTGGATCACCACGTAATTAAATGGTGTAAATTGTACCTAGACGAGTCTCAGGCAGCCTGGTCCATGCCCAATCGCAAGGAAGGTTTCTTTCGCTCCTGGCGCCGCCTTGTTCAGTACGATCCGGCACTTCGTCCATCGCAACGCAAGCAATTAAGTAAATGTCCGCAAGAGGCACACGAAGCTTTATTGGAGGCTCTGTCGGCGCTTGAAATTTCCCAGCCACTCATACAGAGGTATCTTGAGGCCCATCTGCTTTCTTTACCAGGATGGGCGGGAATGATGCTTTGGCGTTCACAGCAATCTACCGAAGAGAAGTCACTGTTATTGGAATATTTGGCTGTTCGCATTTCCATGGAACAAGCATTCATCAAACCTTATTTGCCTTTAACTCAGCAAAAATCGGAATATGCATTAAGGCTGGTTCCGTTGATCGCGGCGTGGGTTCATTGGGGGGACTTGTCCATTGAAGAATGGTCGGCGTTGTCTTCTTCGGAGCAAAAAGCGCGTCTGAGTCTTGCGTATCGTTTTGATGATATACTCCGAAGACGGATTTGGCTGGAAGCGTGGGAACAAACATACGAGGAGCAACTGAAAGCAAAGATCTCATCGAAACCATGTGTATCAAACGATGTAAAGTCTGTAATGGCACAATTTGCTTTTTGTATTGATACACGTTCAGAGCCTTTTCGGCGCGCACTTGAAAAAGAAGGTCCTTTTGCCACGTATGGAGTTGCCGGTTTTTTCGGATTGCCTATTGAGACGGTTGAACTTGGGAGCAAACATGGCCATTTCTCCTTACCGGTTATTCTCGAACCGCAGTGCAAAGTAAAGGAGCTTGCTTCTGAATTTGAATCCAATCGATATCTACAACGTCTGCAGTCGGTAAACTCACTTAAGCATACGTTTCAAATGATGAAACAAAACCTGCTTACAAGCTTATTGTTGCCGGAGGTAAGCGGTCCATGGCTTAGTCTCCAGATGTTGGGGCGCAGTCTTTTCCCGCGGGAAGCAGGTCGCGTATTCCAACAGATTCGACAAGCATGGCTACGTAAACCTTCTACAGAGCTGTCGTTGGATTATGAGCAATCGGAAACGGAACTCCCGGTTGGTTTTTCTGAAGAAGAGAAGGTGCATTACGCCCGGCAAGCGCTGAAAATGATGGGGCTAACCGATCACTTTGCTCCATTAGTAGTGATTTGCGGTCATGGTAGCCACAGCACCAACAATCCGTATGCTTCCTCGTTAGACTGCGGTGCATGTGGAGGGGCATCGGGCCGTTTTAACGCACGAGTTCTAGCCAGCTTGTGTAACCTTCCAAACGTAAGGAATACCTTGGCACACAACGGGATTGTAATTCCGGAAGAGACAGTATTCGTGGCTGCCGAGCATATCACGACCATTAATGAATTACGTTGGGTATATGTTCCCAAACTCTCAAAAGCGGCCCAACATGCATTTGACCGAATTTGTGCAGTATTGCCAAAGGTTACGGAACGTGTAAATAAAGAGCAATTGTCGAAATTGCCCAATCTCGCGCCTCAATTTGGTAAGGCGACGACCGAGATGCAACGTTTTGCGGAAGATTGGAGTGAACTGCGCCCTGAATGGGGACTCGCACGAAACGCTGCATTTATCATTGGAAGTCGCCGGCTTACTAAGGAGTGCAATTTGGAAGGAAGAGTTTTTCTACACAATTATGACTGGCAGAAGGATCATGATGGTACGCTGCTTGCGAACATTATTGCCGGGCCGGCGACGGTGGCTCAATGGATAAACCTTCAATATTATGCGTCTACCGTAGCGCCGCATTATTATGGTAGTGGAAATAAGGCAACTCAAACCGTCACCGCCGGAATCGGCGTCATGCAAGGAAATGCGAGCGACTTGTTGACTGGACTTCCTTGGCAGTCTGTGATGAAATCGGATCAAGAGTTCTATCATCCTTCTCTGCGTTTGCTGGTTCTCATCGAAGCACCCCAGGAGGATGTGAAGCGGTTGCTGGATCATGATCATACGTTCCGTCAAAAGGTTCAAAACGGATGGGTACGACTTGCAAATTTGGATCCAAAGGGATACTGGAATACTTGGTAATTAAACATGTGATTGCCAATATGTACTTATAGTTAGTGGGGAGAAACGATATGAATAAATCAAAAGGTATGATTGAAGCTGAAGTAAGCAGAGCTTTAACTCATTGGGAAAAAGAGTATCTTGGACGCGGTTCTCTAACGGTTAAATCCGATATTTTACGGGATATGATTATTGTTACTTTGCGCGGGATACTTACCCCGGCAGAATACTCCCTTTGTAAAGATAAAGAAGGGATTTTATCTATAAAAAACACCCGAACAAGTTTGGTTGAATCAGGTATCGAGGATCTTAAAGAGATTATTTTGAATATTACCGGTCTTGAAGTCGTGAATTTTCATACCGACATTAGCACAAGAACCGGAGAACGAATCATGGTCTTTCGGCTCTCGGATGATTTAACAAATAAATTATTATAAAGAATACTGACGGCAATATACAAATCAGGTTCGTTGTACGGCTGGTTCTGTTCAAAATTGTTCTGTTCATTGGTCTAAATCCCCAAAACAAGGGAGGTTATCCTATGAATTCAGTTGAAAACAAGAAAGTATTATTTGTGATCGGAATGGAAGATAATATGGAATTGTTATTACATCAGACGGTCAATATCCATCCGGATAGCATGTTGATCCTACAAATAGATGGGCCAGTTATTTCACAACATTTTTGTGATGCGATGCGAGACATAATAATTGCTGTATATGAAGAAAAAGTTAAGGAAATTTTTGTAGTCGGGAAAAAAGGTGACTCGGTCAATAAAGCAGAAAGACAAGAATTACTTAAAAAAATATATGGAAACGAAGAATTAAAAGAGAAATTACGAACAATCCATTATCATTTTGAACATTGCACGCCAGAATTCCCAGGAATCAAGTTAAGTGAATGGCTAGAGGGCAGCAAAACTTCAACTGAAGGCATACAGAAAAGTGTCAATATGATTCGCCAACATCCGTTGATGCCATCTGATGTTCAAGTTCACGGATTATTGATTGACAAGATGGATGGAAAAGTATCAGAAATTAACATTTCCTAAGACAATAATGTTGTTAAGCTATTAAGAATAACTCGACTCTTGCGCAAAAATCCTGACATGTAGCACCTTGGAGAATTGTTTGACGGGGAGTGTAATTTTTTTTGTGTAAATGGGTTTTACCAAAATCAAAGTAACTCAGGAAGGCTTTACATGGAGGGGCGGGCATGATAGGCTCAATAGCCATGGCGATACGAGTTTAGGAGGTATCGCCCGAGCGCAAGGAATCATGCCCGCAGAGGCTCCATGTCAAGCCTGGCTCAAAAGTGAGCGTTATGCAGACAATTCCGCTTGCAACCGGTCTCCGAAATGGATGGCAAGCTGTGATATACATTCTTTCCAACTTCGAAGCGGCATAGTCCATTTTTTGGATGCATCGATTGTGGCAAGATAGATGATCTTCCGCAAAGCATCGTCTGACGGATAAGCCGTTTTTGTTTTGGTTACCTTTCGAAGTTGACGATGATAACCTTCGATAATATTGGTCGTGTAGATCATTTTTCGTATTTCCGCCGGATAGCTGAAATAAGCCGTTAGTTCAATCCAGTTATTCTCCCAAGAGCGAATAATGATAGGGTACTTCTTGCCCCACTTCTCCTTGAAAGCAGCGAAAGCAGTTTCAGCCTCTTCTAGCGTAAGAGCTTGATACACTTTTTTCAAATCAGCCAAGACTGCACGCTCTTCCTTGAAGGGAACGTATTTCATAGAGTTGCGAATCTGATGAATGACGCACAATTGAATCTGCGTTCGAGGAAATGCAGCATGAATAGCCTCGGAAAAGCCAGCTAGACCATCTTTACAAGCGATAAGTATATCTTCAACGCCGCGGCTTTTTAACTCCGTACATACGTTCAACCAGAAGCTGGCACTCTCATGCTCTCCGATCCAAATGCCAAGAATATCCTTCTGCCCCGCCATATTGATGCCCAGAACGCTGTATGCCGCCTTATTGATGATGCGGTTGTCCTGACGAACCTTGAAATGAATCGCATCTAAAAACACGATAGGATAGACCCTTTCAAGCGGTCTGGACTGCCACTCAGACACCAGTGGCATGATCTTATCGGTAACCTTACTGATCATTGTAGGAGACACATCAATGCCATACAAATCCTTCATGTGGTCCTCAATGTCACGAGTTGACATTCCTTTAGCATACAGACCGATAATCTGTTCCTCTAAGCCGTTAACACTCGTTTCATGTTTTTTAACAATCTGAGGCTCGAACTCACTGTTTCGATCACGGGGGACGTTAAGTTCGGTATTACCAAACTTCGTTTTGATTGTCTTTTTACTGTATCCATTGCGGCTATTTCCCGTATTGTCGCCGTCAGAGCTATGTTTGCTGTAGCCTAAATGATCATCCATCTCCGCTTCAAACAACTGCTGGATCGTATCCTTAAATAAATTCTTCAGCATTTCATGTACATCTTCAACTGTACGGCAATCTTTTGCGAGTTCCTTAATCGTTTTGTCCTTCAAGTCTTGCATAAATGATCATCTCCTTAATGGAAAGTTTAACCATTTACACAAAACTTTTTACGCCCTCTCGAAGCGCCGCATTTCATGGGCAACTTCTTCATCTCCCGCATTGTTTTGTTCTTTATCAAATGAAATTCGTGTTCGGTAATCAAAGATAGTGCCAGCAGTTGTCTTATCATAGCGATTTGCATGCTGTATCGAATGAGTTTATGGTTCATAACTGTCCTCCCATTAATCCAGCAAAGCTGAAAAACAGAGATGCGCAACAAACGTAACCGCGTGTGCGCATCTCTGTTCCCGCCTCTATTTTGGTTGCTTCTCTTCCAACCTTATCCGGCGGACAGTGGTTAACCGTCCTCATAGGCTTCAAGCCTCTTCCAGGATCGCTGCAAGCCGCCCCCATTGCGATGAGCTTTGGCTGGACGGAAGTATCATTATCCCTCCGCATGGGTCTTCGCCTTAAATGGAACCACCATTTATGGATAGCATTGGCGAAATCGCTCGCAGGTTACCGCTTCTGATGAAAAAACATGCGAAAATAAGAATCGGCATATGGTCGTGGCGCGCCTGCAACGCGGCTATCCTTCCAGGCCATGCGGGGAACGTACCGGATAAGATTGTATTCAGTTTTCAAGGAGCAATGAGGGTTTGAATAATGTCCCTCTAATATTGATCCTGAATTTCGAAAGCCCATAAGATCAAGGTCAAGTACTGGAGCAGTGGGATTATGAGATGTAAAAAGAAGGGAGTTGCCCAGGTCCACGAACTGAATTTATGATGCAGCGGATAGTTTTTCCCCCTCCCCACTGAAAGGGCGACCTCATTTTCCATGTGAAATTTTGGAGAATGTCATTCCAGTAAGGCTACTCTTGCTTCGATGCGCTTCCAGGCATAGCGACCGGCGAAGTCTTTCATCAGCTTGAGCACTATGGCGCGACTGTGCCGAATGAGAGTCGCTGCGCAATGAAAGAACTCCAGGCGGAAACGGGAAATCGTATAGCCCTGATGCACGGGCTCGCAGCAGTCCAGCTTGAAGCGTTCAAACAAATTGTAGCGAGCAACTTGATCAACAAATCCAATTCGTTGGCTTTATAATCGCTTGTCGCAATGCGATCGATGGAGAATCCGTTTTTGGCTTCCTTGATGTAATTCTCCATGCAACAACGCTGATTGTAGAAGCGCCACAAATCAATCGGCACCCATTCCAGATTGGTCACGATCGCTTCGTATTGCCAGTCCGTGTCGAACACGATGCAGCCCTGGCCGTCGTCAAACACTTGTGCCTTGCGAATAACCGCCACGCGGCGGGGCTTTTGCCAGGACGTCGCTTTGTAGATCAGGGTTATCCCTTCAATGATCCAGTCCTCGTCGACATAGCGCGTCCAGTAACGGCAGGCTTCAACTTCTGCGGCAAGCCTCCGGGTCCATTTGAGCTTGCCGACATAGCCGATTCCTTTGCTTTCCCACAGGCTGTAAAAGTCCTCGCCGCCGAAGCCTTTGTCAAACCGGGCGTACTTCACTTTGCGCTCGCCGAGAAGTTCGAAGGTTTGCTGCAGGAAGTCGGCAGCGTCGGTAGAAGAGTGCGTGTTGCCGGGGCGAAGCACCGCATTCAGGTTCAAGCGGGTCTGGCCTTCAAAGGCCAGCAACGGATGATAGCTTTTTCGCCCAGGCTTGTGCGGATTCGTGCCTTTGGCTGCGCCGGCCTGATCGCCGTAGACGGTCTCCACCGTGGAATCCAGATCGAGAATGAGGTCGGTCGGCAGGCACGGCCGGATGATTTCCAGATTTAGCATCCGCAGTTCAGCCGGCAGCTGCGGACATGACCGGCCTAGCCGCCCCAGCTCCTTGTACAGCAGGCTGTGGTGCGGACAGCGATCACCGAGAAAGCGGTTCAGCAGCGCGTCATGCTGCAACTTGCGGAAGTGGAAAATCCGTTCGCAGCCGAGCATCCAGCCGATGATGAGATAGAGTACTATGCGATGAATAGGGAAAATGGCGTTGTGCGCTTTGCCGCCAGAGAGGTTCCGCATGGCCTCGGCAAGCTTGATTTTTTCAAGGTAGGCCAGAAAGATTTTGATGCCGCCGAAGCTCGTGGCATTTTGCAACGAAAATTCGGTCTTGATTTTGCTGACGTGTGTGGTAGACTTCACCTAAAAGGTGCTCCTCTCTTTGGGTGATGTTGTTCTGGACAAACACCATTCTACCAAAGATTCGGAGCCCTTTTCACGTTTTCAAAGAGTCGTACTTTCGAAATTCAGGTTGATTTCATTTTTAGAGCAAAATCGGAACTGCTTGCCCAAAAACTACCCTCCGCGGCTTCCTTTTTTTTGATACAATCAAATGCCTATTTGAATGTGATGAATTGTTTACTGGCACATTGAGCGAAGAAGTAATGCTTAAAGTTAAAGTAACGTAGCGAGTCGAGGATACGACGATTTCGAAAATTATACACCTTGTTGAAGAAGCACAAGCTGAACGCACACCGTACCAAGCTTTTGTTGATCGATTTGCGAAATATTATCACTGGCTCCTTATAACTCGTGCCAAATAAAGATGCCAAATAAAGATTGACTTGAACGGGAATTTCAACTAAAATAAATAATATGTTCAAAAGGCGATGGAGTTCGCCATAAACCGCCGGTAACGGCTAATGACTCCTACCAGAATTCTTATTCTGGTAGGAGTTTGTCTTTTTATGTGAATAATTGGAAAGGAGGGGTCGATTTGATTTATGTGTATCTCGGTGTCGGCGGAACGCTCGGCGCTATTAGCCGCTATTCACTTGGCATTTGGATAGGAGAACGTTTTGGACAAGCATTTCCGGTTCACACGCTAACGATTAATTTATTGGGTTGTTTCTTACTTTCTCTCTTCTATACGCTGACCACGACAAGATATTTGGTACATCCGCACTTCCGCTCTTCTTTCGGAACAGGATTTGTTGGGTCGTTCACTACGTTTTCGACCTTTAGTTATGAAAATGTAACATTGCTTCAATCAGCACATTATGGATTAGCATTGCTCTACATTGCAGCAAGCCTGCTCGGCGGTTACCTGTTCACAAGCTTAGGTATACGCCTGGGTAACTATGAGAAAGGCAGAATCCAGCAGGAAAGTGAGTAAACGTTAATGGATATTTTATGGATAGGCATTGGTGGGTTTATTGGGGCGATTAGCCGATTTGCTGTCGTGGATGCGTTTAGTCGAAGATCAATATCATCGATTCCTTTCGGAACGTTGACTGTAAATCTGGCAGGCTCCTTTTTACTCGGCCTTTTGTATGGGCTGACTTTGAATTTACATCTTACCGCCCTTATGGGAACGGGCTTCTTAGGAGCCTTCACAATTTTTTCTACATTCCAGTACGAAATTGTACAGATCCGCCGACTATATAAATGGCGCTCTATTGTCTCTTATGTGTCTATCAGTGTGATTTCTGGAATTGCTTTCTGCGCATTAGGTTATGTACTCGGGCATTTGTGGACCTAGACGAACATCAGGAGGATTGCCGCTATGAATTATGCTATTTTTCAATTTATTAACGATTTGTCAGGACATCTTATTTGGCTCGATTCGATTATGGTACTTGTAAGCAAATACGGTTTGGAGTTATTTGCTATATGGCTTGGATTCGTGTGGGTACTTGGCGATGATCGAAGGAGACATATTGTTGAATCGGTCCCGTTATCCAACGTAAGCGTCAAATAAGAAGGTGTATTCCAATCCCATTTAGATTTTGAGACAATTCCGTTAGAGTAGTCGTTGGAGTTTTTCGACTCTACTCGAAAAACTCTAATGGGAGTGTGTCCAATTGCAAACTTTAGAGATGAGGAATCGTTATAGACTCCAGCAGTGGACCGAGATCATTCGTGACTGCCGTTCCTGTGGCCAGACCGTGGTTCGCTGGTGTGCCGATCATGAAATCAGTGTGAAAAGCTATTACTACTGGCTCCGTAAAATCCGTGAAACTGCTTGTGAATCTCTCCCTGCCTTCTCTTCTCCGAATGAATCAACTCTGGTCCCTGTCCCTTCCTCACTACGGATGAACTCTCCACGTCCCGAAGTGAGTCAGGAGCAAGCGGCCATCATCCTTCGTACGGATGCCGTTACGATTGAAATTCATCCGCATGCGTCTACCGCACTCCTTGAACAGACGCTTCGCATCCTGCAGCATGTTCGGTGACATCTCCAAAGCCGATCAACTGTATATCGCCTGTGGCTATACGGATATGCGAAAGTCCATTGATGGACTCATTCATTTGGTGCAACATCAGCTACAGTTGAACCCGTTTCAGAATCATTTGTTTCTGTTCTGCGGTCGCAAGCGTGATCGGATGAAAGCCTTGTACTGGGAAGGCGATGGATTTGTCCTGTTGTACAAGCGACTGGAATCCGGTCAATACCAGTGGCCCATGGATGCGGAGGCCGTACGCTCGATCACGCCACAGGAGTTTCGATGGTTGCTGGAGGGGCTGTCGATCCATCAGCCGAAAGCGGTTAAAAAGCTGGGCTTCACTCCTTCCATGTAGGTCAAACCAGAGCCGAAAACTCTTGTAAAATCTGGGGTTGTACACAATTCTATGGTATAATGATAGGCATAGAATTCAGTGAAGGAACGGTATCTCATGAGCCCCTTGGAACAGCTACAAAAGATGGAGCATCGCATCGGCGACCTGGAAAAAGAGAATAAACGGCTACAGGAAACCGTACAATTTCTAACGCAGAAGCTGTATGGCAAAAGCTCCGAGAAAACAGCTTCCCTCCCAGTAGGTGTGGAGCAGCTGTCTTTATTTGATGAGGCAGAGAAAGCAGCTTCACGCACTGCACCGGAGCCAACCATCGAGCAGATCCAAGGCTACCAGCGAAAAAAGCAGGTAGGTGAACGAGCGGAGCTGCTTCAGGATCTTCCGCATGAGAAGCAACTATGTCAGGTGCAGGACCGTTGTTGTGACATATGCCATAGCGAGCTTGTCTTGGTGGGCGAAGAGTTTGTGCGTACGGAAGTGGAGTTTATCCCTGCCCGCGTGCAAGCGATTGATATCTACAGAGAAACCCTAGAGTGCCGGACCTGTCGGAAAGAGGACAAGCCTCAGATGAAAAAGGCAACGACGCCAGCGCCGGTCATCCAGCATTCGATGGCCTCCGCTTCCTCTGTGGCATGGGTCATGTACCAGAAGTTTGTGAACAGCATGCCCCTGTACCGTCAGGAGAAGGAATGGAAGAGCATCGGCCTTGATCTGAGTCGGGCCACGATGGCGAACTGGATGATCGCGGCCACGAGAGACTGGCTGAAGCCACTGGTGAATCGACTGCATGAGCTACTTGTGCAAGAGCGATATCTGCATGCGGATGAGACGCCCTTACAGGTGATGAATGAGAAGGGACGGAAGAACACGACCCCCTCCTACATGTGGATCTACAGCGGTGGACAGCATAGTGTGCATCCCATACGGATCTTTGAGTACCAACCAGGACGAGGGGCGAAGTACCCGCAAGCATTCCTGAAAGGGTTCAAGGGATATTTACATAGCGATGCCTACTCGGGATATGCGAAGCTAGCAGGGACGATCTCTTGTCTATGCTGGGCACATCTTCGGCGTAAGTTTGTCCAGGCATTACCACCGGAAGTGAAGCATCCGGAAGAGTCCCTTGCCAACGAAGGCATTGCTTACTGCAACAAACTTTTTGAGCTGGAGGCACAGCTTGCATCACATACCGCTGAAGAACGAAAGGAACAACGTCTGGTGCAGGAAAAGCCTGTACTCGATGCTTTTTGGTCATGGATAGAAATGGCCAAAGGTAAAGTTCTTCCCAAATCCAAGCTGGGCGAAGCGCTGAAGTATGCACGTAACCATAAGCAAGAGTTGATGAATTACTTACAAGATGGAAATTGTGTGATCTCGAATAATCTAGCTGAGAACAGCATTCGTCCCTTTACAGTAGGACGTAAAAACTGGTTATTCAGCGGTAGTCCTCGGGGTGCAACCGCAAGTGCAGCGATCTACAGCATCGTAGAGACAGCGAAGGCAAATGGATTGAACCCTTACAAATATCTAGTCTATCTGTTGCAACAGTTACCAGCGATTGCATTTCGTCAGCAGCCGGAGCTACTTGATGTGTACCTTCCATGGAGTCCGGCTGTTCAACAACGTTGTACATAACGCAGAGCCTGTGGATCTTCATGAACCACGGGCTTTTCTTTTTCAATACACCTTCTTGTTTGACGCTTACGTTAAAAATCGTAGAACAGACACATAAAAAGATCGCGGTTTGACATTGCAAACAACAGGGCGAACATAAATATCAGCTCCATACTCACATGGCAACACCGCTGCGAGAAGAAAGCCAATCTGTTATTATGATGGTGCTGTCATATGAAATTAATGAAGAATATTTATCCTGAATTTCGAAAGTACCTTTCTCTAAAAATATAAGAAAAACCTGGCCGCTGGCCAGGTCCTCTAAAATCCTTGTGCAAACCCATACATTTGAGCGTGGGGAGGGATGGGTATGGGGTTCCAACCGCTCTTGAAATCGTGTTTTATTGAATTGATTAGGCGGAAATAACACGATTTCAAAGGCGGCCCGTAAACTTTCCACCCCATACCCATTCCCTCATCTGATCGACTTCGAACTCTCTTCCACTTCTCTTTTCCTTAACCGATCTTCGATGCGGTATTCATATCCATGAACACCCTTATAGTATTCCGGATACATTTCTCCACCACAGGATTCACAAGCGAATTGTGGCGGAACTTCCGGATCCCCATCGTCCATCATGTCAAAATCTCTGACCACACTAAGCGGTATTTCTTCGCTCTGCGAGCACGTCATACATAGATATTTGACGACCTCTTTGGACTGCAGGTGCTTGCTTAGGCTTAACTGCGTTGGTTTCTTCTTCTTCGCTGGTTTTCGTTTCTTCGATACCGGTGAGATCGTTAATCATCCTTTCTAACACCGCCTTGCTTTTTGCACAAACGGCATGCTTTACGACAAGCTGCCCCTCTTCAAGGCAGACTTCTCCCTTGTACTCATAATAACATTGGCATTTTGGACAAACCATAGGGTCTTTCCCTGTCTGCGCTTTGATCCGTTCTTGCCAGTTCCGCCGACGAATCAGCTTTTGTACCTTCACAATCGTCTTCTTAACCTTCTCCTGCCATGTCTGTACTTTTTCTTTACATTCTTTCTTGATCCGCCGCGCGTATAGTCCATAATGGCGGATCATCTTAAAATGCTCATCTGGAATATGACGAATTAACCGCGAAATAAACTCCTCCGCGGTTACTTTCTCTTCTTTTTCCATATCATCCGTCTTGTCATGGTAGCGAAATACGACATACTCTCCATCGTATTCCTTAATTCGCTCGATCGCTATGGCCGGACGACGGATATAACGTCCAATGTACCCCAGTTGCGTTTTTACGTCCCCTTTCTGTTTTGGGGCATGTACATAGAAGCCTTCCTCATTTTCGGAGTAGGCTTTTTGCAGCAACGGCTGTACCTGTTTCTTCTGCTCTTCCGTTAAGTGACGGCGAATGAGCTTCAGCACCACCGTCTGCCATTGTTTTCGCAGTTTCTTAAACGGAATGTAGTCGTAGGTCTTCCACTCCCCGTTCGCTGTCATACCTCCCATTGTCACAAGCATATGCACGTGCGGGTTAAAATTCAGTTTCGATCCGAAGGTATGTAAGCCTGCAATAATCCCAGGCGTTACTTTATGTTTCTTCTCAAAGTGTTCTTGTACCAGTCGGGCTGCTTCGTCCATGAACTCTTTCAGCATTTCCCGGTATTTCAGAAAAATGTCGCGTAATCCTTCATCGATGGTAAGGATGACATGCCTATGGTTCACTTGAAACACGTCTTCCGCCATCACACGGCTCCACTCTTCTGTTTCTCCGCATGAGCACGTCGTACAGAACCGTCCCTTACAGCGGTAAGGAATTTTTCTCGTGTCATGACACCCTTCACAAACCAGCAACTTAAAGCCGTTCCTGGGATTCCCGCAACCAAGAAATTTCTCGATCTCTTTAACGACAACCAGCCGGATTCGTGTTTTATTCTTTTCATAAAACTGGGGCCAATGCTCCAGAAAGATCCGTTTCAGTACCTTCGTCTCCATGTCCTTAGCATACCGAAAATTTCTTAGAAAGGGTACCCCCTTACGCTTTAGTTCTGTAAAGGACTTAAAGATTCTGATATGTTTAGAAAGGGTACCCCCTTACGCTTTAGTTCTGTAAAGGACTTAAAGATTCTGATATGTTTAGAAAGGGTACCCCCTTACGCTTTAGTTCTGTAAAGGACTTAAAGATTCTGATATGTTAAAAAAGTCTCCAGCCTTTGGTGGAATAGTGTTTGACGAGAACACAATACCCAAAGAGAGGAGCACCCTTTAGGTGAAGTCTACCATACCCGTCAGTAAAATCAAGACCGAATTTTCCCTGCAAAATGCGACCGGCTTCGGAGGCATCAAAATCTTTCTGGAGTACCTCGAAAAAATCAAGCTTTCCCAAGCGTTGCGCAACATCCCCTGCTTCAAAGCGCGCAACTCGCTTTTTCCGCTATACCGCATTCTGCTCTATCTCATCACTGGCTGGATGCTCGGCTGCGAGCGGCTCTTTCATTTTCGCAAATTGCAGCATGACTCGCTTCTGAAGCGTTTCCTCGGTGGTCGTTGCCCGCATCATTCGTTGCTGTACAAAGAATTAGCGCGCTTGAGTACTACTTGCCCCAATCTCGCTTCCGACCTGCGAAGGCTGAATCAGAATATCATTCAGCCCTGCTTGCCGTCATCCCTCATTCTGGATCTGGACTCTACGGTGGAAACCGTATACGGCGATCAAGCGGGAGCTGCGAAAGGTACGAATCCGCACAAGCCCGGCCGCAAAAGCTACCATCCGCTGCTGGCCTTTGAGGGGCAGTCCCATCTGTGCTTGAATGTCGTTCTCCGTCCAGGCAACACGCATTCCTCGACGGATGCTGCTCCTTTCCTTCAAGAAACGTTCGAGCTTCTTGGCGAACGTCCGGTGAAATATGCAAGGTTCGACAAGGGCTTCGGTGGTGAGGAATTCTACAGCTTGTGGGAAGACAGAGAGGTCAGCTATGTCGGCAAGCTGAAATGGACAAAGCGCCTTGCGGAGCAGGTCAAAGCCTGCCGATACTGGAAACGATTCGTTGACGAGGATTGGATCATCGAAGGAATTACGCTGATCTACAAAGCGACATCCTGGAAAAAGCCTCGTCGCGTTGCGATTATTCGTAAGGCGCATGTCATCGATGATGGACAGACCCGATTGGTGTTTGAAACCGATTGGCAGTACGAAGCGATCGTCACCAATCTTGACTGGGAACCAATTGATCTATGGCGCTTCTACAATCAGCGCTGCTGTATGGAAAACTACATCAAGGAAGCGAAGAACGGGTTTTCCATTAATCGAATTGCGACAAGCGATTTCGAGGCGAATGAACTCGATCTGCTCATCAAACTGCTGGCGTACAATCTATTCGAACGATTCAAACGAGATTGCTGTGATTCCGTTCATCAAGGTTACACGATCTCGCGGTTCCGGTTGGAGTTTTTTCATTGTGCCGCTACGATCATTCAGCACAGCAGAACCATAATGCTCAAGTTGGCGAGAGACTTTGCCAACCGACATGCATGGAAGCGTATCGAGGCAAGAGTCGCCCTACTGGAATGATAATTTCCATAATTTAACATGGGAACACCAGCGATTTCGAAATTTAGGTTCATAACTGTTGGTTCAGAACCATACATAATAAGCGTACACGTTTTATTTAACAACAAACGATGATTTACTAATTTAGTTGTATCCATCGGGTTTCCTTATCGGTTATGATCTCCCCTGGGATCATGCTAATTTCCTGACCGTTCTCTATCGATATGGTTGATAATTTTTTTGTACTAGCAACAAAAATTAAATTTTGTTTCGATTCTAATCCAGGTGAGGTCGCGTACACTTTTACATTTTCGTAAATACTTGCAATTGTCCCATACAAACTTTGAACGAGCTTATCCCCTGTTGGCTTCCCAATAACGTTCATTACCACAATCCCATCCGTTCGGAGTTTTTGCCGGGTGATGCGGAAAAATTCCTGAGTAGTCAGATGAAAAGGAATGGTGCCCCCACTGTAGGCATCCAATATGATGACGTCAAGTGAGTCGCTGTCTTTGTTTCGGAGGAGGATACGGCCATCGCCGATACGAACTTCATCGCCGGTATATCCAAAATATTTTCGGCTAACACTTAGCACCTTTTCATCAAGTTCGGCGACCTCAATCGCCTTACCGGAAAAACTTAATTTTTGTGTTAACGTCCCAACGCCGTGCCCAATCATAAATATATTTTCAGACGAAGGATGAAGCTTGTTGACAATCTCTAATATGGCACGCGCATAGGAGAAAAGGACCTGTTCAGGATCTGACATGTTCAAGCCGCCTTGATAGCCCCCTTTATCAAATTGCAGAAAACGAAATGTGCCAGATTTCCCCTTATAATCCGTTTTTTCCGTGACATACAACTCATGATAAGGACTTGACAACTGCTCAATCAGCTTGGCGTCAAAAAACAGCTTCATTTGAGAAGTAAACGGAACCGCACATATTCCCAATAAAGTTAGCGACACAAGCCACTTTTTTCGCAATTGATTTCGGTTAAACGCGATATATGAAACCAGAATCAGAAAAACGAGCAGCGACAACACCCAATTCATATGGAGATTAGGCAGTAAAACAAAAGTGGTTATAAGCGTTCCGACAATGCTTCCGACCGAAGAGCTTATATGAAACAAACTGATTTGTTGCCCGGTGAATCTTTGTGTTAAACCGGTCTTGGTTATACCAGGTATGATGGCGCTGATTAGGGCGTTCGGGACCATGAATAAAGCAAGCGATGCAAAAAGCGTTCCCACCCCGCTTGGGAGCGGCTGAAGAAGAGGCAAAACAAGATTCGACCAATATGGAAGAAAACCAATCACAGTCGCTGATAAAAGCAAATACCTGTTGAGCCAATGATTTGACCCTGCCTTATCCGCGCTCTTCCCCCCCCACCAATACCCCAGTGCGGATCCAAGCAAAAAAACAGAAATAATCGAGCCCCATGTGTACGCGGTATTTCCGAAATATGGCGTGATCATTCTTGCCGCAGTCATCTCAAGCCCCATATATACAAAGCTGACCAGAAATAAAATGACTACAAGCATCATTCTGCTGACCGTCATTTAATGTACATTGCCTCCAGATGAAGGAAGATTGATATTTTGTTGTTTAGGCTGGAGAGTAAAATAAACCATAAGTCCTAGACTATCCCCTGTTGTAAACAAGATGACTTTCATTAGCTCCTTTTCCTCCCTTACTGCAAGTTATAGTCATAGCCATGATGCATTCATGTTATTCATCATTCCTTTCCAACACTAGATGGTTTGGTCATGTTTGCGGTTATTCCGCATAGAGGAGAGAACGAACCCTGAAGCCATCAATATCAAATATATTAACTGCTCCGTAGTGATACCGAAAATCGTGAATAATTTCGGTTTGAATAAGGTAACAAGCATGAGTCCAGCACTGTAATATGTCAAAAAATATAACGTCAATTTACCTGAACCGAGTGAAGAAAGGTTTCTGAAGAACCAAAGCAGCATAGGTATTGTGACGATTAGGACGTATACATTAACCGGGTGGTACTTGTAGTCAGGGTTTTCGATGGAAATTCCCCACGGTAATGAAGTTGATGAACCATACTGCCACCCCAGCAAACTATGCATAAACATCCCCGAAACCATTCCCAAAGCCAACAAATCTGCAAACCATATACGGTCCACTCCTAATTTAGGCAAGGACCGATCTATATACCAAATGGCCACAAAAATACCCAGACCTGCACCGAGCCCCGAACCCGTTATCGTTAGAAGGCTCGCAGGATATCTCCAAAGGATTGATGAAGTAGAGATGAGAGGACTAAATTTCCAAACAAAAAAGACAATTAGGATTCCATTGAAGATTTTGTCAAGAATCGGCTTGGCATCATAACCATTCTTTTTCAATACCACTTGTATAGTCAGGTACCCTGCTAGACCCGATATAGCTAGAAGCAGCCATTCCAGCCTAATCATAAAAGGACCAACCTGCAACACTTCAGGCATAAGTTCACCCCTTCACTCCCCGTTAACGGATGAGTTGTTTGAATTTATTTTCCAGTGTTTGCGGGTCTGCCAGTCCGATCAATTTGTCAACAATGATGCCTTCGGAATTAACGAAGTAGGTAGTTGGAATCGGTTTAATTTGGTATTTTCTAGAAACATCCGCTTTCTCGTCAAGCAACACCGGGAAGGTAAAGCCATATTCCTGAGAAAACGCTTGTGCCCCTTCAATCGAGTCACTAGCTGTCACATTGACAGCATAAATTTCAAGTTGGTCTTTATACTTTGCGTAAAGTTCTACAAGTTCAGGTGCTTCAATTCGACAAGGAGCACACCATGAAGCCCAAAAATTAATGATGACCGGTTTCCCGTTCAGGCTTTCGAAAGAATATGTTTTGCCATCCAGACCCTGCAGAGAAATGAATGGGGCTTTGTAGCCTACTTTTGGCAACTCTTCTTTGTTTGCCGCGGAAGTTTGGTATAACGCAAGCAATCCCAAAAATAATATGGCTGCCAAGATTAACCACTGTTTTCTCAATATAAAGCCCCCCGTTCGAATTAAAGCGTCCAATAAGTTAACGTATCACTAATACCAAATAAGATAAGAAACACTCCCGCCAGCTTTTGTATCCATTGACCCCAGTGTTTCATTCGTTTCACTATGATGCGATCAAGCCCAAAAGCAAACGTCAACCCGACAAACAACAAAAACGGCATCGCTGTTGCTACTGCAAATACGGGCGGCAGCAGCGCTCCGTAAGATGATTGTAGCGATAAAGGCATAAGCGTTCCAAAAAACAATACATACATGGTTGGGCAAAAACCAAGCGAGAAAGCCGCTCCCAGCAGAAAAGCGCCACTGTTTCCACCCGCTCGCTCAGAATATTTTTGCAGCCAAGCTGTCCACTTATAACCGATTTGGAAGGGGAGCCGGACCCAACCAATAAGAATAAACCCTACCAAAATAAGTAGCGGACCCAAAAGTTTTCTTGTAAATGCCAGAAACGGAATAAATTCTTTGCCGATTTGCTGCCCAAATATCCAAAATACGGTGCCTAGTACAATAAACACCGCTATCTTTCCCAACAGATACATCCCTGTTTCCATCCAAGAGAGCTTCTCCTGTACCTGACGGTTTCCAAAATATGTGATAGCAGCCACATTAGCCGAAATTTGACACGGTGCCATGGAACCGACAAAACCGAGAAATAAGGCAGCAATAAGAGCTATATCGGTATTCGCAGCGTTTACGAATGGCTGAGTTACAAATGCACTGATCTCGCTAAAAAATTGATACATGCTTTTTTTTCAACCCCTTGCTCGATAAATAGATTCAAAAACTGCTTGCGTGCGTGACCCCCTTTCTTTTGTTTATTTAAGGAAAATAAAAAACATGATAAGAAATAGCAGGATCGATGTCAAAGTCCCGATTATCGCTCCAAACATCCATGATGCCTTATTTTTCATTAAGAATGATAATAGGGTGTGTATTGTAAATGGAGCAATATAGAAATAAATGCGTGTGCTTGCTTCTAATTTGAATATTAGATCAACAATAAAAATGATTGCTGTCGAAACGAGCAAGAAACTTGCACTCTTAAGAACAATTTTAAAGTTCAAAATCGTATTATAATGAAAAATCATAAAATCGTACTCCTCGCTTTTCTTTAAGTTCGGCTTACTTATCTTGGGCCACGCAAAGCCGGGTCCGGTCGAACGTTATGCCGAAGAATTTTACCCTTAACAATGAGTAACATTGAACATGCATTATTACACCTTTCTTTAATATACAATAAATTTTCAATATTTTAACACTACAAATTGTAGTATAATGTTTTCATCGAAGTCAACCGGAAGTTATTCAGCAGAGATTAAACCTCTTTGTTTATGATTTTATGATGATAGGATTGATAGGTTATGGCTATAACAATCTTAAAAAACACACTAACCGTCCTGTTGGCAGTAGGTCTCGCTTTTTCCAGTGCTTTTTTGGGCTTCCTGCTATATTTTAAACTACCCGCCAAAGATGCTTTAAGTGAACCGTTATCCGGCAAAACATCAAGTTCTACGCCCCCAACTCCTACTCCAACACAAGATTTTACAAACGGACAGTCTCTAGTAACAAGCGGATCTCAAACCAAAAAATCAGCGAATATGATAGAAGCTCCAATTGTCCTTCAAAATCCTGAGCTTCCCTCTGGGTGCGAATTAGTTGCCTTAACGATGCTTTTGCAGTTTTACGGCATAAACAAAAGTAAAATGGAACTGCTACCGGAGATGAAAATAGATCCTACTCCCATTCAATGGAACAGTGATGGAACAATTAAATATTGGGGTAATCCAAATCTTGGCTATGTAGGGGATATTACAGGAAAACAAAAAGGATTCGGTATCTACCATGCAGCATTATTTGAGTTGCTGCAAAAATATATTCCTACAGCGGTAGACCTAACAACAAAACCTTTTGAACAATTGGAGCCCAAATATCGGAGGGCATACCCGTGGTCGTTTGGACAACCATTCCGTTTCGAGTACCGACAGAAAAACAGTGGGTTGTGTGGGACTCTCCTCTTGGACCGATTCGTACAACTTTTATAGAACATGCGGTTCTACTTGTCGGCTACGATGAAAAACATGTTTATGTAAACGACCCCTTAAGCGGCAAAAAAAAATATAAGATTGAAAAAGAACGTTTTGTGTCCACTTGGGAAGCTTTAGGCAGACAAGCTCTTTCTTATCAGAAGCCGGTAAAATAATGAGTTATATCGGGAGGTTGAGAAAACGGGATCTTCAGTTATGGAACAAAATGGTGTTTAAAATCAATTCCTTATATCGTCGTTACTTTATTCGCTTTATTAAAGAAACAGCTAAATTGCCCATTTATTTCGGCTCCAGTATCACTTACTGATATGCCCACATAAACATAATTATAAATCTAATAAAGGGGTAATGAGAGTGATTGTCCAAAAAAAAAAGATAAAGTCAGGTTGGTGTTATTCCAAAGGGACTTTTTCACAAAAAGAAGAAGAGTGTTTAATAAGATTAGCTTAATAAACAGGAATAACATAAATTACCTGCCGCTAAGGGATGTATTGGAAATCCTGGAGTTTGACAATTTTAAAGTCACCCCTCGGACCATCACAGTGACTGACGGATCAGAATTTGTTGTGATTCCCAAAAAAGGAATAACTGCACAAAAAGAAGGAATTTCATTAAATATCGATCGAGTCTTCACTATAAATAATGTACAATTCATTAGTGTTCGTTCCATTAATCGTTTGTTTAATGTGGACTTGACTTATAATGCTCTAAAAAAACAAGTCTGTATACGTCAACCTGGTCGATTTTTCATAGTTCTTCGAGGGGATACGTTGCGTATAATCGCAATGCTATTGAATACTTCGATAAAAGGCGTGTTATCAATAAACAAAAACTTGCGTGAACCGCTTCCAGAAGGTATAAAGGTCAAAATCCCAACGATGGATATTGATACCTTGCCCAAGAACAGAGTCAAATCGAATAAAGCGGCAAAAATAAAGCAACAACCAGAGCTTGCTTCTAAAATTACGGCACTTGGTAGAACTTTAATCGGAATTCCTTATAAGTTTGGTGCCGGACCGTATCCGAGAAGCAAGAGATTTGATTGCTCATCTTACATTCAATACATTTTCGGGAAGAACGGTATTCGGTTGCCTAGAACAAGCAGGGCACAGTCCCGTAGCGGAAGGTCTATTAAACAGAGTGATGTTGAACCTGGCGACCTCATCTTTTTTAGGCGCGATCGATATTCTGACAACCGGATAGGTCACGTTGGGATGGACATCGGAAAGGGCAAAATGTTGAATACCTACCAGTCTCCACCGGGCGTTACCATAACCAGATGGAAAACACCTTATTGGTTAAGAAGATATGTGACTGCAAGAGAAGTTTTGTAGAAAACAGAGTCCTCCATTCACGACCGATACTT
Organism: Paenibacillus sp. F024; assembly: GCF_057814255.1. Lineage (NCBI taxonomy): Bacteria > Bacillati > Bacillota > Bacilli > Caryophanales > Paenibacillaceae > Paenibacillus > Paenibacillus sp. F024. The sequence continues at coordinate 28,550 of NZ_JBVASZ010000024.1, forward strand.
TATTTCTTGGTGTTAAAAAATCATCCCCTTCCCCTTATTGTCGCAGTGTAATAAGGGGAAATCAGGCAGGTTACGAGCATCCCCCTGCGGCGATATTAAGTATTATCATTATAATACAAATGGACCATACCACCGACTTCATTTGTACAAACGGAACTTGAACCGGTTGATCCGGGTCTAGCACCTGTTGAATCCGAAAGTTGATGTCTGCATCAGCGAAAGGAACACCCGCAGCAGTCTTCTGTGCGTTTCCCCACTTGGCCAGACGCAAAAGCACATTTCCTAAATAATACTCCGAGCCCATCTGCTTTATTGCAAAGCGGTCAGCCATCAATTCTCTCCACGTATGGTAGTGCTTCGCCGCGGATTTGATAATTGGCACATATCCCATGCCGTCGACGGCAAGCGCAAACAAAAAGGTTTTTAATGGATCGTGATGACGGCAGTGATACTTTTCGTGGAGCAGGACGGCCTCAATTTCTTTCGGTGGTAGCATGCCAAGCATTCCCGTCGATATTATAATTCGAGGCCGGAAAAAACCCATCGTAATGGCGATAAATGCCTCGTCCTCCACGACAAGGAATCGGGTTTTCCAGTGCCGATATTTGACATTCAAGCGTTTGGTCCATATCAGATGCTTTTTTGCTTCAAAGGTCCGGTTCCACTTCTGCGTAAGGTAAATCTGTTTAACCGTTCGCCAGACAATTCGGCTTAACGTATACAGTATGACGAGATTAAATATAATTTTCACAGTGCTGTGACCAACGGTTTGCTCCTCAATCAAAGCCAAGCAATATTGTAAAATGTTCCAGGAAATTTGAACCCCAAACATTTGATGTGCCAAAAACCATCCCATCTGCAGTAGGACCATCGAACCGAATATAAGTACTAATACAAAAGAACCCATCGTTCTCAGAGTTGGATTCATGATCGTTCCCTACTTTTCATCTCGTTTAACTTGTTCTTAAGTCTATCCATCAAATCAGGATCCGTCTCGTTTAACGCATCGATCATATGATTTACTACGAGATCACCATATTCATGAATTAATCCATAAGTGACCATTTTAGTTTGTTCTGCCAAAAACTGCTCCAAGGTCTGAACTGCTTCATAGCAGGTAATTCTGCTCCTGCCTTGTCCCTTGACAAACGACTTTTTCAAGTGCCCTTTCTCAAGCAATCTGTTCATCACAGTCATGACCGTATTAAAAGAAATGGGATTCTCACGGCTTAATCTTTCCTGAACTTCTTTAATCCCCAATCCTTCAGAAGACCATATAATGTCCATAATCTTTGCTTCTAACGGCCCAAAAAATCGATTGAGTCCCTCTTCGTGAATATTAAATTTTTTGATTGTCATCATTGATCACACCCTTACATTATGTGTTTTAGTTGTTTTAGTACATAGTAAAGTTTACGTCAATCATATTTTAACATAATTATTAAAGAGCCTTTCAGAAGCTATCTGAAAGGCCTGGCGTTATTAACTATTTCTTTGGACTCCAGTTTACTCCCTTTTTGGTCTCTTTTTTAATAACATGAAGATCAAACCTGAAAACAACAGCGAAATCAGCAGCCGCGGGAAATTGTCGTTAATCAACATAAGATCATGTCCTACCAATGTTTCCAAGGCAATGGATGGAGCTTTTCCGATCAACGTGACGATGATAAAACCAGAAAAACTCATTTTTGATAACGCAGCCGCGAAGGTAATAACCCCCGACGGTACAAGCGGAGTTAACCTGGCTAATAAAAGAATTGCCATTTGCCTCTTATGGCTTTCTTCATTCAATCTCTTTAGCCAAACCCAGCTTTCGATTCTCATCCGCTTCCATTTGCCAAATCCCCACCGGTATAACCAGAAAGACACCCCAGCTCCGATCACCTCACCAGTCAAGGACACCAGAAATCCAGGCAGCATACCAAAAACCACGGCATTGGCTCCGGATAAAAACAACGTTGGGATGAACCCCGGAACAGCGATCATGACGTTTAATAGAACACTGACCAAAACAGCCCATATTCCAAAGCCTCTCAACCATTCTGCTACGTCTTCAACTTGAAACAGCAAGTCCATCCGGTCACGAACCTTTCAAATAAGGAATCGGATTGACCGTTCTTCCCCCATTCCTCACTTCAAAATGAAGGTGCACCCCCGTGGATTGCCCAGTTGTACCCATGACGGCAATCGAATCTCCTGCGTTTACATAATCCCCATTAGCTACCAGCAGTTCTTTGTTATGCGCGTAGTAAGTAGCTAATCCGTTGCCGTGTGAAATGATAATCAAATTGCCGTAATCGCCTTTCCATCCGGCGAATGCGATTTTTCCGGCTGCGGCGGCTTTGATATCTAATGATCCGGATCTTGCAATATCCAGTCCTTGATGGAATTCATTCCCACGGTAGCCATAGCCGCTGGATATTTTTCTCCCGTCTGTCGGCCAGAGAAAGGCGGCTCCATCTGTCGACTGCTCTTTTATATTGCTTTGTGCGGAAGCGACTTTGACGATAGCTCTTTTGACTTTGATTCTGTCTACAGGTTCTTGAACAACATTTTCTGCTGTAACGGTACGAGCAACTTCCAAACCATTCTCCATGGTAATCAGATAAGAAACTTCCTTAATTCCGGGTTTACCGTCCTGATCCTGAACTTTTTGCGATCCATTATCGGTTTTATAGACCGTTTGAAAGGGGATATCCCTACGCTCAGAATACGTTTTCTCGGAACGGACGTTAAGCACTCGTTTTTCGGGCGACACGATGACGGTTTGTCCTGCTTTCAACACGTCGCCCATTTGCTGATTCATGGTCAGAAGCTCATCAAATGAAACCTTAAGCCTCAAAGATATATCCCATAATGTATCTCCGTCTTCTACTGTATACCTTACCGCAGGCTTTGTCACTCGGGTCAATCGCTCGTAAGCTTTATCCGCAGTAGATACCCTGTCGGCACTAACTTGCACGTTCTTAAATGAGACGTTTTCCACGATCGAGATATTACTCGCACCATCCCCGGATTGTGCCGACTTTAAACGATCGAGCACTTGCTTAGCCACTTGTTCATTCGCTACGGTAACCTCCGGTTTTCCTTCAATTTGCAGTTCCGTTGCGAATACAAGTTCTTTCATTTGGGACTTCAGCTTTTCAACCACTGCTTGAGTCTCGTCCTTTGGAAACCATTTTTGAGCGGATTCAAAGCGCAAAGTTGGCTGATCGACTAACGTTAATTGTTCAGCCCCCTGCTTTAGATTGGCTTTCAGTTCGTCATACTGCTGATTGACTGCAAGAGGATCCAGGACGTCGCCGAGCTTCTGATCATCTGCGAATACAGTATACACTGTCAGGTAATTTGTGCTTAACAAAATCACAGTAACCAGGCCTAACGCAATTAATCCGGCTGTCATCCATAGCCATCGAGGTTGTATTGTATGTAAGAATGGTAAAGTCATGATTCCTCCTCATTATCTGTAACCAAAAAATTTGCAGCTCATTTTTTACCACAATTTGCAGTTAATGAAATACGGCTGGAAATCCTAATCTGTAATCTAACTCACTAAAAATGAATACATAATCGTCACCCCCTAAAATCATGTAAACCCGCCATAAAGATTGATCAGATAAATTGTGATATCTGTCATTTTATCGGTATAAAGCAGTATGCCTGTCATAATCATCATTGCACCGCCAACTTTCATCAGGGCATTTGAATATTTCAACATCCACTGCATCTTTCCGATGAAAAATGCCATTACGAAAAATGGGATAGCGAAGCCGACGGTGTAAGCCACGGTATAAATGATTGCCTGGCTTGGATTGCTTACACCCAATGCAATAACAGCAGCCAGTATCGGTCCAACGCATGGCGTCCAACCCGCCGCATAAGTGATCCCCACCAGTACGGAACCAATATATCCAGCCGGCTTTTTTTTCCACTCAAGTCGTACATTTTTCATCAGTAACTTAGGAGTGAACACTCCAAGCATTACTAGCCCCAATACAGCGACCATTATTCCGCCCAGTTGTCTGATCATATCCTGATTTTCGGAAAACAGATTTCCGACCAAACTGGCCGATAATCCCAATGCGAAAAAAATAATTGAAAATCCAACGATAAAGAACACAGTGTGCAAAAGAGCCTGTTTTTTAAAAAGCCCTTTGCCTTCCTTTAAATCTTTCACCGAAACCCCTGTTATATAAGATAAGTACGATGGATAAAGCGGAAGACAGCAAGGCGATATGAACGATAAAAACCCGGCACCGAATACAATCCATAGCGTTAAATCGGCAGCATTCATTAGATAATTCCCCTTCTTTATTAATCCGCTGAAATATTCCTTACTCATTCTTTTTGTTTTCAAGTCTACACTACAAATTGTAGTATAACAAAAACTAAAAAGTCAATTAGAATCATGATATGTCTGATAATAAGATAGCAATTGGGTGAACAGGTGTTAAATTGTTATTGAACAAAGCTCAGACTAAGCTAAAAGAATTACACTGTGAACCGAAAAACGGGATGTCATCCGTTCTTCGGTTGTATGATCAGTTTAGGTTGCAAGAGATATAGTATTCCATAAATGGCGGCACCGATAATCATCGTGGCGGTAAACCCAAAAGTCAAGGAACTGATAACGGAAATAAGTGAACCAACGACTGTCATTATTCCATTTATAGCCCAGCTAATAGCTGTCTTTCCCTTCGAAATTCGAGTTAATCCAAAAGGAAACGGCATACCCATGAAGAATCCCAATGGGATCAGCAACAACACTACCGCGATCAGCCTATAAACAAGTGGCAAATAAAACGATTGCTCGCTATACCATGTAATACCGTAGTTCACTCCCAACGAAAGGATGGCAACCCATAATAATGGAACGTATCTTTTTGTATGCTTAGCACTCCACTTTTCCGAAAACAAGCTGCCGATCCCACCCGCAACAAGAAGTATTTCCCAAGAACCAGCACAAAAGACAAGGTGGGATGACCTAAAGGCAATATCAATCGCTGTATGAGCGTTAATTCGATGATCATAAAGCCCATTGCGAGACCGGAAAAATAAGCGGCATGTCCGTAAGCATAGTTCGTTCTTCGAATCAATAAAATGGCAATAAACAACACAAAGATGACTAACCGGATGATAGGAAGCGGAGCACGATTTGTTTGGTTATAAAAGAAGGGCTTATCGTCTCGATTCGAAGATAGGCCGGTCTTTGATTCGCTTAACATTTTATTTAATACCAAGAAGCGATCGTATACATAAGGGACATGGATTGGGGCTTGCTTCACGCTATCTGCCTGCGCTTTCATATGTTCGGCAGACCATAATGGAAAAGGCTGCTTGCTTACAATGAGCAGCGGCCGCGTAATTTCGCTTCCTCCCATACCCCAAATCTCATGCCCTAGGTGCTGATATGACCCGATGACAGCGATATGATTCTTCATTTGATCTTGTGGAATTGCTTCATTTCCAAGTGCTTTTTCTACCGCAATTAATACCTTCGCTAATTCCGTCTCGTCATGAAGCAAAAAAGCAAGTCTCCCCCCGGGTTTCAACTTCCCCATATATTCTCCAACAGCTTCTTGTGTAAAAATATAATTTTCGGTTAATGCCAATCCCATATTGTTTTCCGATCCTTTTTTTACCAGAGATAAATAAATAAGATCGTACAAATTCTTGGTCATGCGAATATAGCTCCGTCCATCGGATACAATTGACATAACGTCAGGTTGTTGAAAAATATCCCCCGAAAACCTGGAAAGCGCGTTTACAGCCTTGAAACTCCCGGAATTTATATCTACCGCTTCAATCTGCTGAAAGCCTGCCATTTGGGCCGTCAAAACTTCTTGGCCACCTCCGGCCCCTATAATCAATGCCCGTTCTTTGGCTATACCTTGAAAAGCTAAAAAACTAGTCGTCGTTCGTAAATAATCGACCTGATTCAAATCTCCTGCATACTTTGAAATTGGCGATACGGCTCCACCGTCTATCGTAATATATAGCAGTTCCCCATCTCCTGCGTCGAAAACATCCGTTCGAGAAAAAGAATTCCAATCCGAATAAATAATTTTTGCTTCCTTTTCCGCTATGAATACATTTATCGGACTCGTCAAGTAAGCCCGAAAAGAAATATATTGAGAAAATGGTTGAATCCCATTGAAAAGCAGCGCAGCAACTAACACAGTAAGAATAACTTTCTTTTGGCTCGTAGCCGACCTGAAGCTAAGTGAAAAGCTGACTGTAAACAAAGACGCCGATAAAAGACAGATTGTTTGCATTGGATTGAATACATTCATAAACCAAATTGAGCACACCGCGCCGATTCCCGCTCCAGCCAAATCCGAAAAATATAATATGCGAATCCGCTCGCTTTGACCCTGCAGGACTGCCGCAAGCAGCGACCCTCCCGCCAAAAAAGGGAAAAATGCCGCCGCGGAATACAACCATATTCCTGCATAAGGCAGCACATACATTACAAAAACAGAGACGAGCATCAAAAGTGAAAAAAATCCGAGCCATTCGTTACGGTATTTATAGATAACTCCATCGGAAATAAAAGCCAAATAACCACCAATGCCGATTCCTAACGCAGCCAACGAAATCGCCAACATAACAAAGTTATAATCTAATATCACTGCAAAAAAGCGGGAGAGAAATACTTCATATACAATGAAAGCAAAAGCCGCCGAGAACGTAATCAACATATCTTTTCGATAGTTTAAATTCAACAACACATAATCCCCTTCAAATTAAAATCAATTTAAGGTTTGGCAAATAAATTCGGTGGTTTGTATTACTGGCAAGCGTAAACTAGTCCCCACCTTGTGACAGGATGGGGACACAATCTTAGTCTGCTTTTAAACCATTAATGCTTCATTCCTGGCATATCGCCTGTCATACCATTTTCGGGTTGAGCTGGAGTGCGAGGTGTGGTTCCACTGCCATGACCACCGTGCACCTCACCTGATTCTGAAACAATTTCCAGCATCGCATCGATTTCCCCTTGAGCTGCGACAGTAAGGGAATCTGTACTACCGGTTAACCAAGCATGATTATATGGTCCTTCAGTCGGAGATTCTTTATATTTAGGTTGTACTGACATGATGTAAGTCATAACACTGTCTGGCATTTTTTCTTTATCTGTCCATAGTAAAGGTGAGTGTTTGCCCAGATGAGAAAAAGGTGCAGCAGCAAGAGCTAATTCAGGATTGCTTTTATTAACTAAAGAGAAGTTGTGACCCGAAGTCGTTATTCCCCAGCCGAAACCAGTTGCAGGGTCTTTATACTTTGCAAATGCAATCGCATTGTCATAAGGGTCTTGCCCTGCAATTCGAACCACTTTACCATATTGGCCCAATTGTCTCTGCACTTCGGCGGAAACAACGGATTCAGGGCCTAATATGTAAATATTCGCCATGCCGTTACGAGTTCTTAAAGCGTCTATCGTTTCTTGTGGTATCTCATCTTTTTTGACGTAAAGAAGTGGTTCCGGCATATGAGAGATCCAATTAATGGCTGGTAAAGTATATTCTTGACTATCCATAGAACCTACAATTACCGATTGGGGATTGCTTTGCGAAACTTTTGTATAATAAGCATCAATCGCTTTCGCTATGGCAGCCGGATTGCCCCCAGTTATTTTGTCCGTTTTAAAACCGAGGCTTTTTACTTGAGCTTCAACTTTTTGATCTATGTTGCCAACTATCACCACTTGTGCACCATTGTTCGATCCTGTCGGATTTAAACGCTTCAACTCATTTTGTGTCGCTTCCGGGATACTGTCATTGTTTACGAAAAGAATCGGACCGTTGTTTGGAAAATGAATCAGATCCGCACTAACCAAAGTGGTTTGCCAATCTTGCTGATTAACAAGAACGACTCCGTCAGGCCGGTTCATATCGCTTGTGGACATCCAAAGTGTTTGAGAAACCAGTACAGCTGCTTGGATAGGATCACTTGTGTTAATTCGAGTTGTATTTTTTGACCCTAACCAAAGACTACTTTTAGCAATTCCGCCTGTATCAGTCATTTGTCCCTTATTTCCACCTGTATCTGCTGTCGAATCCGTGTTATTACCATTCAAGCAACCTGACAAAGCTACTGCGATAATTAGCGACAGCAAGAAAATTTTAACTATTTTCTTCATTTTTATACCCATTCCTTTCGTTCCGCTCAAGGCACAAAACGGTATGAAACCGTTTGTGCTTTGAGCATGTTATTTAGCTATATAGCTCAGTACGTTTGGCCTTACGCAGATAAACATAAATAAAACAGGGAGCTGATAAGGCTTATCCCTGTTTTATTATGATCAATATTTAGGAATCTAATCCATTTTATTGTTAAGCCGCCGCCATTAGTTATTAACCAAAGCCACGAATATCAAAACAGAATCATAATTTTTTTTTAGCATTACCGAAAAGGCTAATTACCAAATATTACGCCTACCCACACTACATAGAGTCGTGTTAGCATGATTAACGTAATCATTCCAAACATATTCATAGAAATGGAGGAATTACCGTGAAAAAAATAATTGCAACCGGTCTTGTCTTTTCAACTCTAACTATGGGTGGCCTGATGATTCCAAAAACCACTGATGCAGCCCCGACAATATCACAGTCTCAAACTCAGATTAGTAAAACCAGACAAAACGTGATCCAAAAAGGGATGAAATATATAGGGACACCATATGAGTTTGGTTCAAGCAGAAGCAATACCCGAACTTTTGATTGTTCCGATTTTGTCAGACAAGCCTATAAGGAAGGTGCAGGCATCACCCTGCCATCAAATTCTCGAACACAAGGCGCTTACATTAAACAGAACGGAAATTACACAACAAACTGGAAAGAATTAAAGCCGGGCGACATCATGTTTTTTATGTCCTACAAGGGGAGCAAGGCATCGGATTATCGAGGGGTAAATAAAAATACAGAAAGGATCACCCATAACGGAATATATCTGGGCAACGGTAAAATATTGCACACATATTCCAAACAATCGGGTGGTGTTAGAATTGATTCGATTGAGGGCAAACATTGGGAAAAACGCTTTCTATTTGGCGGCAGCGTGCTTAAATAATAACAACCCCCTGATATTATTTAACCCGCGTCCCTGTTGATTTATTATGTACAGGCCTGAGTCCTGTATTCCAGAGGACTCAGGCCTGTCGATTTAAACACTCCCGTCATCTATTCAGACCAATTGCCGCCGTGGTTTTTTTTTCGCATGATACGCCTCATCATCATGTGAGACAACGGGCAGAGGAGAATCAAAAGAAGAGCAACGCTGTTACCGAACGCCCCTGAGGCATTGTTGGCAAGAAACAAGATGGCCACCAATACAATCGGCAGGATGCAGCAGAGGGCCATCATCCATTTTTGGATTTGGCCCTTTCCGCTTGACTGATGCTTTTGAGGGCCTTGTTGATCATTTTCATGATTTTGGTTTCCACAGCAATTCATGGTACCCCTCCTTAATCGATAATTTATCCATTGCTTTTCAATTCACGCAGTTCTTTTTGCATAAATTCATTTTGTTTCTTGAGCTGTTCCAGTTCTTCCGACAAATTCTTATGATGATCTTTGCCTGATTTCTCCGAATGATTTCCCTTCATCATAAAATACATCATGGGAAGCATCATGAGAGGACACATCAATACCACCAACCAAGTCCAATCCATAATTTTTTCCTCCTTATATTGGTTATCCTGTCTTTCGTGATTTCATTGTAATATATAATTGTGTGAATTTTGTGTAGAAACATATATCGCATGTTTGTTCAACGCTTGTCTTGTTCAATACTTTCAATACGTTGATTCTGTTTCTTCGATAGTTTATACTTTATGGTAAAGCGTCCAGCGAATGAATCATACAGGAGACGCTTTTTTGTTTCCGGGAATAAACTCCAAAGTTTTAATATTTTCATTATTTCATTAAATTATTGAAGTGATTAAAAGCGATTATTAATCTTTTCGAGGGGACTTTAAGGTGATGCATATCATAGCAATGACTACAATGCTCGTTGATCATGTCGGTCTGCTCTTCTTCCCAGAAGCCGATATCTTTCGCATCGTCGGACGAATAGCCTTTCCACTATACAGCTGGTTTTTAGTGCAGGGCTACAAACATACGAAAGACCGTAAGAAGTATATGATAAGGCTTTTCTGGCTAGCGTGCCTCTCTCAGATTCCCTACTCCCTTGCATTACAACAATGGGAATTAAATGTGATTTTTACCCTTTTTTTATCACTAATAGGACTACTTATAATGGATTGCGTTTCATCAGAAAGATTAAAAACGCTGCTAATTATCTTAGTATTCAGCACAGCCATCGTAGTTCCCATGGATTACGGTCTTTACGGGGTTTTGTTAATATTTATATTCCGTTATTTTAACTCATGGAAAATGGTTGGTTTTCATTTACTTTTGGATCTGATTTTTTTTATTTTATATGGATCGGGATACTGGATTCAATTGTTTAGTATAGCAGGAACCCTTCTGATAGCCAGCCATTTTCCTTATCGCTCTGTTTACATTAATAAATGGGTATATCGCAGCTTTTACCCGGTTCATTTAGGTATCTTATTTTTGTTGTATGTTTGGATTCAACGTTTCTGATTAAAAGAGCTTGCAACTGCATATATGGTTAGTTCACCGAGCCATTTTAATGACGAATTATATCTGCTTTAGCTTTTGTTAGACGTAAGTTTTCACTATAATTTGCACTATGACTCTTGACTGCCTTCTGATGCTCCTGTTTCACTTTATTAACCACTATAAATACTAAAACAATTACTAAGAAAATAATAATAGAAATCCATCCATAATTAGTTATAGCTTTACCGATTCGTTCGATATATTGACCGAAATATCTTCCGGCAAAAAACAATATCAATGTCCAGACGAAGCCGGTTGAAAAGGACAATAGCATATATTTGGGAAGAGGCATCTTGTTTATCCCAACAATATAAGGCACAACATGACGAACAACAGGAAAAAAGTAACTAATGATTAAAGAATAAGCACCGTATTGATTGACCAATTGATTTGCTTTTTCTACATATTTCCCCGTTTTTTTGCGAGTAAGATACGCTAATGCAGGGGCGCCGACGGTTCTCCCCAGTCCGTATCCGATGGATAATCCGGAAATAACACCAGCATATGTCAAAAGGAATGCAGGGACAGGTTCTAACAGTCCAAGGGATGTTATAAATCCCCCGCTCATGACGATCACTTCATCCGGAATTGGCATTCCGACAATACCAAGCCACAGCAAGAAAAATAAAGCTGCATAACCGTATTGTTCGACGCCCCCCAAAACGAATTCAAAATTCATCAAGAACACCTTTTTCTGTAGAAATTCGAATTTTTTATTCGAGCGTTTTAACCCTGAATTTTTTGCATGTATAAACAAAAGCTGGAGGAATATTTAAAGGAACAAATCGAATGTCAACTTCCTGAAAATAGCTATGTAACATTTTTTTCATTTGCAATGAGTATTGAAACGCAATGAATATTCCGCCCGGCTTTAGTGCATGAACTACCATGCGGATAATTTTGTTTCGTAATTCAGGAGAAAAATTCGCGAAAGGCAATCCCGAAATAATGCAGTCCACTTCAAGTAAATCCAACTGCTTTAGAATTTCATCCAACATTTCAGCGTCCGAACCATAATGGAATGAAGGATAGGTGGATTTCAATACTTCGAGCATCGATTCATCCTTTTCGATAATAATGGTTTGAGTAGAGGGCAGTTTATGCCGGTTAATGTAATCAGAAAACACACCCGTCCCAGCCCCTAATTCAACAATGGATTCTATCTCTCTCCATGGAATATTTTCCATCATTTTTTTTGTTAGAAATAATGAACTCGGAGCCACACTCCCAATGTTTCTTGGAGATTGAAGGAATTTATAAAAAAATTTGAAGCGATTCATAAAAAGGTAGTTCATGGGATCAATCATAATTGTATGCGTATCCTCACTCTCAAAAAAATGCATTTCATCAGTTCGGTGTAACCCTTATGGTTCAAACGTTCTACAAAGCCATGGTTTTCACCATGATTTAAGAATTCCGTCCCAAGTTACAATTTGACGGAAAATGGGATTGCTCATCGCATCACGAAGCACTTCGCTTTTTTAAGGACTTCATAAATGCCAAAAGCTTTAAGAATAGGACAAGGCACACCAGTAACAAAAAAGGAATCCTGAACCAGTTTGGCGGAACCGGATTTTTATGAAATGACAATGAGTAGTGAATAAAAAGAAAGTATCCGGTATGAATAGCACTCAAATAAAAGATGGTATTTGCGCTATAATGCAGCCACTTCCACGACGTTCCCAATTTTTTTAGTGCACGCTCGGAAGATGTGGCCATCAGCACGGCGGTCCAAAATAGAGCAACCGCTCCAATAATATTCGCCAGGCCGAACCCAGGTTCAAGCCGTACCATACGACCAAGCTGAGGGACAAATTCGTACCCCAAAAGCCGGGATAAGTCCCACCGCGCCCAACCGTTCCATACAAGAAAGGCGTGAATGAGTGCAAGAATGGCAAACCATAAACCGAGATGTTTTCGCCACGCAATCAGTTTGGCAACGGGGGGCCAAAGCCGGACCAAAGGTCCGATGACGAGCGTAATGAACAATAAAATCAACGAAGCGTCTCCAAAAGAACGCCAAAGCCGCATCTCCCATGACCACTCGGGGCGGCTCAACCAGAACAGCCAAACGAAAAACATCCCAACGGATCCAACAATTATGTGTCGGACAAAAAGCGCATTTGTACCGGAGGACAAGTTACCATTTCTCCTTTCGTAAAGCTTACACCTTTAATAATATTACAATGTGTAGTGTCTAACAAGTTACTCTTAGTTCGATTGAACTTGAACTTTCGATATTAACGTTCTGTCATCCGGCTAGCAGTAACAAATCCTGAAACTAAAGGGACTAGCGCTACTAACCCTATTGCCCAATTTACATTCATCAAATCAGCGATAAACCCCGCCATTAAAGCGCCAAATGCATATCCGCTATCACGCCAAAACCGAAAGACCCCCATTGACGTCGCTCTCCAATTCGGATGTGCGACATCGCTAATCGCGGCTATGAGTGTCGGATAAACCATTGCCGTTCCAATTCCCAATAGAGAAGCCCCGATGATCCATAATGTATAGTGATCAACTAGCAATATCCACCATAAGGATAAGGATTGAATCCACATCCCCGACGTGATTAGCAGCTTGCGCCCGAACCGATCGCTTAGAGCTCCCGTAAATAATTGAAAAAGGCCCCACGCTGCCGGATAGACGGCAATAATTGTTCCGATTTGTCCGACTGACAATTCGCGAGAAATGAAAAAAATCGGAAACAGTCCCCATGCCATGCCATCCTTTAAATTGGTCGAAAGTCCTGCGAAACTTATGCTTGATAAGTTTTTATCCTTCCAAGTCGTTCTTTGAAAAACTTCTCTTGCTTCAATGGTTTCTGAATGTTTCTGTTTTTGGCTTTGAGCCTGAAGCTTCAAGTGCCCTCCCGTGTTTTTGACTGCCAAGGAAAGAACGAATCCCACGATAACGATTGCAATCCCCATGTAAAACGGTTCAGGGCGCAAAGAATACGTCGAAGCCACATAGCCTGAGATCACTGCCATTAACGCTACCCCGATGTAGCCTGCAAACTCATTAAGACCAACTGCCAATCCTCGTTGCGTGGATTTGGCCAAATCCATCTTCATGTTTACAGTCATCGACCATGTCAATCCCTGATTTATCCCTAGGAGAACATTGGCGAACACGATGACCCACCATGCTTGCGCATAGATAACGAGCAAAGGTACGAACAGACCGATGAACCAACCCAGTAATAGGACTTGCTTCCTTCCGATTTTGTCGGCTATAGTACCCGCAAAAACATTTACGATCGCTTTTGCGAATCCAAAGCTCGTAATGAATGAGAGCGCCGCGCTTGCTGAAGCAAGACCAAACTGTTCTTCGCCGATAATTGGAAGAATACTTCTTTCCAGCCCAATCATGGAGCCGACAAAGAGGTTAATTACCATTAATAACGAGAACTGAATCACATTCTCCCCGATACCTAATTTATCTGAACTCAATGTTTTTTTCAAATTAATGCGCCTCCCTAAGAAGAGAACCTGATGGACAACCATCAGGTTCATCGTCGAACACTATTTTCCTTGATTTGTTAATCTCATTTGCTGAAAGTTCTCCGGTTGCGGCGGAACCTCTTTAGTCATAAATGTAATAAATTCTGTTTTGTCTGTAATCTTTAAGGCATAGTTAAACCGTTTCTCAAACCCAATAGTCGAAGTTGGTTTGCCGCTTAGCTTGCGCCCGCAAACCGATCCTGAAAACGCTCCGGGGTATAGTTCAACAAGATCGTCAAGCTGTGCCAATTTTTGAAGGCTGTCAAACAGATGGCTTGCCCCTTCTTCCAAAGAAGACGCCAATTCCGTTCTCCCTGCATCCCCGACCATTAAAGTATGTCCTGTTAAAACAAACCACGGTTCTTCTCCTCTTGTTTTATCTGTAACAACGATGGAAATATGCTCAGGTGTATGACCAGGCGTGTGCAGGAATGCTAGCTTCGTATTGCCAGCCATGATTTCGTCTCCGTCTTCCACAGCCGTAAATTCGTAGTCGGTATCGGCCGAACGATGGAGTATATATTTCGCTCCTGTTTTTTCGGCCAATTTGCGTCCGCCTGAAATATGATCTGCATGCAGATGGGTATCGATGACATATTTAATGTTCATGCCAAGTCTTTGGGCTTCCTCGATATAAAGCTCAACCTGTTCACTCAAGGGATCCACAACCACGCCTTGTGATTGGCTCCCGCATCCAAACAGATAAGAAGCGGCTACGGGATTTTGGTGCAGGTATTGGCGAAATAACATACAAACTCCTCCTCAGCTTTAATGAATTTGATTTTCTTGAGCTTTTCTCCATTCGTGCAAACCTGCTTCTAATCTGGATATCTTGTACCCTTTGGATTGCAAAAATTCAACGGCTTGTGTCGCGTATACACAATAAGGTCCACGACAGTATGCAACGATTTGTTGATCTCTTGGCAAGTCCATCAGGTGCTTGTTGAGTTCATGTATAGGCACCGACATAGCCCCCTCAATATGACCAGCCTCATATTCCTCATGCGGTCTAACATCGATAATGACGACGTTGCCGCTATCCATTCGTTCGATCAACTCTTCCAAACTAATGGATTCCAGTTGATCAGGCTTAACAATAAACTCTCTCCGCAATAAATTGAGCTCAGCCAGCTGTTTTTCTGCAATCGCCTTGACCGCTAACAAGAGGTCAACCACATCTTCATCAGCTAATCGATAGATAACAAAGTTTTTTTCTTTGCGAAAGTAGACTAAGCGTGCCTCCAGCAGCGCTTGCAAATGTTTCGATGTATTCGCGACACTCATCTTTGTTTCGATGGCAAGTAACTCAACGGACTTAGGCCCCTGAGAAAGCAAATCCAATAATTCAAGTCGCTTAGGGCTGGACAACACTTTGCCAACTCTCGAGAATTGATTGTAGATGTTATCTTTGTATTCTCTTATGTCCAATAGATCTTCCTCCCACTAATTTATTCAACTATTAAACTTATTAGTTGAATATTAGCACGGAATATTAAAAATGTAAAGTATGCCATTCAATTTTAGGAATGAAGAAAGATTTCGGGAAATGTGGGGAATCACCACCGGACGCAAGACATCATGCTTAATCTGATCAAAAAGGAGTTGTCTTCCCAGGTATGTTCATGTCCATTCTCATATTTATATTGACAGGGTTAGCGGAAATCGGCGGGGGCTATCTAGTTTGGCTGTGGTTAAGGGATTCTAAGCCACTTTGGTATGGTATCATAGGAAGTCTTGCATAGGGTGATGACATAATCGGCACGATTCAAAATGTCCGGATCGATCACATCCGAAGTGTTTTTGCTAATGTCCACGCCAGCTTCCTTCATGACTTGAACCGCATGCGGATTTAGTCCATGCGCTTCAAGACCTGCGCTTTTCACTTCATACTTGTCGCCTCCCAAAGCCTTTAAAAAGCCATCCGCGATTTGACTTCTGCAAGAATTTCCGGTGCACAAAAAGTAAACTAAAGGTTTTTTCTCCATGTGAACAGTCTCCCACTATAAAGTATTGTTTTCTCCTGTTTCCTCACTCATTCTCAGTATTTCAACTTTGACAATTCAAGAGATATTGGTGGAGAATGTAATCTGCACCTCGATTTTCTGTAAAAGCGTAGGCGGGAACAGAGCTTAGGAATGATTTTCTTCCAAAACTGTGGATAATTGGTATGATCGCACAGTGGATCTCCACATTAGCCTTTGGGGTTTACCCTCCCATGTCACACTGGGTCTATGCCCTTACATTCCTTCGTTCTACCTCTCAAGGGGTGGATGCCGATTCTTGCTCCTTTACGGGGTCGTTGCCCTTATTGTGTGTAGTGCTTCGGCTTCTCCGGTGCTTCCATTGTCTAGTTGTAAACATGTGAATAAGTGATCGACAGGCGTTGCTTCCTTGTTTTCAAGCAGCTTCTTGCTGTATCTGGAACCGCATTACCGGACCCATTACATTGATTGCATTGTACTCTCTTTGCTTTGTTCCAGCGTATGCAGGACTCGAATCAGTTTTCCACATAACGCGATGATAGACTGTTTCTTCTTAAGCGGATTCTGGCTCCGCGTCGTGTAGTGCTTATGGAGCGCCTTGAACGCATCGTTCTTCGCTACCATCGGCATTACCGCTCGGAACAGCAGTGCCCGTAAACGTGACCTTCCACGCTTGCTGATTCCTGTCTTACCTTTGCGCTTGCCTGAACTGTTCTCTTTGAGATTCAGCCCGGCGAGTCGAATGATCTGTTGACCGTGATCATAGTTGTTTAGATCACCGACCTCTGCAAGAAATCCGGCAACAGTTATGGCTCCCACTCCTGGAACAGAGAGCATTTCTGCTGCTCCAGGGATGTTCTCAAGGATCTCCAGCACCTCACCCATGATCTCTTCCAATTGGCTGCTGAATAGGTCATATTGACCCAGCAGCGTTCTTAACTCCACGCGTGCCGCAACACTACCCTCGGTTAGCCCGATAGAGGATGTTGCGGCCATTATTAACTTTTCCGCACGCTTGATGCCCACACCGCGTTTCACTTCCGTCTTCCAGTGAGCCAGGACGTCTCTAGCCCCCTTGTTGACGATTTCTGCTGGCAACGGGAACGCCCGCATCGTCATTAGCGATGCCTTGCCCTCCCATTTCTTGAATACGCTAGCGTACTCGGGGAAGAACCGGTCAAACCAATTGCTAATGCGGCCTTTCACTTGCGTCAGACTGGCTGACAGCTTCTCTCACAGATTCATCAGGATTCGCAGTTCCGCGTACTCCTTCGTTGGCAGATTCGGTTCGAGTACTTTCCGTTACGAATGAGATCCGCGATCACCTTTGCATCTTTGTAGTCGCTCTTCGTCTGCGAGTTATCCTCAAGCTCTTTGGTCTTGTTGACTTGATGTGGGTTGACGATGACGACTTGAATGTGTTGTTCCTGCAGGTAGGCAGCTAACGGAAACCAGTAGTGTCCAGTAGGCTCAATGCTAAACACAATGTCCGTCTTTCCTTGTGCTTGCCCAAGTTCCTTCATCCACGTTGTCAGCTTCGACAGCCCTTCCTGATCGTTATGAAATACGCAATCCTTCCCGAGTTCTATCCCTCGGAAATCTACGGCCCGTGCGACGTGAACCTTCTTCGCGATATCCGCACCAACCACCAATGTGGATTCGGTAATTCGTGTAATTCGTTGATTTCGCTTCTGTTTCAGTTTATACTTCATATTGAGCGTCCTCCTTCTAATTAGGGCAGTGAATGTCGACCATTCCAAGACCAGCATATAGGAGGCGCTTTTTGTTTTCAAAGAGCAAATTACTTCATTACAGGAATGGCTCCTTTTGATAAATTTTTTCGTAAAAATAGCCTGCTGAAGTTTTTCAACAGGTTGAAAGACGGATTTGTTGGCCCTTCCGCAAATTTGCAAGTCATTTCGTCAACATCCTTAGCGGCTTTTGTCAATCACGGCAATCAGCCGCTTTTCGATATCCTCCGCGATGCCCATTAGCACTTCATTTTCAACGAGACCGATGAGTGCCGTCGGTTTGGGGAGTCCGATTTTAGTAGTTCCCCCTTCGTCATAGACCGCAATTTTACACGGTAAAAAGTAGCCAACCAGCGAATTCTCGCTCAGTACCCGCTTCGCTTCAACCGGATTGCACACTTCGAGAATGTGGTACGTCTGATCGAAATCGACGCCCTTCTCATTCAATTTTTCCTTCATGTCCAGTTGCCACAAAACCCCGAACTTTTCCTCTTTCAGATTTTCCTGCAATGCGGCGATCGCCTCGTCCGGCAATTTAGCTGTCTCCACCGTATAGTGAAACATACGCTTCATCCTCCCATTATTTTGTTAGTCCATTCATTTTTCACAGAGTATGCTGTAGTGCGAATGCGTCGGAAAATGTACGCGTCGTATGCGTAGTCCGTGCTGCTTTAACGATTTTTTCATGTCATCGGAGGAAATCCGGTGATGAAGCGGCGGCCCTTGTTCCGACGCTTTCTTTTCCCATTCCAGGATGAAACAAAGTCCGCCCGCAGTCATCACCCTTTTCATTTCCGCCAATCCTTGATCGAGTGTTTCGGCCTCGTGCAGAACCAGCGAAGCGATGACACGATCCGCAGTCCCTGAAGCCAATGGAACATTCTCCATGGCACCTTGCAGGTAAGTGATGTTCGTCAGCTTCTCCTCTTCCGCCTTCACCTGGATGATCTGCAGCATTTTCGGCTCCACATCAAGTGCGTATACCGTTCCCTCCGTCATTTTTGCGGCCGGAATCGTGAAGTAGCCACTGCCCGCCCCGATATCGAGAACGGATTTTGCCCCCTTTACGCCCAATTCGGACAGTAAAGGCTGCGGGTCAAACAGCGCTCGGCGCTGCGGGTTATCGAGTTTTTCCAGATGCTCCGGGTTAAAACGGCGTCCGTGCATAGCTTCACTCCTCAGCATATAAATGTTAATATCTTGGAACTCCGGAAAGGTATTTCTGCATCCAATTTATGTTAACCCCGATCCGGCGAGTTTAAACGCTCCTTAGGGACATGAACCGCAGGACGGGGCTCTGCGGGCATCATTTGGAAAGTTTGCCGCTCCACGCCCCAATCCCGCCTTGCAAATGGGCCAGTTTACGATAGCCGCTCCGACCAAGCATCTTCGCGGCATTTTTGCTTCTCATGCCGCTCCTGCAGTACAGGAACACATCCCGCTCTTTCGGAATCTCGTCCATTCTTCGGGATAGCTGGGATAGAGGGATATTTTTCGCCCCCGGAATGAATCCATCTTTATATTCGTGAGGCTCGCGGACGTCAATCAGCAGGCCGTCCTTGCTTTGCTGCACAGCGCTACGGAAATCGGCGTCGTTCAAATTCCTCAGTCCTTTGACCGGCGCAAATCGCGTGTATAAAAACAGAGCCACAAAAACGATAACCACGATGTTGATGATAACCGATGTATCCAAGAATTTACGCCCCTTCCTTGAACTTTCGTTCCTATCTACACTTTCACCTATTATCTGCTTTTTACCAGCATTTCAACGGCTTCCTTAACCAGCTTTCCGGTGTCATTTCCTTTTACTTGTTCCTCTAGAATGCACTGCTCCAAATTGACGGCTACAATGTAGGCCATGGCTTTATCGGCGGCGCTGCGAACAGCTGAGAGCTGTGCAACGACTTCCTTGCAATTTTTGCCTTCTTCCATCATCTTCAAAATACCACGAACTTGTCCTTCCATTCGTTTCAGCCGCCGAACCGTGTTTTCATCATATTTCATCATTCTCATTCCCTCCATTCCATACATGCATGGGTATATTATGTCTGAAAAATGCTTAATGGACAATATACCTTGCGTGACTTGCGTACCGCGTAGAGTTCGAGAAAGCCGTTGTTTTTTAATATACGCGCGGCCCTCATGCTTTTTCGGCGGCTATCGGAGAGGATAAGGACAGGCATGTTCCGCGACGGCTTTAAGCCGCATGCTTCCGGTTGCCGCGGCTGCCGAAGCCATTAAATAAACAGGTTCACTTTCGCGTTAGAGGTATCTCCCAAATAAGCGGCTACCCCTGCATACTCCAAACCATCCATTAACTCCTCTTGTTTCAAACCAAGAAGATCCATTGTCATCGTGCAAGCGACCAGCTTTACACCTTGTTCTTGCGCCAATTCAATAAGTTGCGGCAGGGACAACGCATTGTGTTTTTTCATGACGTGCTTGATCATTTGAGGACCCATTCCGGCAAAATTCATTTTAGACAGTCCTAATTTATTGGCCCCCCTCGGCATCATCCATCCGAAGGCTTTTTCAAGAAAACCCTTCTTAGTTTTCACAAGTTCATTCTTACGAAGTGTATTCAAACCCCAAAAGGTAAAGAAAATCGTCACTTCGTGGTCATAAGCGGCAGCCCCATTAGCAATAATGAATGCCGCGATTGCTTTATCCAAATCCCCGCTAAACAACACAATCGTTGTTTTTTCCTTGGTTCCCATCGTTTCAATCTCCCCTTTATTATTACATATACCCCTGTAGGTATTATACTGTTGGTGACTAAGAAGTACAATAATGGATAACATCCATTATTTTCAATGTGAAATTCATGCAACCTACCTATACGAAACTTGAAAAAGAAGATATAATAAGCATTACCAAGAAGAAACCTATCATACGCTTGGGGAAAAATCGTTTATGACCCTTTAAAATAAGCGAACACCATTTTATGTGTTCGCTTATTTTTCTTATTGCCTTTAAATTTTTTTCACATAAAATTTATAAACACCATTTTCTTCCTCATGTTTAATCAGTTCGTGCTTGGTTTGTTTGACCCAGGCCTGAAAATCATTAATTGAACCTTTATCCGTAGAAAGAACCTCCATGATTTGTCCGGTTTGCAAACCATCCAGCGCTTTTTTAGCCTTCACAATCGGCATCGGGCACGCCATTCCTTTGGTATCAACAATAACATCTGCTTGCATTCGATATTCCTCCTTATTTATCGTGAACCGCGCAGCGGTTTGGACCTATTTCCATTTCACGTTGATCTTCGTCAGTCGGTTGAATTTTACCCATATTGGTTTGACGTATTTCTTGATAAGCATTGGGCTGTGGCGGTAAATTTTCCGTTACTGTACGTCTAAACTGCGCTTCATCCTGGATGTTTAACCCCGGGTTCTTTTGATACAGGTCTCCCAAACGGGCAGATACTTTTCCACCGTCACCGAGTTCGGAAACCTTTCCGAAGTGAGCGGGAAGCACGATTAAATCGTTCGACAATTCTTTATACCGGTTATACAATGTATTGCGAAGATCTCCGACCCAATCATCCGCTTTCCCAGCCAAATCGGGACGACCGATGGATTCGATAAATAAAATATCGCCAGTCAACAGGTATTGATCGTCCACAATCAAAGATGTGCTCCCGATGGTGTGACCCGGTGAGTAAACAGGCTGAATTGTAATTTGGGTATTTCCAACTGTGATCGTTCGACCGTCCTCCAATTTTTCGTAATTGAAAACGACTTCCTCTGCATCTTTCGGAGGCAGCCAGTAGGTTGCTCCAAATTTCTCGGCTAATGTTCTTCCTCCTGAGATATGGTCTGCATGAAGGTGTGTATCAATGGTGTGTTTGATCTGCAGTTGGTTTTCTTTTGCAAAGTTTTCAAACACTTCGGTCATTCTCAGCGTATCCACCATGGCAGCTTCGCCATTGGAAACCACCATATAAGAAAGGCATCCTTTACCGATCCGAACAAACTGGTAAATTGAACCGCCATCTTTTAAATCGCCAATTTTGACGGGTTCCAGATGTTCACTCCAAGACTTCATGCCGCCTTCCAGATAAAAAACATTGTTTCGTCCGGCTGCCACAATCTGTTCAGCAACAAATTTCGATGATCCTTCTTTTGCACAAACAACTAATACTTTTTTGCCATTTGGAATTTTATCGAGAGCGGGATCCACTCCGTCCAACAATTCAAAATAGGGGATATTGATGACTTCAATACGTTCCCCTTCAATTTTCCAGTCGTTAAAATCACTTTCGTTGCGGACATCGAGAATAAATAGTTCTTCCTTATTCAACACGATTCCCGTCAGTTCTTTTGCAGCCATCATCCGCAAATCGGTTCCTGTTGTCATATTACAAATCCTCCTTAAGTTAGAACGTTAGAGAAACATTGGCATTTTTTGCAAAGTCCAAGAAGGTCACAGCGCCTCCGACTTCAATTCCTTCAATAAAATCTTCTTTCTTCAAATTCATAACGTCCATGGTCATTTGGCAGGCGATGATTTTGACACCCATCTCTTGGGCCATATGAACCAGTTCCGGAATGGAGGGAACATTTGCATTTTTAAACCCTTCAACAAAATGTTCTTTTCCCGCGGGCAACATCAATTGTTGATACGCCTGTTTATGAATTAAATTCAATCCTTCAAACGTGAAGAATATGGCGACTTCCGCATCGGTTGCAGCGGATGCTGTTGCGATGTTGAATACCTTATAGGCGTCAAACAATCCACCGTTGCTTGCGATAATAGCGACTTTTGTAGACATAAGTGTAATGACCTCCGTTACGTTTTTGGATTATTGATTTTTCTCAGTCGGACCGGTCCAGCCGGACATACCAGGCACTACGTTTCTAACATGTTTAAAGCCTTTTTCAGCTAACAACTGGCATGCCATATCGCTTCGGGTTCCTGTTCGACATATGACTTGAATTTCATGATCAGGATTCAACTCATTCATACGTTTTTCCAAATCACCCAGCGGAATGGAAATGGCTCCCGGTATACGATGAAAAGCATATTCCGCCGGTTCGCGCACATCCAAAACCGTCAATTTTTCATTTGCTTTCAGCTTTTTCTGTAGCTCCTCATTGGTCAAAGTATGAGGAAAATTCACTTCTTCTTTAACTTCATTCGGATTTGCTTTACGAAGGTAATGTTTCAACACTTCTCCTTCGTGAATCGTCCCTAAATATTGATGACCCGTGTTTTTAGCCCAGCCTTGAATATCTGCCAATGAACCTTTATCTGTAGCTTGAACCTCGATAACTTGCCCGGAATTCAATTGATCCATGGCCTTTTTCGTTTTTACAATGGGCATCGGACAAGCAAGCCCTTTACAATCCAGTGTCAGATCTGCTTGAATCGCTGATGGTGTAGACATTTCCCTTGACCTCCAAGTTCGTTTTTATGTGCCGGCACCTAGTTCCATCCCCCAGCATCTCACCAACCATAACCTTCACTATAGTTTATCCCCATCGAGGAAATTATCTCTCCCACATATACATATACCCCTATTTGTATTAAAGTGGCAAAAATTTTTTCGCTGTAATCAGCGAACTCACAAATCATGTTCAGTAATTTATTCTAATGGTCATTTTCCGAATTCGAAGTCTCCGTTCCATTCCGACATGCCGCCAGCCATATTAACGACCTTGTAACCTAAAGATTCCAGATGTTCACAGGCCAGGCCGCTTCGATTGCCGCTGCGGCATACAACGATAATTTCTTTCTGAGGATCCAGTTCTTTATTCCTTTCACTGATAAATCCCAAAGGGATGTGCTTTGCACCGTGGATATGGCCGGATTCCCATTCATTACTTTCCATAACATCCAGAATATTCAATTTTTCTTCTTGTTCTATTCTTCGTTGTACTTCTACAGGCATAGTCTCTTTTGAATATTTACCTGCCACTTTAAATCACTCCTGTTCATGTCAAAATATTCAACCAAATTTTAGTTACTGTTGCCGTAATCAACCCGGCAAGTATCCATTGGAGTACTTTTACGTTCATTTTTTGTCCGGCTTTAGCTCCTAGCGGGGAAGCAAGAATGCTTGCTACCACCAAAACTATGGATGGAATTAGAAGCATATGGCCACCCATTACTTTACCTACGGTTGATCCGATTGACGAAATAAACGTAATCGCCAAAGAAGAAGCGATGGCTACGCGTGTTGGAATCTTCAATACTACCAACATAATCGGGACAATTATAAAAGCACCGGCAGCACCAATGATTCCTGAAAGAATACCTACGATTGCAGCTGAAATGGAAGCAATAACAACATTAAGCCGAATATTAGAATAATTCTCGTTATTTACCCCTTTCTTGGGCAAAAACATCATAATTGCCGCAATTAATGCGAGAACAGCATACGTTAGATTAATTGCTGAATCAGGAAAAAACTTGGAGCCGTATGCACCGATGAAACTACCAATAACAATGGGAATCCCCATGTAAAGGACTAGTCTTCTGTTAATCATCTTGCCTTTACGGTAAGCGAAGATTCCAGCCAATGTGGCGAAGAAGACTTGCACGGCACTAATTGCAGAAACTTCTTGCGCTGTAAACGCGACAAATCCTAAGACCGGTGGAATATAAAGCAGCATCGGATAATTGATAATCGAGCCTCCGATCCCAACCATTCCCGAAATAAAGGAACCGAGGAACCCAAGAGCAAACAATGTAATAATCCAGCCGAAATCTAACTCCATAAGTCACTCCTTTCCCTGTTAGTATTGCTAAAAACAGTCATTTTTACATACCCAAAAAGATATGTTATTTTCCTAAAAAATTAAGCTGCATATTTCAAAATAACCGTTTTGAGCTTGCTAAGCGGTTGAACTCCAACAAATGTTTCCACCTCTATTCCCTTGTGAAACAGCTTCAAGGTAGGTATTCCTTGAATTTGGTGCTTCATGGCTCCAAGCGGATTCTCATCAACGTTCAGCTTGGCTACAATAACACGATTCCCCAATTCACTTGCTAATTGATCGAGTATCGGAGCAATCATCCGACAGGGACCACACCAAGGCGCCCAGAAATCGACCAACACCAACTGATTGCCCTTAAGAACTTGTTCAAGAGAAGTGTCGGTTACTTGTACTGTGGACATCTTTTTCCCCCTCCATTCTGTGATGAATGTAATACTTATACCCCTATGGGTATTTATAATACGTGATGTTTTGCCTTTTGTCAACCATCTTCCAACCGATCTGACAGATACCTATTTCCCAGTGGATTCTATCTTGTCAGCAATATTAATTCCACCTCGGCAACACCGAAATGAGATAATGTTTTTTTCAGCAACTCCTTCATTCGATCTTTATCAAGATAATTATCCGAACTATCAACATGAAGAACAATCTCGGCATGCTCCTGTTCAAAATGTACCAGCTCCAAAGATGTTGATGACGGAAAGGGGTTTATATAGCCTTTTACCCGGGTCTGAAGTAATTGCTTTATCGCCGTGATTCTCGGTGCCTTCACCGAAGTTTTATTCAAATAGGAGGTTTCCAGAGGAACCACCGTTCCGTTTTGAACTAAATAAATGACGTAAGTTTCCTCGCTTTCCTGATTCTCTTGCCGTTCCCCATGGATCCGCAAAGAGCCGCCATTGATTTGCTCGACGATCTGTATTGTCTCCTCCGTTTCCTTGAATCCTTCGATACGATACAATTCGTTATCGTACAGGTCCATGAATAAAGTGGTAGGGTTGGTTTTAACTCGATAACGGTTGGTGGTATCGGGATCTGCATCCACATGTACCACCTCGAATGCAAGTCCTTCCATGCATCTTCGAACATCGCCAAGTACAGTATTCATCGATCTCCCCAGCGGACAAGCCGACAAGGTAAAGAGCATGACTTTTTTCACAGTTTGGTTCATCTGAGTCGCCTCCATTTAGCATTAATTGATTTTGGAAATCGCTTGTTTCATCATGTCGTAATTGATGGCCCCTTGAAACTTTTCCCGAATGACTCCATTCGAGTCGAGAAGATACGTAGTCGGGTACGCCACGACCTGGTACGTCTGCATGACTGCACCTTCCTCGTCCAGCACGACCGGAAACGTTAAACCGTACTCTTCAACAAATGAAGCAATCGAATCGGCATTTTCCTCCGTTGGCGTTAAATTTACACCCAAAATGACCACCCCTTTTTTATTGTAATCTTCATAAATTTTCTGCATATGGGGCATTTCCACACGGCACGGCGGACACCAGGTAGCCCAAAAATTGATCATCACTTTTTTTCCATTGAAGTCGGAGAGCTTGACGGAATGGCCTTGTAAATCTTTCAACTCAAAATCCGGCGCCCGCTGCCCTTTCTGGATGCCCTGCTGAATGTTTCCTGCTCCTGCTTCTTCCGTTGGAGATGTCGTTTCGGATGATCCCTTGCCATAGTAGTCGTAAACGCCGTAAACAACGAGTCCAATCAATACGATGATCGCGAACATGCTTTTTTTCATATTTTCACCTCCTGTCGTTAAAAATTGATATTCCAAAACGTATATTTGGCGAGCCATGCGCTTAATTTTTGCAACTGCCCGGTAAACAGAAGCGCTCCCAAACCGATCAGAATCCAGCCATTGATTGCGGAGAGAAGGGGCATCCATTTTGTCATCTTTTTGATGACTCCCATGGAGTACGTTAGCAGCAAGGAGATAAGCAAAAACGGGACGCCCAATCTGTAATGCTCCCCATTGTCAAGACACGATTTTTTGAGGAATAAGTTATGTCCTCCAATCTCGTAATCTATTTAAATTAGGATGCGATTTTTTCGACATTTTGGGCATAAAATTGACAGGGCTTATCCCCATTAAGAGACTGATGGGGACGATCCTGATTGTAAAACTGGACATAGCGAGCTATCCCTTTGCGCAGCGCGCGAGGGTCTTCAAATTCATTGAGGAAGATACATTCGTATTTGAGCGACCGAAAGTAACGCTCCGTGCGGCTGTTGTCCGTTGCCCGGCCCTTACCGTCCATCGATACTTTGACGCCTTCCTTTTCTAACAGATCCAGATAATCCGCATTAGTAAAATGCGAACCTTGATCGCTGTTCATGATCTCCGGCTTGCAGCGGCTGAATGCGCGTTTAAGGCATCTCATAACAAAGCCCTTTTCGAGCGTACTGGACAGCTCATAATCAATCACCTTGCGGCTGTACCAATCAATGATGTTGAACAAGTACATAAATCCTTTGCCCATCCTTAGATAGGTGATATCGATTCCCCAGACCTGATTGGGCCTGTCGATCGTTAAGCCGCGAAGTAGATAAGGACGCGTGTACTTGGCATGGAGGCGTTTGCTCAAGTTTGGCTTCGGATAGATCGCCTCCAGACCCATGAGCTGCATCAGACGGCGTACGCGCTTACGATTGATCTCGGAGCCCTGGTCCCGAAGAAAATTTGTCATGCGTCGGTAACCGAAGTAAGGGTGCTTCATATAGATCTCATCGATTCGATGCATGAGCTGCACATTCTCTTCGCTTTCTTGTTGCTCCTTGCTCGGACGGTATACGCTCGTTCTGTTCACACTCAGCAGGTTTGCCTGACGCTTCACTGTGATCTCGGTATGGTCGCGCTCTACCATCGCTTTCCGGGCTTCCAGCGGTTCATTTGAGGCCAGATTTTCGTATTATTAGGTCAACCAGAGTTTTCTGGTTGGCCTTTCTTTATGGTCGTTTTACGATGGTGGTAGCCGGGAGAACGCGCCAGATTTAGGGACAATGATCCCGTAAAAAAAACTGTTCTCCCACTATCTCCAATGACCATGTTTGAGCTGGTAGAGGCAAAGACCTCGCATCACAAGCGAAGCTATGGGTTTGGAACCATCGTGGGAATGCCGGCAATACTTAATCGGGAGGTTGTTATGGAGCCAGTTGTGGGAGTGGATGTAGCGAAGGGTTCTAGTGTTGTACAAGCGTTTTTGAAGCGGAACGAGCCGTACGGGAAGATGGAGAGCATCTCGCACGGGGATGGCGGATTTGAACGATTAGGGGAGCTTTTAGCTGAGTTGCAGGCGGAAACAATGATTAATCCAATTATTGTCCTGGAAGCGACAGGACACTACCATCGCAGTCTTGTCGCCTATCTTGAGCGCAGCGGATGGACGTATATCATCGTTAATCCATTACAGTCTAAACGAGCCAAAGGAACACAATTACGTAAGGTGAAAACAGACGCCGCGGATGCTTGGCATTTAGCGGATATGTATTATCGAGGAGATGTCACACTGCATCGTACATGGGGTGAGTCATTTATGGAGCTTCAACACGTGACCAGACAGCATGAGTTTGTAACGGGGATGTTCGTACAGGCGAAGTTAAACACAAGAGCCTTGTTAGATCAAGTCTTCCCGGCTTACGAAAAAATCTTTCGCGATCTGTTTTCTGTCACGTCTCTGAAGGTGCTGGTCCGTTGTTTGGAGGGCAACGTCGAGAATCTTGTCGAGGTGATCCAGGAAGGCGCTGGGAAGTCTCATTCCAAGCGGTGGGTGGAAGAGAAAGGGGAACGACTCGGTGAAGTATTACTTTATTGGAACGGACAACCAAAAAGTCGGTCTCAATCCGTTGCATTGCGCGGCATGGTGTCATTGCTGCTTTCGTTCTCCGAGCAGCTAAGCGAATTAGAGAAGCAAATGGACGAAATTGCATCGGATCTCCCCGAGGTAGAGTTGGTGAAAAGCATACCGGGCATCGGGGATAAACTTGCAGCTGCGATTGTTGCAGAGATTGGGGACGTAAGGCAATTTAAAGATGCGAAACAGCTTGTAGCTTTTGCGGGTTTAGATCCCGGAATATTCAGCTCAGGAAAGTTTACGGCGACGAGTTCACGGATTACAAAGCGTGGCTCCAAGAGGCTTCGTCGTGCATTATATATAGCAGTACAATGCGGTATTCGTGGAAGCACCAATTCAAAAATTCGTGATTACTACGACAAGAAAAGGAACGAGGGCAAACCGTACAAGGTGGTCGTGATCGCTTGCGCCAACAAGCTTCTTCATCACGTTTATGCCATCCTTAGTAAGTGCCAGCCCTTCCAAGCGTAAAAACCATATTTATCCATAACCTTCACGCCAATGAAGGTTATTTGTCATGATCTGAAGAAAGTATACCCAATAAAAACACCGATGACCAATACAAAATCACTTGACAAGTATTAGCTGGTTTTTTTTGAGCCAGTCAACCTCAACCGTGAGTTGGCCGACCAGCTTTTCTAGATGCTCTTGCTTGCTCTCGTACTCCTTTTTCAGTTTGTCGGCTTCACTGGTCTTCTTCTCGAACACCATGGAGGCACGCTCAAGGAATTCAGCCTTCCACCGGCTGATCATGACTGGGCTCAATTCATATTTGGCTGCGATCTCGTTGACGGTCTGCTCCTCTCGAAGGACCTCCAGGACGACCTTTGTCTTAAACTCTGAGGTATATCGGTTCCGTTTTTCCATAGCTTCATTATAACTTATTTTTCACTCCCCTGTGTCTCAACCTATGGGAGCATTATAATCCCAATGAATACACAGCCAGCATAGAGATGCCGCTCCAAAGCGTCTCCGATGAACCGGCTAGCAGCAAAATCGAGGACAGCGCCAAACCGACACAGGGACTCCATCCTGTTCCAAACGCCAAACCGGTGAAAAACGAATGGATCGTGCCGTTTTGAACTGTACCCCTTGTAAAGGACATTTTAAAAAAGCCTAGGCTGATTGAAGAAGATGATCTCTGTATTGAACAGGGGTCATCTTTTTTAAATTCCATTGGTATCTGAACGACTACCGGCTAAAGCCGGTAGGTTCCTATAAGCGACTGAAAGTCGCTGTTCAGGCTAAAGCCTGCTGAAAAGCTACCGGTGGCTAAAGCCACCTAAAGCTTTCGACTGAAACTCGATTTGCGGCTCAAAGCCGCTGGTTTGGGCTAAAGCCCGCTGAAAGCAACCTGTGGCTGAAGCCACCTGAAGTTTCCGACTGAAACTCGGTATAGCTGCTGGTCATTCTTCGATGTCAAATACATCGTCTCCCTCGACTTGTTGTCCTTCGATGTATTTGCGAATTGTCTCTTCATTTACTGCACCAACAGTTGCGCAGAAATATCCTCTCGCCCATAAGTGCTGGCCCCAATATCTCTTTTTCAGGTGGGAGAATTCGTCCTGCAGCATTCGAGACGATCTACCCTTGAGATACTGGATTACCTTAGCAGGAGCCATCGTTGGCGGACAGGAGATCAGCAGATGGATATGATCTTTGCCTACACTGCCCTTTACGATCGTGATTCCGCGGCTGAAGCAACATTGTCGTATGATTTCCCGTGCTCTAGATGCTACTTCTCCAACGAGCACATGATATCGATATTTGGTTACCCACACGAAGTGGTACTTGATATCGTAGACAGAATGCCCTCCTGTCTGGTAATCAACCATCCGTCTCACCTCTAACCTCATGGTAGAGATGCACTGCTACGCTGTCAACGCGCTGGAAGCTGACCGGCTAAAGCCGGTGGGTTTAGACCTGGCGCATGGAAACTAAAATGGTTGTAATAGGTCATGTACTCCTTGATCTCCCGTTTTACCTCATCCAAAGTCGCACAAGGTTTGATGGAGGCCTGATCTTTGAAATGGCCAAAAAAGGATTCCTGGGGTGCGTTATCCCAGCAGTTTCCGCGTCTGGACATCGACTGTCTGAATCCCATCTTCTTAACCAGTTTCTGAAAATCCGGATGCGTATAATGGGTTCCCTGATCAGAATGGATGAAGGCACCGTCTGCTTTTTTGCACCTTCGATTTGTCTTCAGCTTTCGCAGGGTGTCGATCGCCAGGTCCATCGTGATTCGGTCTGATACATGATAAGCTAGGATTTCATTGGTTGAACCGTCCTTGATCGTTGACAAGTAGGCTTTTTTTCCTGAGCCATAATATAAATAGGTGATATCCGTCAGTAATACCTTGCCGGGGATATCCTGCTTAAATTCCCTGTTCAGCAGGTTAGGAACCACCCTGTGCTCCTGAGTTGCCTTCATCATCCGTTTATAGGGATTGGCTTTCCTGAACGGACACACAATGCCGTATTTCTTCATGATTCTCCTGATGCGTTTTAGATTGTAGACAACCTTAAATTGCCCCTCCAGTGTCATCTTGATGGAACGGGCCCCTTTTTTGCGTCTTTTGAAATGGAAGGCTTTTAGGATTATTTCTTTTACCTGTTCATCTTTCTGATCTCTATGCTTCCTCTTTTCCTCTGATCCGGCAGACCAGTACCTGTAATAGCCGCTTCTGGACACCCCAGCCATCTTACATAAATTGTTCACCATGCGCTCGAGTTGATATCTCTGAATAACGGAACGGATCAGGATATATTTCTGGTCAGGTGACAATGTTAGTTGTCGCTCAGCCCCCTTTCCGCAAAGCGGATCTTTTTTAACAGTTCGTTCTCCGCTTTCAATAAGCGGTTTTGAGCTTCCAGCCTGGCGTTCTTCTCCTCCAGCGTCAGTTCCCTGGTAAGAGGCCTGCCCGATGATTGGCTTCTCGTATCCTGCAAACCCAGGGCACCGTTTTCCCGGTAACTCGCGCGCCATCTGCTTCCAGAGGATTTTACTCTTTGACGTCCGATGACGTTTACGTCGAACCCGCATTCTTCAAATATCTCCCTTGGCAGCTTGCCCTTCTTATTTTCTGTGATAAAGAGTTGCTTGAATGCATCGGTATAAGTGATTCCTTTCGAACTAACGGATTTCACATACGGATTATTGGTTAATTGCTTGATTTCGTTTTCTGTAAATGTCTTTTTACTCATGATCATTTCCCCGTCCCCAATTTTCTTCAATAAACACAAAATACCCTACAGAGAGACTTTTTTAAAGTGTCTACTCTATATCTATAGGGTACAGTTTATTTGTCCAAGTGCTTTTTGTTTTCCATGTTTTACCGGTCATCAACAGCCGCAGCTTTAAGAGTCCCGTCATTTGCAAACCAAACACTATAATCAGGAGACCGCTTATTTTTTGCACCAAATCTCGTTCCTCGGCAAAAAAACGCCCGATGAAACTGGCAGAAGCCCCCATTGCGATGAACACGAGACTGAATCCTGCGATAAAGCTGACAGACCGGACAATCAGCACCCCGCGGTTAACGACCAGCTTGCCTTCATAAAAGGATGAACCCGTCAAGTGGGACACATAGGCCGGAATTAACGGAAACACACATGGAGATAAAAAAGAAAGCATTCCTGCGGCAAAAGCAACGAAAACTGTAATATTTTCCATACTACCCTCCTCTTTTCATTTCGAGTCGAACCATGACCATGCAGTAAAACATGCGGTAAGTGCAAGAAAAACCAATTGCTGTTCGCTGAATGACAGGAACCATAGCGGACGTGCATGATCCATAAACAAGAGCAAGACGTTTCCGATGGAAAACCAAACTCCGACTTGAATCTCTCTCGTTGAACTGCCCGTCTCTTGAGAAAACAGCGACGATGACAGGAGCAGGGCGATCAAACCAGCGTTTGCCGCGTAAAACCAAAACGGCCCCTCGCCAAAGGCAAGCGATATGAGCTGATAGGCCAGCCAACCTGCGAGGAAAAAGGTGATCAGAGCAGCCATCACCATCTTCACAGAAATGAGCTGTTTTGAGGACCGATGCCCTACATAGGCTAAGGCGATCAAGCTCGCCACCCAGCGGCCGCGCTCCCCTCCGTCAAAAAACAGCAACGACATGGGCTGTTGAATCACTCCAACCGGATCAAAGAAAAGAACGCTCCCTTTCCAAATGACAATCCATAAGAAGAAAGCATTGGACGCCATAGAGAGGATTAGATTTTTCTCTGGCATATTGCGCAATCGATAACGCAGCGCCAGCCAGCCTACCGCCCCAAAGCACAGGGTGAGCAGCATCTGTCCATTGATGACGAAAGGGCCTAGCTGCACGGTGCTCAATCCAATCACCTCCTCCGTTTTTGACTCTATATGTTCTCGAACGAAGTTCATCTTATCTCATCTTTTTTAAGAAACGATAAAGCAAATGGAAGAAAGTTCATCCAAGTCTCGTCCATCCCTGTGCTACGCTTAAATTATCCCGCAAGCAATCGTTGACGCTTCGGGAAATTCATATCCATCACAGGAGGAATTTCGATGATCCAGAAAAAAATAGCAATCGCACTATTGGCCCCAGCTCTCATCGCCGGAACGATTTCGTTTGAACATGACAGGGCTTTGGCAGCAAGCGGCGAGGACGCCGTCATCCTGAAAAGCGTGAACTTCCGGGACAAGCCCTCTTTGAACGGCGACCGTATCGGTTTAAAAGCAGGCGAACATGTGGAAATAACGGAGCGTGTCAACAGCTATTGGTACAAGATTAAGGATGATGCTGGCCGTACCGGATATGTGACAACCGAAAACCAGTATATACGGGTAAGTGAATCTTCCTCCGGTATGAATGTCCAAAATGCCTCAGATAGGGCAAAGAACATCATTGGGAAAGGAATGAAGTATTTAGGAACGCCCTACAAGTTCGGCTCGAGCCGTTCCAATACCGAGACATTCGACTGTTCCGATTTCGTCAGGCAGGCGTTTAAAGAAGGTGCAGGAATTATTCTACCGGGGAATTCCAGAACCCAAGCCGAATATGTGAAAAAAATCGGCAATACGACAACCGACTGGCGGCAATTAAAACCGGGAGACATCATGTTCTTCATCCCTTACAAGGGCAGTAAAAGCTCCAGTTACGCCGGAATCAACAAAGCAGCGCAACGAATAACACATAACGGCATCTATTTGGGAAATGGCAAGATTCTGCACACGTATTCGGAGAAATCCGGCGGGGTTCGGATTGACAGTATAGAAGGGAAGCATTGGGAGTATCGGTTTGTGTTTGGAGGCAGCGCCTTGAAGTAAACCCAAACAGGAAGGTTGCCGCGGCAACCTTCCTGTTTAATTATGCCTCTTTGCACTTGTTCACGGGACCTTGGAGCATTTCCTTCTTGACGTAAGTGGGATCCAGATTGACGGAGGTGCATCACGTTTCAAACCAACTCGATTCCAAGAAGGACAGCGCCTCCTGTCGGGTTTGGAAATGTTGTCCACCTTTCCTCGCTTTTGTTTTTAAATCGAAGCAGGTTTGAACCATGATCCCGCAAACCAAATATCGATATCCATGCGACACCGTCATCTCTCCTTCCCTGCTGCTTGCGGTTTCATGGTATCAGTGTTGTGTTAAGCTTTAATAAAGAACGCTTAAATGCTGCATACTACCAATAATGGGACTTACCCTGATATGAATTACTAAGCATATGCTTTCGATGTAGTTTTATCGACTGCTTGCGCATTCATCAAAACTTTTAGGAGGAATTCTTCTTGGAAATCACGTTTATCCAGCAAAACGACACGCATGGTTGCTTGGATACCCACACTGAATTTTTTTGGAACGATCCGCGTCCTTCCTATATTTCTTGCGGAGGTTTTTCACGTATTGCGTACTATGTAAATCGCTTGAAAAAACAGCAGCCGAATGTAATATTCGCCGATGGAGGCGATCTCTTTCACGGCACGGCCCCGTTGGTTCTTTCCAGAGGTGAGGCCATCCTGCCGCTTCTCAAGCAAATGCCGCTTGATGCGCTGGTGCCTGGCAACTGGGATTACGCTTACGGTACGGATCAGCTTTTTTCCCTATTAAGCCGAGCTTCCATACCTGCCTTAACGATGAACGCGTCTTCAACTTCCGCCAAACAGATTCCTTTTCAATCTTGCATGATGAAGGAGGTAGGGGGAGTCAAGGTAGGTCTGACGGGTTGGACTTACCCTTTTGTGGATCAAACCATGCCGCCGTCCTTCTCGGAGGGTTTGACTTTTTCGCTCGATGTGGAAGAAATGAAATCGGTCATTCAACGATTGCGGGTGGGGCATAAAGCGGATCTTGTCGTAGTAATCAGTCATATGGGATTGCCTCTAGACGTTAAAGCGGCATCACTCATAGACGGAATCGATATCATTCTAAGCGGCCACAGCCATGACCGGATCGCCAAACCGATACGCCAGAATGGAACCTGGATTATTCAATCTGGGGCGAGCGCTTCCTTCCTCGGTCAACTCGACCTTGCCTTTGAATACGGAAAAATTACGAATGTACGGCACCGCCTCATCCCGCTGCTCGCCGATCAATTCGAAGAAGATCCTGATCTCTCCCTCCTGATCAAAGAGATCATGCAGCCATACGAGTCGCAATTAAATGAGGTCATTGGCGAGTTGAAGACGCCGCTGCATCGCATGACCCTGAACGAAACGCCGATGGATCGTCTCATTACCGACGCTTATCTGCATGCGGCAGAGGCGGACATCGCCTTATCACACGGTTGGAGGTACGGCGCGCCGATTCTTCCAGGGCGGATGACGGTAAAAGACTTATACCAAATTATCCCGACGAATCCGGAACTGTTTACAGTTGAGTTGGATGGTCAGAGTATCTTGAAGGCCTTTGAGGCCAATCTGGAGCAAGTCTTTTCCCCGGATCCTTTTCAGCAGAAAGGCGGATATGTGTTGCGTTCATCCGGAATATCGATGGCCTATAAGCCCTATAACCCTAAAGGAAACCGCATTGAGCATTTCCTCGTTCGAGGTAAACCTATAAAACTCGACGCGATATATCGGATTGTCAGCGCTGGCGAACAGATCCTGCACCAACACGAATCGGCCAAGAAAAAATTGGACCTGCATGCCCATAAAGCGATCAAGCATTTTTTTGCTGATCACAAAATCGTTGAAATAGGGGAGTCGCCCCATATTTTTTGTATTTGACTGATCATGTCTCTTGAATGGGAATCGAACCCAAGTACCGAGGAATCGTAAACCAAAAGGAATGGTTGTTGCCTTCTGAATAAAGCCCTGACTTTCCTCCAAGCTGTTCGACAATTTCTTTGACAATCGCAAGACCGAGGCCGCTTCCCTTTATATCCTCCCCTCGATGTCTTGACGGATCAGCCTGGAAAAACCGTTCAAATACAAGCTCACGCATATCCTCCTGCAAAGGTTCTCCCAAGTTGCTGACCGTAATTCGATAGAACTGATCTTCGGTTTCCCCTGTCACCCATACGTTTCGTCCCGTGTTGTACACTAAAGCGTTTTTCAACAGATTGTTCATCACTTGTTTTAGCCCGTCATCGTCCCCTATCACGGTATCCGCCTGGATGGAAACGTGCAGTTCAATGTCCTTGTTCTGATATTCCCATCGAAACGTTTGTATACAACGGTTCGTCAGTTCATGGATATCTATTTGGCTTAAAGTCAATCGATTCTTTTGCCTGTCTTCCCATACGGTGAGTTGATGCAGTTGGTCCACTAACCGGGTTAAATGCAAGGATTCCTCCAAAAGCGATTGATAAAGCTCCTGATTTCCCTGAAGCACGCCGTTGCTCAATGCCTCTAAATACCCATTCAAACTGCTTAAAGGAGTCCGCAGATCATGTGAGATGTTGCTCAACATCCGTTTCCGGTTTTCTTCCGTTCGCTTCAACGTTCGAGTCAATTCATTAAAGTGTCGGGTGAGTTGACCGAACTCATCTTCCGATGAGGGTTGAATGGGGTCCGGGTATGTTCCAACTGCAAGCTGCTGTGCAGACTGTGTCAGCCGTTTAAGCGGGGCTAATAGCCTTTTGATAAAAAAGAAGTGGATGACCGCGGCAACAATGATGGCCAGAACACTTGCCCTCAACAAGTAAAATTGCATCGTTTGATTGAAGAACTGGCTTTTTTCTTCTCCGACCAGTTGGTACTGCCCAACCAATATGCAAGCAAAATCTTTAACAGAAACGCCTGCAAACCAAATCACAACGGCAATGACTACAACATTGACCACGATTAATTTCCATGTCAGATGATTCTTCCAAGCTAGAGCATACTTAATTGGCGACAAACCGATACCCCATTCCCCGAATGGTTTCAAAAAACAGAGGGACTTCATTTGATGTCTCGATTTTCTCCCGAAGCTTACCGATATGGACATCCACCGTACGATCGATCACCGTTTTCTCTTCATTCGGATAAAGCTCCTGAAGGATTTGTTCACGCGTTAAAATCTGATTCGGGTGTCTCATGAAATAATACAGCAATTTAAATTCATGTGTTGTCAGCGGAATGATGCTGCCGTTATATTTAACTTCCCCGCGCAACGGTTTGATGGTTAATCCCTTATAACTGATTTTGCTGCACCGGTTAGCCGTTCTTCTAAGTACCGTATCAACCCTCGCGACAACTTCTTGTGGACTGAATGGCTTGATGATATAATCATCCGCTCCCATTTGCAAGCCTTTGATTCGCTCAGATTCATCTACCTTTGCCGTTAACATGATAATGGGAATATCGCTTTTCAACTCGGCGCGAATCCATTGACATAAGTCTTCCCCGCTTTTTTTCGGAAGCATGAGATCCAGTATGACAAAGCACGGGTCGGATTTCATGAAAATATCCATTCCATCCATTCCGTCTTGCGCTTCCAAAACTTCATATCCTTCTTTTTCCAGATAAATTTTTAGCAGGTTTCGGATTTTCGCATCATCTTCAACAATCAAGATCGTCTTTCCTTTCAACATTCTCCCCCCTTTACACGTTAAGGAATAGAATACAATAATTATTTTAAGAATTGATAAAGAAAAAAAACAATCAAATTTAATCCTCTCAGTATGTGAACACGCCTATACTCCACTACACATCATGTTTTGGGAAAGGTGATTCTGCGGTTGACAACAAATTAATGAAACTCATAGCCGCTTCCTGGAGGCAGGGAACGTGAAAGAACAATCGGCGGCAGGTCGGTTGCCACAACCCGGCCTTCGATCTGATAACTAATTGGGGAATGTTTATTCAAGAATTCCCGGATAGCATCGTATTGGGTTATGGACAGCACTTGCGTATCTTTCATTTTTTTGATTTTGTACACCATATCCTGTTCCTCTCCTTCTCTTTGGAATGAAACCACTTTGTATTCCCTGTTTAAATCGATCGGCTCGCCATTTACTTCAATCTTGGTAATCCGCTGTCCCTTCGGCTTGCTTGAGACACACTCCACCTTCATTCCGGAAATTCGAACCACCCAAACAAGGGCTTTGGGACGGAACGACAATTCCAACTCCTCTTCCATCCAATCCCAAATCTGCTTTCCGGTTGCAATTCCAGTTTTCAGTTTAAATTCCAACGGAAGCATGTTCGTTAAATCTTCCTCCGTAATCGGTCCGGGCACGATTGGCGGACTGAAGCGGTATCCCTGGGTGATTCCGATGTTTGCATTAGTTGCTTCCCGCATGCTGTCAGAAATCATGTTGTCCATTGTTGTTTCAAGCACCGAGTAGCGATACAACGGAGTTTTTGTGGAACCAACTTCCTTTTTCAGGAATGAAATGTAGGGTTTCCGCACCTTGTTAACAATCCACTGCATGCTCGGATCTTCCGGATATATGTCCGGGCTGACTTCAATCATCTGGTAGGAATAGTCTTTTACTTTTCCGTCTTCCACAACCATATCAACCCGACCTACAAACGAACCGAACGAACCCGGTTCGACCACCGGAGCATATTTGCCCTTTATCGGTTCGCGCAATCGTTCATGCGTGTCCGCCCCGAGGATAAAGTCCACGCCTTCGCACCCCGGATTGTTCGATAGATCCACTTGTGCCGGCAATCCCAGGTGTGTAAGGGCCAAAACCACATCGCATTTTTCCTTGTTACGGAGAATATCCACATACTTGGCAATGCTTTCTTCCGGCATTGTAAACTTTAACCCTCGCGTGAACGACAACGGCTGTCTGACTTTCACAAACGGATCGGTGTAGCCGATATAGCCGATTTTCAAACCGTTTACTTCCTGCGTATAATAGGGAGCAATTACATCCTCACCTGTTTTTTCGTCAATCATGTTAGCACAAATAGGCATAGAAGTAAGCTTGTTCATCAATATGCGGAATTGCTCAGGTCCTTCCTGTTCCTCCCAGTTCCCCGGCATGAACACATCATATCGCAGGTGGTTCAGGATTGGAATCAACGCTTCTCCTTTGGTCTTCGCAGTCACGTAATTGCCGGAAAAACAGTCCCCGCAATCAACTGCAATGGTGCGACCCGGGTTTTCGGCTCTCACCCGTTCAAATAATGTATAAATACGAGAATATCCGCCTGCCATTCGGAAAACAGGCTGATTATTTTCCCAGAAAAATTCTGGATGAGTCACATATTGCGAATGAACGTCACACGTTTCCAGAATGGTCAATGTCTGGACTTTGTCCCGCTTGACCACTTCGCTGTTCATCATTTTCTTAAACACACCATCACCTATATTCGTCTGGGCCAAGACTGGAACAATCGGCATTCCCAACCCTACAAGAAGACAGCTTTTTCCCACTTTGTTGATCATTTCGCGGCGCGAAATTTTTTTGTCTCCGGATTGTTCATGCTCCAATTGATGATTCTGATCACCGCAGTGTTGACACATGTCTAGTTGCCTCCTTA
The DNA here is from genome assembly GCF_057814255.1 of Paenibacillus sp. F024. Classification (NCBI taxonomy): domain Bacteria; kingdom Bacillati; phylum Bacillota; class Bacilli; order Caryophanales; family Paenibacillaceae; genus Paenibacillus; species Paenibacillus sp. F024. The sequence goes on from NZ_JBVASZ010000024.1 coordinate 67,929, forward strand.
GTCGTCTTATAATTAATCTTCTATCTTGGCAGGCATATCTAATGAATTGCTCCTGCAATTTACCATAAAGGGCCGACTCATCATATCCATCTTGTCCTAAGCCGTATGAAGATTCCTTATTTACTATACGATACAAGTATGTATAACTGGTGTAGTATTTTCTGAACAAAAACCAAACTAAAAATATAACGCACCTATCTTGAAAATCTAATTCTTACTGGCGGGATAGCTGTTTTTAAGCTATTTCATTTGGAATTCGATCGGGAGTTTTCTTGTAGGTTCGGACGGATTGTTTGCATTCGATGATTCGTTATATCAATCGGACTTCATGAGGCTACTATGGTCTAGCCGGATTCTCAAAAAAAAACGATACACTGTCCAAATGGTCACCCAAGCCATCCATTTACGGATGATCAAATTGTGTCCATGTTTTTAAAGTCATTTGGCGGGGAATCCGAATATACCATACGAAATTATAATAGAGCCATCCGTTTATTGCGACAGTTCACCTCATTTAAACCATTACGAAACGTGACATGGAAAGAAATTGAAGTATTTAAAATAGGACTAAGTGAAGGGGTTTGCAGTTCCAGTAAAAAGCCCTTTGTCTCCAGCTTCCGTTGCTAATTTTCTTGCACCTTTACGTTCACTTTATTGGTGGGGGAGCGATCCAAACATCGGCATATTTGCTCATAATCCGACTACCTGTGTTCGCTCTCCCAAAGTGCCGGTGAACAGCAAAAATCATTATTTGACGAATTATTTCCTTTGTCTGTCAGGCATGTAGAGAATTTTACAAAAAGCCCGTAAACAAAGTAACCTGGCAAAAGAACCGACGCCGCATTGGCTTCGTCATACTAACGCGACTTTAGCACTTCTTCATGGCGCGTCTCTCAAGCAAGTTCAGGAAAATCTAGGTCATGATCAATACAACCCAAAGATACCTTCATACACTCGATCAGTTAAATAAGGCAATTCCAGACTACGTTGAGGATTGTTTTAAAGATACACTTTAGGACTTTAGCTGTAAGTAAATGGTTGTCATTAAGGTTCTTTTAGACTGTAATTACCGATGTGAATTTTTTGGAGTTTTATACACAATATTATGTTAATTTGTCGAATAAACAACATTGTACGACACTGTTTTCATTTAAGATTGAGGCATTATATTCCAATCGAGTAGGAGGGGGCGCCTAGCCCCCGACCTCTCACACCACCGTACATGCGGGTCCGCATACGGCGGTTCCAAAAGGTTAACAAAGCTCTAAATAACGAGAAAGCAAACTTCTCAGCCCTTTC
>NZ_JBVASZ010000025.1:0-61277 GCF_057814255.1 Paenibacillus sp. F024
TGGTGATGATGGCGGAAGGGAACCACGCGTACCCATACCGAACACGACCGTTAAGCCTTCCAGCGTCGATGGTACTTGGACCGCAGGGTCCTGGGAGAGTAGAACGTCGCCAAGCAAAATAAAGAGCCTCTTTGGATCATAATCCGAAGAGGCTCTTTTCCTATGACGATAAATAAACTTATTTGTAAGGGTGACGTTTAGCGGCAAGCAAGAATGAGGAGATCCTTTGAATCCACTTCTTTTTGTAAGCAAATAGATGTGGTGATAGTGGTTTTAGATCGGTTTGAAGGGCATCTTCGTTTTCTTTACGAGCAGTCTCCCAAAGTTGCATGGCTTGTTTTCTGTACTTAGTTTCATGAATCATAACTGACACCTCCGTCATTTTCTCAACTGAAAACGCTTTCGGTAGTATTCATTATATGACAAAAAGATATACATGCAAAAGATAATAATTTGAAAATTCAAAATCATTTGGATTTTCTGCTTTTTTTTATTCAATCACTTCTGGTTTATTTAAAGACATAATTTAAAGGCAAGAATACATAATAAGCATAAGAACCAATATGGAGCTTGTACTTAGTTATCCAATTAGGAATAAAGCCAATCTTGCTGCTAATCCGGTGATCCTGCAGAGGGTGTTGCATTATGGTAAAAATCTGATATAATGTTTTTAAAGTCAAAGAAAGTCAAAGTCAATCCGAAGATTTTCAACGACTTCTCAAACTACATTTAATGAGACGGCTTTACATCTGCCTTTGGAGGTCGAACGGATGCGAAATGTTTCAGAAATGATCGAACAGTATCTGAAGCAGATTTTGCAGCAGAGCCCGGGCGGCGTGATTGAGATCCAGCGTAATGATCTTGCCGATCAGTTCAACTGTGTTCCATCACAAATCAACTATGTCATCAGTACCCGTTTTACTTTGGAAAAAGGATATATAGTCGAAAGTAAGCGAGGCGGCGGCGGGTACATTCGAATTCAGAAGATTGAGCTGCATTCTTATGGGACCGTGCTTGATCATATTTTTCGAACGATCAGCTCGCATATGGATCAAACCGCTTCGGAAGGACTGCTGTACCAGCTTGAGGAGGGCGGCTTCATTACCGCAAGGGAAGCGGCCATAATGAAGGCAGCGATGGCAAGAGAAGTACTCACCTTGAAACTGCCGCTTCGTGATGAGATACGAGCGAAGCTTCTCAGAGCCATGCTGATCTCCTTGCTTAACAAATAAGGAGGGAACCGGATGTTATGTCAAGAATGTGGTAAGAAACAGGCAACGCTGCATTTTACTAAAATCTTGAATGGCGAGAAAACAGAGTTTCACATCTGTGAGTCCTGTGCCCGAGAAAAGGGAGAGCTGATACCGGGTACCCCTAACGGCTTTTCCATTCACAACCTGTTAAGCGGCCTGCTTGACTTTGAACCCTCGGCGCACGGAGCCCTGGCCAATAAAGTTCAACCAAGCCGCTGCGAGCACTGCGGGCTCACTTATAGTCAATTCAGTAAAGTAGGAAGATTCGGTTGCAGCGAATGCTATAAACATTTCGGTGAGAAGCTGGACCCGCTTTTCAAAAGAGTTCACGGTAATATAATCCATACCGGAAAGGTTCCTAAGCGATCCGGCGGGTTAATAAAATATAAGCGCGAAATCGATCAGTTAAAAAAGGAATTGCTGGTATCCATCGATAATGAAGAATTTGAACAAGCTGCCAAGCTTAGGGATCAGATTCGAGAGTTGGAAAAGAAAGTAGCCGAAGGCTGAGTTAGAGACAGGTTGCTGGAGGGAAATGCTTATGACAGAGGCGAGCCGTTTTACAAAGCATGCGCTGAGCGATTGGATGAAGGCGGAAGGTCCTGATTCGGATATCGTAATGAGCAGTAGAATCCGCATTGCCCGAAATTTACGGACCTATCCTTTTCCGATGTTGGCGACCAACCAACAGTCAAAAGAGGTTTTGGATCAAGCATCTCAGGTGCTTCATACTGATGTATTGGATACCGTCAGCAAATTCACGCTGCTGCCGCTCTCAGAAATGAATGAATTGGAAAAACGGGTGCTGGTTGAGAAGCATTTGATCAGTCCGGCCCTGGCCAACGAATCCCGAAACGGAGCGGTCCTTTTAAGTGATAATGAAGCGATCAGCATTATGGTGAATGAAGAAGATCATTTGCGCATACAATGCTTATTCCCGGGCTTTCAAATCAAAGAAGCGTGGGATTTGGCCAGCGACATTGACGATAAGTTTGAAGTGCAGCTGGACTACGCCTTTGACGAAAAGAGAGGATATATGACAAGCTGTCCGACTAATGTCGGCACAGGAATTCGCGCATCCGTAATGATTCATCTTCCGGCACTGGTGCTTACGCAGCAGATCAATCGAATTTTGTCAGCCATTACACAGGTGGGCTTGGCAGTTCGGGGGCTGTATGGCGAAGGCAGCGAAGCGCTGGGCAACCTGTTCCAAATATCCAACCAAATCACGCTTGGCCAATCGGAAGAGGAAATCATCGATAATCTTTACAGCGTAGTCAGACAGATCATTGAGCATGAACGGGCGGCCAGACAGAAGCTGGTGTATGAAACCAAGGCCAAGATTATCGACCGAGTGAGCCGTTCGTATGGAATTCTTTCCTACGCGGCGATTATGGACTCCAAGGAAGCGGCGCAGAGGTTGTCGGATGTGCGGTTGGGCATCGATTTGGGGTTTATCAAAAATGTATCGCCACATGTACTCAATGAGCTTCTTGTGATGACTCAACCTGGTTTTTTACAGCAATCAGCAGGAGAAAAGCTTACGCCTGAAGAAAGAGACATTAGAAGGGCGCAGCTGATTCGGGACAAAATATCACAAACGGATTGAAGCCCGGCCAGGTTAGTGTTAATGTAGAAACCAATATACTCTTACTAATTTTTGGAGGTGTTACACATGATGTTTGGCAGATTTACGGAACGTGCGCAGAAAGTGCTGTCTTTGGCCCAGGAAGAAGCCGTTCGTTTGGGTCATAATAATATTGGAACAGAGCATATCCTGCTCGGATTGATTCGCGAAGGGGAAGGCATTGCCGCCAAGGCTTTGATCGCATTGGGGCTTGGTTTGGAGAAGATTCAAGACGAAGTGGAATCACTTATCGGCAGAGGGCAAGAGCAGCCGACAAATATTGCTTATACTCCTCGAGCTAAGAAGGTCATTGAGCTGTCCATGGATGAAGCGCGAAAGCTCGGACATACGTACGTCGGAACAGAGCATATTCTGCTCGGTTTGATTCGCGAAGGCGAGGGCGTTGCGGCGCGTGTGCTGGGTAATTTGGGCGTAAGCTTGAATAAGGCCCGTCAACAAGTGCTTCAACTGCTTGGCAGCAGCGAGGTGGTCTCGCCGAACCATGGTAGCCCCGCTAATGTAAATACTCCGACCCTGGATGGTCTGGCGCGTGATTTGACCGCCTATGCCAAAGAAGGCAACCTCGATCCGGTCATCGGCCGAAGCAAAGAAATCGAGCGCGTCATCCAGGTGCTCAGCCGCAGAACAAAGAACAATCCGGTTCTGATTGGTGAGCCGGGGGTTGGTAAAACGGCCATTGCTGAAGGGCTGGCCCAGAAAATTGTAGCCAACGAGATTCCGGAAACGCTGCGCGACAAGCGGGTAATGACGCTGGATATGGGTTCTGTCGTGGCCGGCACCAAATACCGCGGTGAATTTGAAGACCGTTTGAAAAAGATCATGGACGAAATTCGTCAAGCCGGCAACATCATACTGTTCATTGACGAGCTGCATACGCTCATCGGTGCAGGGGGAGCGGAAGGCGCAATTGATGCTTCGAATATTTTGAAGCCGGCGCTGGCCCGCGGCGAGCTGCAGTGTATCGGAGCGACGACGCTTGATGAATACCGCAAATATATTGAGAAGGATGCAGCGTTGGAAAGACGCTTCCAGCCGATTACAGTCGATCAGCCTTCGCCGGAGGAAGCTATTCAAATTTTGCACGGACTGCGTGACCGCTATGAAGCGCACCACCGTGTGAAAATTACGGATGAGGCGATTGAGCAGGCGGTGAAGCTGTCCGACCGCTACATCACAGACCGCTTCCTTCCCGACAAAGCTATTGACTTGATCGATGAGGCGAGCTCCAAAGTAAGGCTTCGTTCTTACACGGTACCGCCGGATCTGAAAAAGCTGGAAAGCCGTTTGGAGGATATCCGTAAGGAAAAGGATGCCGCCGTACAGAGCCAAGAGTTCGAGAAAGCCGCTTCGCTTCGCGATACGGAGCAGAAGATGCGTGAAGAGCTCGATACGACCAAGAACGAGTGGAAAGAAAAGCAAGGTCGCACCGACTCCGAGGTAACGCCGGAGGATATCGCTCAAGTGGTAGCGAGCTGGACCGGTATTCCGGTTGTCAAGCTGGCTGAGGAAGAAACCGAGCGGCTGCTCAAAATGGAATCCATTCTGCATGATCGCGTGATCGGACAGGATGAAGCGGTGAAAGCTGTAAGCCGCGCGATCCGTCGTGCAAGAGCGGGGCTGAAGGATCCGAAGCGTCCGATGGGGTCATTCATTTTCCTCGGACCGACAGGGGTCGGTAAAACCGAGTTGGCCCGTGCTCTGGCGGAATCGCTTTTCGGTGACGAAAACGCGGTGATCCGCATTGACATGTCCGAGTACATGGAGAAGCACTCCACCTCCCGTCTGGTCGGAGCGCCTCCGGGCTATGTCGGATACGAAGAAGGCGGACAGCTGACCGAAAAAGTACGCCGCAAGCCGTACTCCGTCGTTCTTCTGGACGAAATTGAAAAAGCGCACCCGGAAGTATTCAATATTCTGCTTCAAGTGCTTGAAGACGGCCGTTTAACAGACTCCAAGGGCCGTACCGTGGACTTCCGTAATACGCTGATTATCATGACATCTAACGTTGGGGCGGATTTGATCAAGAAAAACTCGACGTTGGGCTTTACCGCAGTACAAGATGCGGGCAGAGATTACGGCAACATGAAGGACAAAGTGATGGGCGAGCTGAAGAAGAGCTTCCGTCCGGAGTTCTTGAACCGGATCGACGAAATTATCGTATTCCACTCGCTGGACGAAAAGCATATCGGCGAAATCGTATCGTTGATGGCCGAAGAACTGCGTAAGCGTCTGAAGGAGCAGGAAGTGGATTTCGTATTGACCGATGCAGCCAAAGCGTTCCTGGCTAAGGAAGGCTACGATCCGGCATTCGGCGCAAGGCCTCTTCGCAGAGCGATTCAAAAGCATATTGAAGATCGTTTGTCCGAAGAATTGCTTCGCGGCAACATCTCCAAAGGAGATACACTCACGATTGATGAGAGGGAAGGCGAGTTGATTGTGGAACGCAATCAAGGCGTCGCCTCACAAGCATAATTTAAATAAATCCGGCTGCCTTTTTCCGGCTGGCCGGATTTTTCTTTGTAAGGATTTGGGTGGGAGGGTTTTCAAGGGTGTTGCATCATGGTAAACTTTGATAAGAAGCACTGAGAAACAAGGTTGGGCTTGAAGTTGGATTAGGAGGCGCAATGGCCAAAACGAAAACAAAGTTTTTTTGTCAGCAATGCGGCTATGAAACGCCGAAATGGTTGGGTAAATGCCCGGGCTGCGGGGCTTGGAATACATTTGTGGAAGAAGTGGAAACCTCCGTTAAGAGCAGGGGGGGTCATGCCTCTTTTTCAAATAAGAAAGAAAAAGCGGTTTCCATCATAAATATAGAAAGCAGCCAGGAAGAGCGTATTGTTACGGACAATCGGGAGCTGAACCGTGTGTTGGGCGGAGGTGTAGTCCCGGGATCGCTAATCCTGGTAGGCGGAGATCCCGGCATCGGCAAGTCCACGCTTCTGCTGCAAGCCTCTTATGCCTTGACGCAGCAGGATCTCAAGGTGCTGTATATTTCCGGTGAAGAATCGGTCAGGCAGACCAAGCTGCGAGCCGACAGGCTGCAGGCGGTCTCTCCTCAACTCTTTGTACTGAGTGAAACGAACGTGGAGTATATCGAAGCGGCTATTGATGAGATGGAGCCGGACTTTGTCGTCATTGACTCCATTCAGACGGTGTTTCATCCCTCAGTAGCTTCGGCACCAGGCAGCGTATCGCAGGTTAGAGAATGCACCGCGCATTTTATGCGTATTGCTAAAGGGAGAGGCATTGCTACCGTGCTGGTAGGCCATGTTACTAAGGAAGGGGCCATCGCCGGACCGCGTCTTCTTGAGCATATGGTCGATTGCGTGCTTTATTTCGAAGGAGAGCGCCATCATTCTTACCGGCTGCTGCGCGCCGTCAAGAACCGGTTCGGTTCGACGAATGAGATAGGTATTTTTGAGATGCGGGAGAGCGGGCTGGTCGAGGTGAGCAATCCGTCGGAGCTGTTCTTGTCGGAACGGCCGATGGGGGTATCCGGCTCAACCGTGGTGGCGAGCATGGAGGGCACCCGACCGGTTTTGGTCGAGCTGCAGGCGCTTGTATCAACCACGAATTTTCCTTCTCCCCGGCGGATGGCCACCGGATATGATCACAACCGGCTTTCGCTGATTATCGCTGTTCTGGAGAAACGGATGGGGCTGTTCCTGCAAAATCAGGATGCTTACCTCAACGTCGCAGGAGGTGTCAAGCTGGACGAACCGGCGGTAGACCTGGCTGTGGCGGTGAGCATCGCCTCAAGCTTCCGCGATCAGCCTACACAGCCGTTTGACGTGGTCTTCGGCGAGGTGGGCCTGACCGGTGAGGTCCGCGGCGTATCCCGTGTGGATCAGCGGGTGCGCGAGGCCCAGAAGCTGGGCTTCAAGCGGGTCATTCTCCCGCACAAGAGCCTGAAGGGGTGGACGCCGCCCGCAGGAATTGAAATCATCGGCGTAAATACCGTAGCCGAAGCACTTTCAGCAGCTTTAGTTTAACCGTCAGGAGGGACACCTTTGAGCAAGGAAGAAGCGAAACGCGACGTGATGAGCCAGCTGCTGCAGTTGGTAGCGCCGGGAACCCCTTTTCGGGAAGGCCTGGAAAATGTACTGCGTGCCAAAACAGGCGGCCTGATCGTCGTAGGATATAGTCCGGAAGTGATGGAAATTGTAGACGGAGGATTTTCCATTAACTGCGACTTTTCCCCAAACTATTTATATGAACTAGCCAAAATGGACGGCGCCATCATTCTCAGCGAGGATGTCAAGCGCATTCTTTATGCCAATACACAGCTGATACCGGATTCCTCGATCCCATCCATTGAAACGGGTATCCGTCACCGGACGGCAGAGCGTGTCGCGAAGCAAACCTCCAAGCTGGTAGTGTCTATATCACAGCGGCGAAACGTCATTACGCTATATCAAGGCAATTTGCGTTATGCGCTTAAAGACATTGGCGTAATACTTACCAAGGCGAATCAGGCGATTCAAACGCTAGAAAAATACAAGTCCGTACTTGATCAGGATTTGACGAATCTTGGCGCTTCGGAATTCGAAGAGCTTGTCACGCTTCATGATGTAACGGGAGTCATTCAGCGCGTTGAGATGGTGCTGCGCATTAAAGCGGAAATAAACCGCTACATCAACGAGCTGGGCAACGAAGGCCGCCTGATCAGTATGCAGCTGCATGAATTGGTCGGCAATACGGAATATGAATCCTATTTACTGGTCAAAGATTATGTCAGAGATCCTAGCGATGAGAAAGTCAAAGAAGTGATGAACTCACTCAAACGGCTGGCGACAGATGAAATGCTCGACCATTCACACATTGCCCGAGTGCTTGGATTTCCGCATGCGACCAACAGCGCCGAGGAAACGGTATCTCCCCGCGGCTACCGGGTATTGAATAAAATCCCGCGGCTGCCGTCGGTGATCATTCATAATCTGGTCGAGCGCTTCGAGCAGCTTCCTCATCTGATGATGGCCACGATCGAAGAGTTGGATGAAGTGGACGGCATCGGAGAAGTGAGGGCCCGGACGATAAAAGAAGGTCTGAAACGAATTCAGGATCAGGTCCTCATTGACAGACATATCTAACTTGCATACAATCATAAGGTAACTTAGTATATTGAATTTAGGTTAGGCTGATTTTGAATAGGGTACAGTATAACCAGAGGTGGATTAAACATGATAACGAAATCCCTCCCCAATTTGTTTACCGTAGGGAACTTGTTTCTCGGCATCATTTCGATCATTATGGTTTTCAACAATAAACCCGAGCTGGCGGCCATTATGGTGCTTGTTGCCATGCTGCTTGACGGTCTGGACGGACGGGTGGCCCGCGCGCTCAATGCGCAAAGTGAATTCGGTAAGGAACTCGACTCGCTGTCCGATGTCATCTCGTTCGGGGTGGCTCCGGCGTTTATTATGTACGTCATGGCTTTTACCGAGATGAACGCGGCAGGGGCGTGGATTGTCACAGCCATTTTCCCGATTTGCGGAGCCCTGCGGTTGGCTCGATTCAATGTTATTGCCGGTACGCCAGGCTACTTTATCGGTCTGCCGATCCCGGCAGCCGGCGGTGTTCTTTGTACGCTCGCTTTGTTTCATAACGAGCTGAGCACCATGGTCCTTGTCTTGTCTACGCTTCTTCTGTCCTATCTGATGGTAAGTACGGTGAAATATCCGAACTTCAAGAAGGTAGGCATTCCGAGAGCGGCGATATGGGTAACGCCGATTGTGGTGATCATTGCTGTTGTGATAGCCGTCCAATTCCCGGGCACGCTGTCCAAAATGATTTTTGTACCGCTGCTCTTGTATGCGTTGTATGGCCTAAAAAAAAACGTTGACCGTTTATTCGTCTTTCTCCGCCTGAAGAAAAAGAAAACGAATACGATGGATGAACCGGAATCGAAAACGACGACAATTTAACAATAGCGATGCCGTGAAAATGAAAAGCATTTGTTTTCCTTAAGGGAAATGAATGCTTTTTTTGTTTTTTTTATGAGGCACGATTAGGCAGGGAAGTTTTGGTTCATAATTGTAACGTAAAGGGCCATGTGCCAGATTTTGATGGAGGTGAAGTCTATGATGAAAAAATGGTTCCAGCTTCTATTCGCAGTTATCGGCGGTACGCTTGGGTTACAATGGAGTGATACGATAGGTAAACCATTATTTGAAGTCATAGGTACAGTAACGGGTATAAATGAAATGAAAGGGCAGGAAGGTTGGATGTTTGGACTGGGCGCACTCCTTTTTTACTCGATGAGCTCCTGGGCGCTGAACTTCCTGCTTAAAGCGATGGTTCAAGGAGAAGAGCGTGCAGCCAGTATGCCGGTAGCGGATATGCTTGCCGGCGCGGCGGGAATGGTGATGGGACTGTTGATCTCCTCTGCTCTGCTGAACCCATTGGAACGGGCGGGTCTGTTCAATCCTCTGCTTCATATGCTGTGTATTGCGATTCTATCGTATGCGGGTTACCGGATAGGGCTGTTGAAAAAGGAAGAGCTGTTAGCTGGGCTCGATAAGCGGCGGTCGGATCGTAAACGCGGCGCTCCAGGTGAAGCCAAAGGCTTTGAGGAGCATAAAATTCTGGATACGAGCGTCATCATCGATGGAAGAATTGCAGATATTTGCAAGACGGGTTTTATTGAAGGCACACTGGTCATTCCGGAATTCGTGCTGGAAGAGTTGCAGCATATTGCCGACTCGTCCGACCTGTTGAAGAGAAATCGCGGACGCCGGGGACTCGACATTTTGAACAAAATTCAGAAGGAGCTCGACGTGAAGGTGCTGATCTACGAAGGGGATTTCGACGAGATTTCCGAGGTGGACAGCAAATTGGTCAAGCTGGCGAAGGTACTGCAAGGCAAAGTCATCACGAACGATTTCAACCTGAATAAAGTATGCGAGCTTCAGGGCGTTTCGGTTTTGAACATTAACGATTTGGCCAATGCGGTGAAGCCGGTCGTGCTGCCGGGAGAAGAAATCCTCGTGCAGGTGATCAAGGACGGCAAAGAACACGGTCAAGGCGTAGCTTATTTAGATGACGGCACGATGATTGTGGTGGAAGGCGGACGTGACTTTATCGGTACGACGCTGGATGTTCTGGTTACGAGTGTGCTGCAGACCTCAGCGGGACGGATGATTTTTGCTAAGCCCAAGCTATTGGAAAAAGCGCTCTAAAGCGGTATGATAGTATAGATGCGCTAATCGGGAGCCGTTTGCGGCCGGAAGCGGCAGCTTTCGCGCAAGTCAGGCCTCGAAGCCGATATGTTGTGGCAGGTGGACAAGTTGACGATCAGACTTGGAGTAGTCGTTGTGGCCGCGGGCAAGGGATCGCGGATGGGCACAAAAGAAAGTAAGCAGTATTTGCTTCTTGATAATAGACCGATTCTCGTACATACGCTGGAGCTGTTTGAACGCTTCGATGCGGTGAGCAGCATCGCGCTCGTTACCGGAGCGGACGATGTGCAGCGCTGCGAGCAATATGTCAGGGAATACGGACTGGGCAAAGTGAACCATATTTTACAGGGTGGAAAAGAACGGCAGGATTCCGTTTATCAAGGCTTGCTGGCTTTGGACGGGGCTGTCGATTGGGTCATGGTGCATGACGGCGTAAGGCCGTTCGCGGCAGTAGAGCACCTCACCGCCTGTCTGCATCAAGCGATGAAGACGGAGGCGGCGGTGCTGGCCGTGCCCGTGAAGGACACGATCAAAGTCGTGGACGGCGAAGGCGTGATCCAATCCACTCCTGATCGGAGCAGCTTGTGGGCGATTCAAACCCCGCAGGCTTTTCGTTATTCCTTGCTGCTTCAGGCGCATGAACGCGCCCGGCAGCAGGAGTTTACGGGCACGGACGATGCCATGCTTGTGGAGCGGATGGGGTTCCGCGTGTCGGTGGTGGAAGCGGACTATTACAATATTAAAATCACGACTCCCGAGGATCTGCCTTGGGCGGAGTGGATTATACGCAATGTCAGGGGAGAGAAGAAACGATGATTCGAGTAGGGCAAGGGTTCGATGTACACCAATTAGTAGAGGGGCGCAAGTGCATCATCGGCGGAGTGGACATTCCATATGAGAAGGGACTGTTGGGGCATTCAGATGCGGACGTACTGCTGCACGCGCTGAGCGATGCCATTTTGGGAGCGCTCGGGCTGGGCGATATCGGCAAGCATTATCCGGATACGGATGCCGCTTTTAAAGATGCGGACAGCTACAAGCTGCTGGTGGACGTATGGAGGATGGCCAAAGAAGCGGGATACCGGTTGGGGAATGCGGATTGCACCATCATTGCGCAAAAACCAAAGATGGCACCTTATATTCCGGCAATGGTAGAGCGCATCGCTCAGGCGCTGGAGGCGGACACGAGTCAAGTGAATGTGAAAGCAACGACGACCGAGCAGCTGGGCTTTACGGGACGAGGAGAAGGCATAGCGGCCCAGGCGGTTGTTTGTCTTGTCCAAGGTGTGCTATCATAACACATATTATTTTGACGGATGATCGGCCTGCAGGGCTCGTTCAAGCTTGGAGGAAGGACTGCAGACCAGGGGAGGAGAACAAAGTATGGCACAGTTTCGTGTAAGGTATGCGCCGAGCCCGACGGGGCATTTACATATCGGGGGAGCGCGTACGGCGTTGTTTAACTATTTGATCGCCCGTAAGGAAGGCGGACAGTTCATAATCCGTTTTGAAGATACGGACCAGACCCGGCACGTGGAAACGGGCGTTGACAGCCAGTTGAACGGATTGAAGTGGCTGGGTGTCGACTGGGATGAAAGTGTGGACGTAGGCGGACCGTACGGTCCGTACCGCCAAACCGAGCGGTTGGGTCTGTACCGGCCGTTCATTAACCGGCTGCTGCAGGAAGGAAGCGCCTATCACTGTTACTGCTCTGAAGCAGAGCTGGAGGAGGAGCGGGCTAAGCAGGAGGCTGCCGGCCAGATGCCGATGTATTCGGGCAAGTGCCGCCATCTGACGCCGGAGCAGGCGGAGGCCTACAAGGCGGAAGGACGCAAGCCGTCGATCCGCTTCCGCGTTCCGGCAGACCGGACAATCGCGTTTGAGGACCGGATTCGCGAGCGCGTCGAATTCGATACGAACGGGATCGGTGATTTCATCATCGTCCGCCCGGACGGCATCCCGACGTATAACTTTGCGGTCATTCTGGATGACCACCTGATGGGCATCACCCTCGTTATCCGCGGAGAGGAGCATCTGACCAATACGCCGCGGCAGATCATGATGTATGAAGCTCTCGGACTGCCGGTGCCGGAATTCGCGCATTTGGCGCTGATTCTGAATCAGGACCGCAAAAAAATGAGCAAACGGGACGAATCGATCATTCAGTTCATCGAACAGTACAGAGATCTGGGTTATTTGCCGGAAGCGGTAATGAATTTCATCGCGCTGCTGGGCTGGTCTCCGAAGGGAGAAGAAGAAATCTTCACCCGGGAAGAGCTGATTGCAGGCTTTGATCTCGACCGGCTGTCCAAGAGTCCTGCGGTATTCGATATGGACAAGCTCAATTGGATGAACAACGTCTATATTAAAAAGGCGGATACGGAGCGAATGGTTGCTCTCGCTCTGCCTCACCTGCAAAAAGCGGGCAGACTGCCCCAGGAGCTGACTGATGAGCAGCGCCAGTGGGCGCATTCCCTGATCGGGCTCTATCAGGAGCAGCTGCGGTTTGCCGCTGAAATTGTAGACTTGTCAGAGCTGTTCTTCCGTGAGGACGTCAGCTACGATGAAGAAGCCGAAGCGATGCTCGCTGAAGAGCATGCGCCCGTTGTATTGAGCAGCTTCTTAACGCAAGTGGAGCAGGCGGAGGAGTTTCAAGTAGATGCGATGAAGGCGATGCTCAAAGCCGTACAAACCGAAACCGGCTATAAAGGGAAGCAGCTCTTTATGACGGTGCGCGTGGCCTTAACGGGTCAAATGCATGGGCCTGACCTGAATATGACCCTATACTTGCTGGGCAAAGAAACGGTGATTCAACGGATCAAGAAGTTATTGTAAACCCTCGGGTTTTTCGATATACTAAAAAGATCATCATGCTGCTTTATCATATACCCTAGTGGCGACGAACGGGAAAGTACGGAAAAATGCGGGATTCACAGAGAGGACAATCGGCGTGGAAGCACGCTGGCTGCGAGTTGTCCATTCCTCTTTATCCGGAAGTGCACCCGGGAGCCGTAAAGACGATCTGCCTGCGAGCGCTCCGGCTGCAGCGGCAGGGTAGCCTTTACCGTGACGTTCACGATACGAACGATACAAGATGGATAAGCTTCCTGGCCGATGACGGCTGTAGGGAAGGGGTTATAGTTATCCAAGCAGAGTGGAACCGCGATATTTGAACGCCTCTGCAGCCGATTCGGCTGCGGAGGCGTTTTTTGCGCATCGTTCTTACACTTGCTTGGTTACCAGGAAAGGAAAGCGGTGAAACAAGATGTTGAAACGGATGAAAGAAGACATCAATACGATCTTCGAGAACGACCCTGCGGCAAGGGGGTGGTTCGAAGTTGTCTTTACTTATGCCGGTTTGCATGCACTTTGGGCACACCGGGTCGCCCATTGGTTTTATAAGCAGCGCTGGTACACTTTGGCGCGGGTCATTTCTCAAGTCAGCCGGTTTATGACGGGCATTGAGATCCATCCGGGTGCGGTGATCGGCCGGAGATTCTTTATCGATCACGGGATGGGTGTCGTCATTGGAGAAACCTGCGAAATCGGCGACGACGTACTGCTGTATCACGGTGTAACGCTGGGGGGTACGGGCAAAGAACGAGGGAAGCGCCATCCGACCCTCGGCAATAATGTGGTCATTTCAGCCGGCGCTAAAGTGCTGGGTTCCTTCACTGTGGGAGACAACTCCCGGATCGGTTCGAATGCGGTTGTATTGAGCGAGGTGCCCCCGAACAGTACAGTGGTGGGGATTCCGGGACGCATCGTCAAGAGGGACGGCGTTCGTGTGGGACGGTTAGAGCATGATAAGCTTCCTGATCCGGTCGTCGATATGTTCAAACAGCTGCAGCAGCAGATTGACGATCTGAAGGCGGCGCAGAACAGAGAACCAGTGAAAACAAAGATCGGAGGAAACGATTGAGGATGCCGCTTAAAATCTATAACACGATGACCCGAGCGAAAGAAGACTTCATACCGCTTGAATCGGGTAAAGTAAAAATGTATGTGTGCGGTCCGACCGTGTATGATTATATTCATATCGGCAATGCCAGACCGGTGATATTTTTCGATGTGGTTCGCCGTTATTTGGAGTCGGTCGGCTATGAGGTGACCTTCATCGTGAATTTTACCGATGTAGATGACAAGCTGATCAAAAAGGCCGCGGAGATGGGCAACACGGTTCCGGAGGTGGCGGACCTGTTTGTGCAAAAATACCGTGAGGACACGGCGGCCCTGGGTGTTCGCGAGGCGACGGTGCATCCCCGTGTGACGGAGAATATGACGGAAATCATTGCGTTTATTTCGGGACTGGCAGACAAAGATTATGCCTATGAGGACGGAGGCGACGTTTATTTCCGGACGTCGAAATTCTCCGAGTACGGCAAGCTTTCCCGCCAAAACCTGGAGGAGCTGCAGTACGGCATTCGGGTGGACGTGGACGAACGCAAGGAAAATCCTCAAGACTTCGTGCTTTGGAAGGCGGCGAAGCCGGGTGAAATCAGCTGGTCGAGCCCTTGGGGGGAAGGTCGCCCGGGATGGCATATCGAATGCTCGGCAATGGTTCGCAAATATTTGGGAGATACGATCGATATTCATGGCGGAGGCCAGGACCTGACTTTTCCGCATCATGAATGTGAAATCGCCCAGTCCGAGGGATTAACCGGCCGCCGGATGGCCAATGTTTGGATGCATAACGGTTTTGTGAATATCAATAATGAAAAGATGTCCAAATCGCTTGGAAACGGCATTCAAGTGCATCAGCTGCTTAAGGAAATGCCGGGCCAGGTAATCCGTTATTTTATGCTCTCCGGCCATTACCGCAATCCATTGAATTTCAGTGTGGATGCGGTGGAGCAGGCCAAAGGAAGCTTAGCCCGTTTGGACAACTGTATTGCTGCGCTGAAGCATAGGCTGCAATCGGCTGAAGCGGGAGATGCAGACGCTTCGGTGGTTGAAGCGATCCGTTCGGCAAAGGAGCAGTTTGAAGCGAAGATGAATGACGATTTCAACACTCCGGATGCGATTACGGCGGTGTTCGAGCTTGTCAGCGCAGCGAATACTTATTTAAATTCGGAACGGGTAACGTCCGGTTCCCTGGAGCTGTTCGTGCAGCAGTTTACAGCAATGGACGACGTATTGGGCCTCTTGGCTTCTGATGCGGAGGAATTGCTGGATGAAGAGGTGGAGCAGCTTATTGCCGAAAGGACCGAAGCGCGAAAAGCGAAAAATTGGGCCCGTGCCGATGAAATCCGGGATCTGCTGACCGAACGCGGCATTCTGCTGGAAGATACGCCTCAAGGCATACGCTGGCGGCGGAAGTAGGGCGAGTTTATGGAATGGGACGAACAGTCGGCTCAGGAGATCAAGACCAATTTATTTTCTTTTCCGCCTGCCCGCGCGGCGAGCCAGCTTCATCCGCTGGTGCTCGCCTACATGGGAGACGCTGTCTATGAGGTGTTTGTGCGGCAGTATGTAGTGGCACAAACCAACCATAAACCGAACTATCTGCATCGGATGGCTACCCGGTATGTTTCGGCTAAATCTCAGGCGAAATCGCTGCAGCGTTGGCTGCCGCATCTCACGGAAGAGGAGCGGGATGTCGTTAAGCGGGGGCGCAATGCCAAATCGGGGACGACCGCAAAGAATGCGGATGTGCTGGAGTATCGGCACAGCACCGCGTTTGAATGCTTGATCGGCTACTTATATTATACGCAGCAATGGGAGCGACTTCAGTATTTGCTGCTGCTGTCGTTGGAAGAGGATAAATAACATTTGCAAAAAAAGAAAGGGGGCGCTTGAGCATGGAAGAAGAATTTATTGGGGGAAAGCACTCCGTTCTAGAAGCGCTGCGCTCGGGGCGGACGATTAATAAAATTTGGATTGCCGAGCAGGCGCAAAAGCAGCTTACTCAGCCCATTATTGCAGAAGCGAAGCAAAACGGGGTGATTGTTCAGTTTGCCGACAAGCGGAAGCTGGATCAGATGGCACCGGGGCTGCAGCATCAAGGGATTGTCGCTCAAGTGGCGGCGTATGCCTACGCCGAGGTGGAGGATTTGCTGGCAAGAGCGGAGGAGCGCGGTGAGATGCCGTTCCTGCTGCTGCTTGATGAAATCGAAGATCCGCATAACCTGGGTTCTATTCTGCGTACGGCGGACTGCACCGGCGTACATGGGGTTATTATCCCCAAAAGACGTTCCGTCGGATTGACGGCTACGGTATCGAAGACGTCTGCGGGTGCCGTTGAGTATGTCCCGGTAGCACGCGTGACGAACCTGGCGCAGACCATCGAGCTGTTAAAGGAGCGCGGGGTATGGGTAGCCGGAGCGGATGTCGGGGCTGAGCAGCCCGTGTACCAGACCAACCTTGATCTGCCTTTGGCAATTGTGATCGGCAATGAAGGTAAAGGGATCGGCCGATTGATTAAGGAAAAGTGCGATTTTCTGCTTAAGCTCCCGATGTTCGGTCAAATCAATTCGCTGAATGCCTCCGTTGCCGCATCGGTCTTCATGTATGAAGTCGTTCGGCAGCGGACGGCAGCCCGCTAGCGCGCTGTACAGCAGGGCGATGCTTGATGATACAGGAGATCTTAATCGTAGACGGATACAATATCATTGGTGACTGGCCTGAGCTTAAGGCGCTGAAAGAAATCAAGCTCGAGGAAGCGCGGGACCGGCTGATTGAGTTGATGGCGGAATATCAATCGTTCTCGGGGATGAAGGTGATCGTTGTTTTTGACGCTTACTATGTCCCGGGGCTTGGCGGTAAATATGTGCAAAGCAAGCTCCCCGTTTATTACACCAAAGAGAAGGAAACGGCGGATGAGCTGATCGAGCGATTGGTTACAGCGCACATCGGCCGGCGAAAGCAGGTGTATGTGGCGACTTCAGATATGACGGAGCAGCATGTGATTTTCGGCAAGGGCGCTTTCCGGGTGCCGGCCGGCGAGCTTCTAGTCAAGCTGCGGCAGGCGCGTATCGAGATCCGCCGTAAAATTGAAGAGGAGGCTGCGGGGCAGCGTAATACCTTCGATAAACGTCTCAGCGAAGATGTTCGGGCGATGTTCGAAAAGTGGCGAAGAGGGCGGTAGCCGGCACTGCGAATCTAGCAAATACAGCTTTTTCTGCGGGGAATCCGGTTGACGATAATAGATTACATAATGTATACTAATCCTATCTTTCAAGCGTTGGGCCGGAGGGATTGTAGTGAGTGTCGACTTCAGAGAGTTGAGAATGGACGAATACGACCTCAAGGCAGACGAAGATCTTGTCGAAGCGGTCCGTGAAGGAAATAGCGATGCATTGGAATACTTGATCAACAAGTACAAAAACTTCGTCCGCGCCAAAGCACGTTCTTATTTTTTGATCGGCGCAGACAGGGAAGATATCGTTCAAGAAGGTATGATCGGTCTCTATAAATCGATCCGTGATTTCCGCGGAGACAAGCTAGCCTCTTTTAAAGCCTTTGCCGAACTGTGTATTACCCGCCAAATCATCACAGCGATCAAAACCGCCACGCGGCAAAAGCATATACCTCTGAATTCTTATGTTTCGCTGGATAAGCCCATTTATGATGAAGATTCAGATCGTACGCTGCTTGATGTGATCTGCGGCTCCCGGGTGTCCGATCCGGAGGAGCTGATCATCAATCAAGAGGAATTTAGCGGACTTGAAGACAAGATGGGTGAGATCTTAAGTGATCTCGAACGCAGGGTGCTGATGTTATATTTGGACGGACGCTCCTATCAGGAAATTGCTGTTGATTTGGACCGCCATGTCAAGTCGATTGACAATGCGCTTCAACGGGTGAAACGCAAGCTCGAAAGGTATTTGGAAGTACGCGATGCATGATTGTAAAGCGCCTTTAGCATATGTGAGGGTGCTTTTTTTATTTATTATTATAGAACAAATGTTCCTGTTGGACAAGCGTTTTCTGGATAAAAATGATATGGGTTTCGTTTAATAGCTGTTGGCTTGGTCAATAATGGATTGTGACGGGGGGGGCGGACAGCCCGATGGTCAGTTTTTCTTGACACAAGTTATGGCGTATGCTAAAGTATTTGGGTGGCCTTAGTTGAAAGGCGTTTTTTTGCTGATCTTTTAAGGCTGTAAATCTTGAGGCTGGTCCGTAGGAGGTGTACATCATGCGGGTGATCATCACTTTAGCGTGCACAAACTGCAAGCAAAGAAACTATACATCCACCAAAAACAAGCGCAACCATCCCGACCGCATGGAGTTGAAGAAATATTGCAAGTTTTGCAATGAACAGACAGCTCATCGCGAAACACGCTAGTTTTTTGGAGGTGTAGTTGTGTCCTTTTTGGCTAAAATGAAGCAGGGATTCGGCAACACATTTTCTTTTTTTGCGGACAGCTGGTCCGAACTGAAAAAAGTAAAATGGCCTAGCCGTAAAGAGCTGATTAGCTACACGCTGGTCGTATTATTTACGGTCACCTTAGTAACGGTGTACTTCTACGTTCTGGACCTGGGAATTTCAGAGCTGCTTCGCCTCGTGTTTCAATAATCTAGGCTGGTGGGTGGCACTATGGAAATGGAAAAAAGATGGTACGTCGTACATACCTATTCCGGGTATGAAAACAAGGTGAAGGCAAATCTAGAAAAGCGCGTCGAATCCATGGATATGAAGGACAAGATTTTTCGCGTGCTCGTTCCCATGGAAGAAGAGCTTGTGAATAAGGACGGCAAGAAGAAGACGGTTATGCGTAAGGTGTATCCCGGATATGTTCTGGTGGAGATGATCCAGACGGACGATTCGTGGTATGTCGTGCGCAACACTCCTGGAGTCACCGGGTTTGTAGGATCGACCGGATCGGGTTCGAAGCCGACGGCATTGCTTCCTGACGAAGTCGATGCGATTCTGAAGCACATGGGTATGGAAGAGCCGAAGCCGAAGATCGATTTCGAGCTCAAAGAGACCGTGCGCGTGAAAGTCGGACCTTTTGCCAATTTCGTCGGTTCGGTGGAAGAAATTCTACTCGACAAAAGCAAGCTGAAGGTTCATGTCAACATGTTCGGCAGAGAGACGCCGTTGGAGCTTGACTACCATCAGGTGGAAAAGCTGTAACTGCTGTAAACAAATCTGCCATACTAAGGCGAGGAGGTGTACACAATGGCAAAAAAAGTCATCAAAATGGTGAAATTGCAGGTTCCTGCAGGAAAAGCGAATCCGGCTCCGCCGATCGGTCCTGCACTTGGTCAAGCCGGTGTTAACATCATGGCGTTCTGTAAAGAGTTTAATGCTCGTACAGCCGACCAAGCTGGTCTTATCATTCCTGTAGAAATTACGGTATTCGAAGACCGTTCCTTCACGTTCGTTACCAAAACGCCTCCGGCTGCCGTATTGCTGCGCGTAGCTGCAGGGATCGAAAAAGGCTCCGGCGAACCGAACAAGAAGAAGGTTGCGACGGTTAAGCGTTCGAAAGTTCGCGAAATCGCTGAGCAAAAAATGCCTGACCTGAATGCGGCATCCGTAGAGGCTGCTATGCGTATGGTTGAAGGTACTGCTCGCAGCATGGGCGTTACGATCGTAGACTAATCCATGCTTTAGGCTCCCCGTAATATACGGAGAGTCACCAAGTGGGAGGATATTCCGCTAATACCACATAGGAGGACAAAACAGTGGCTAAACACGGCAAGAAATACTTGGAAGTTGCCAAGCAAATCGACGCTGAAGCTTTCTACGAGACACTCGAAGCGATCGAGCTCGTGAAGAAAACAGCGCGCGCCAAATTCGACGAAACCGTTGAAGTGGCTGTACGTTTGGGCGTAGACCCTAGAAAACAAGACCAAGCCGTTCGCGGTGTGGTTGTATTGCCTCACGGCACAGGTAAAACAAAACGCGTTCTTGTCTTCGCCAAAGGCGAAAAAGCTAAAGAAGCGGAAGCGGCAGGAGCCGATTTCGTAGGCGATCAAGACATGATCAACAAAATCCAGCAAGGCTGGTTCGACTTCGATGTCTGCGTAGCTACGCCGGACATGATGAGCGAAGTGGGTAAACTCGGTCGTATCCTCGGTGGTAAAGGTTTGATGCCGAATCCGAAAGCAGGCACAGTTACGTTTGACGTAGCGAAAGCCGTTCAGGAGATCAAGGCTGGTAAAATCGAATACCGTCTGGATAAAGCTGGACAAATTCACGCGCCGATCGGGAAAGTTTCCTTCGAAGCCGAGAAGCTTGCTGAAAACTTCAAAGCTTTGATCGATGCGCTCAACAGAGCGAAGCCGGCCGCAGCTAAAGGGGTATACCTGAAGAACGTTGCGGTATCCTCGACAATGGGTCCGAGCGCTCGTGTGAATGCAGCAGCCCTGAGATAGGAATAGCTTGGAATTTGACTTTTGAAGTCATCCGTGCTAATCTGTTTTAGGTTAACAAATGAATATGCTTACCGTAGACAGCAGGTGCTCGTTTAAATGAGCTTAATTCCCTGCCGAGGTGTTATGATATAAGTTCGATATTCTTTGCTGTAACGCTTAAGAATATGTGAATCATCATGCCTTCGCCCGTCTGCGAAGGCATTTTCGCATTTAAGCGAACCAATGGCTTTTGCAGACGGCGCGAATCGGAATGAAGGCCTCGGGCGGACTTTGTTTACGAGTTAAGTTTTTCTTTCGCAGCAGTTTTCTCACGAAAACTTATAGGAGGTGCAAAAATGGCAAACGCAAAAATTATCGAGCAAAAAGCTCAGCAGGTTACGGCTGTAGCTGAGAAGCTGAAAGAAAGTTCTTGCGCGATCGTTGCGGACTACCGCGGTTTGAACGTAGCTCAAGTAACAGAGCTCCGCAAGCAATTGCGTGAAGCTGGCGTAGAATTTCAAGTATTGAAAAATACTTTGGTGCGTCGTGCTACTGCGAATGCAGAATTGTCCGAATTGGATGAGTATCTGACTGGTCCTACGGCGATCGCATTCAGCAAAGATGATGTTGTGGCTCCGGCTAAAATCTTGGCCGACTTCGCTAAGAAAAACGAAAGCCTGAACATCAAAGCCGGCGTTGTTGAAGGTAAAGTGGTTGATTACAGCCAAATCAAAGCCCTGGCGGAACTGCCTTCCAGAGAAGGTCTTCTGTCCATGTTGCTCAGCGTGCTTCAAGCTCCGGTTCGCAACTTCGCCCTTGCGGTTAAGGCTGTATCCGAAAAGCAAGAAGGCGGCGCGCAAGCGTAATTTTTTTAACAAATTGATATATTCATATAATGGAGGTTTAAACCATGAGCAAAGAGCAAATTTTGGAAGCCATTAAAGGCATGACTGTATTGGAACTGAACGACCTGGTTAAAGCAATCGAAGAAGAATTCGGCGTAACAGCAGCAGCTCCAGTAGCAGTAGTAGCTGGCGGCGGCGCAGCAGAAGCACAAGAGCAATCCGAATTCGACGTAATCCTGACAAGCGCAGGCGCGTCCAAAATCAACGTTATCAAAGTTGTTCGTGAAATCACAGGCCTTGGCTTGAAAGAAGCAAAAGACCTTGTTGACGGCGCACCGAAGCCATTGAAAGAAAAAGTTTCTAAGGAAGAAGCTGAATCCCTCAAAGCGAAGCTGGAAGAAGCAGGCGCTTCCGTAGAAGTGAAGTAATTTTATGGTCAAGCACCCCTTGAAGAGGCGATCCTCATCAAGGGGTTTTCCTTTTCAATTCATAAAACAAGGAGGCGGCCGGAAGTGTCGGAGCATTATTACTCCAGAAAACCCAGCGTTGAACATGACTTGCACACGATTGAAGAGACGTTGCGCGGACGCAGGTTTATTTTTGTAACGGATGCCGGGGTGTTCTCAAAAAAGGGGGTTGATTACGGATCAAAGCTGCTCGTAGAAACGATGGCTCTCCCTATCGATGCCCGGATTCTTGACGTAGGGTGCGGCTACGGGCCGATCGGTCTGACGGCTGCTGCACTGGCGCCTAAGGGGACGGTCACCATGGTGGATATCAATGAACGCGCAGTAGCACTGGCTAAGCAGAATGCCAATCGGAACAACGTGAATAATGTAGAAATACTGCAAAGCGACCTGTTGTCGGTGCTGAAGGAACGGACATTTGATGTGGTGCTGACCAATCCTCCGATCAGAGCGGGGAAAGAAACGGTTCATCGAATTTTTGAACAGGCGCATGAAGTTCTTGTACCGGGCGGTGCGCTTTGGGTCGTCATTCAGAAGAAACAAGGCGCTCCTTCAGCCTATGATAAATTGGAATCTCTCTACAACCGTGTAGAACTGGTGGAACGGGATAAAGGCTACTGGATTATCAAGGCTGTGAAATGATGAATAGCTTTTGGAAAAAATGTTGACTTGAATTTCGATACGTGATATTATAATAAAATGTCAGTATTATGGTTGGGCTTTTTCTCTTTAGTTCACTAAAATGTCAAGATATTTTTTCGTGCCGGGATGAATAAGGTTTTCTTATTTGACGTATAATGTTAAAATTTTAGGTAAACCCTACTAGGTATGAGGAAATATATGGTAAGATGGAGAAAAAGTCACCTGTTCGTTGTGCGATTCGTGAATCGTAATAACAAGCTTCCTGAAGAAGTTAAACTTCACGCAGTATTTACTCGAGAAGGCTTCGCCAAGAGGCTTTTATTTTGTTCTATTGAGTAGACATGAGGGGTGAATCTAAGTTGGCGGGACATCTTGTTCAATTAGGTCGACGTAAACGCAGGTCGTACGCGCGGATTCATGAGGTGTTGGAGGTTCCAAACCTGATTGAGATCCAACAAAAATCATATCAGTGGTTTTTGGATGAGGGATTGCGTGAAATGTTTCAAGATATTTCCCCAATCCAAGATTTTACGGGGAATTTGGTGTTGGAATTTATCGATTACAGCTTGGGAGAGCCCAAGTATTCGGTGGATGAATCCAAGGAACGCGACGTCACCTTCGCTGCACCGCTTCGTGTAAAAGTACGTTTGATCAATAAGGAGACTGGAGAAGTCAAAGAGCAGGAAGTCTTTATGGGAGATTTCCCTCTGATGACCGAAACGGGAACTTTTATTATCAACGGCGCTGAACGGGTTATTGTCAGCCAGCTGGTTCGTTCCCCGAGCGTCTATTTTAGTACGAAAGTCGATAAAAACGGTAAAAAAGCCTATACGGCTACCGTTATTCCGAACCGGGGCGCTTGGCTGGAGCTCGAAACGGATGCGAAGGACATTATCTATGTGCGTATTGACCGTACAAGAAAAATTCCTGTAACCGTACTGCTGCGTGCTCTCGGTTTCGGTAGCGATGCGGAAATCATAGATTTGCTGGGTGACGACGAGTACATCCGCAACACGTTGGACAAGGATAACACCGATTCGACGGACAAGGCGTTGATTGAGATTTATGAGCGCCTTCGCCCAGGTGAGCCGCCGACGCTGGATAACGCAAGAAGCTTGCTGATCGCTAGATTCTTCGATCCAAAGCGTTACGATTTGGCCAATGTGGGACGTTACAAAATCAACAAAAAACTGCATATCAAAAATCGTCTGTTTAATCAGCGCTTGGCTGAAACGCTGATTGATCCGAACACGGGCGAGATTATTGCAGAGGCTGGGCAGCAGCTCGACCGCCGTTTGCTGGACACGATCATCCCTTATTTGGAAGATAGTGTCGGCTTCAAGGAATATTCCGTTGTTAACGGCGTGACTGAAATGGATAAAATTCCGCTGCAGCATATTAACGTCTACTCCCCGATTGAAGACGGGAAAGTCGTAAAAATTATTGCCAACGGTAAAATTGACAAGTCGGTTAAGAACATTACACCGGCTGATATTATTGCATCGATCAACTATTTCATTGATCTGCTGCATGGGATCGGAAGCACGGATGATATCGACCACTTGGGCAACCGCCGTCTGCGTTCCGTGGGAGAGCTGCTGCAGAACCAGTTCCGCATCGGATTATCCCGTATGGAGCGTGTCGTTCGTGAGCGCATGTCGATTCAGGACGTAAACACGATCACTCCACAGCAATTGATCAATATACGTCCGGTCATTGCTTCGATCAAGGAGTTCTTCGGCAGCTCCCAGCTGTCGCAGTTTATGGATCAGACCAATCCGCTTGCCGAGCTGACGCATAAACGCCGTTTGTCCGCACTCGGACCCGGTGGTCTGACGCGGGAACGCGCTGGTTTCGAAGTACGGGACGTGCATCACTCCCACTATGGCCGGATGTGTCCGATTGAGACGCCGGAAGGTCCGAACATCGGTTTGATCAACTCTCTTTCCACCTTTGCGCGTGTGAATGAGTTCGGCTTTATCGAAGCTCCGTACCGCCGGGTTGATCCGAATACAGGCGTCGTTACGGACGACATTTCGTATCTGACGGCCGATGAAGAAGATAATTATGTGGTCGCGCAGGCGAATGCGAAGCTGACCGAGGAAGGCAGATTTGCGAATGATTCCGTTATTGTTCGTTACAAAGACGATATTCTGACGCTTCCTAAAGAACGTGTCGACTATATGGACGTTTCCCCTAAGCAGGTTGTGTCGGTGGCGACGGCGTTGATTCCCTTCCTGGAAAACGACGACTCCAACCGTGCGCTCATGGGATCGAACATGCAGCGGCAGGCCGTTCCGCTTCTTATTCCTAAGGCTCCGCTCGTAGGAACGGGCATGGAGCACAAGTCAGCCAAGGATTCGGGCGTATGTATCGTTTCCAAGGTGAACGGCGTGGTAGAACGGGTATCGGCTAACGAGATCTGGGTGCGTCGTCAAGAAATGGTGGACGGCCGCCTGGTAAACGGCGATATCGTTAAACATAAATTACACAAATTTTTACGTTCCAATCAGGGAACATGCATCAATCAGCGTCCGATTTGCCATAAAGGCGAACAGGTTCGCGTAGGGGACATCCTGGCTGACGGCCCGTCGACGGAGATGGGAGAGCTTGCGCTCGGCCGTAACGTGGTAGTTGCGTTTATGACGTGGGAAGGCTACAACTACGAGGATGCAATCCTGCTTAGTGAAAAACTGGTGAAGGAAGATGTATATACTTCCATTCACATTGAAGAATATGAGTCTGAAGCTCGGGATACCAAGCTCGGACCGGAAGAAATTACCCGCGATATTCCAAACGTCGGTGAAGACGCGCTGAAAAACCTGGATGAGCGCGGAATTATCCGTGTCGGCGCGGAGATCGCTGCGGGCGATATTCTGGTTGGTAAAGTTACTCCTAAAGGGGTTACGGAGCTCACGGCGGAAGAACGCTTGCTTCATGCGATCTTCGGTGAGAAGGCCCGCGAGGTTCGCGATACTTCTTTGCGCGTTCCGCATGGTACGGACGGCATTGTAGTCGATGTAAAGGTATTTACCCGTGAGAACGGCGACGAGCTGCCTCCTGGCGTAAATCAATTGGTTCGCGTCTACATCGCTCAAAAACGGAAAATTTCCGAGGGTGATAAGATGGCGGGACGTCACGGGAACAAAGGGGTTATCGCCCGGATTTTACCGGAAGAGGACATGCCGTTCCTGCCGGACGGTACACCGGTTGAAGTTGTTTTGAACCCTCTGGGCGTTCCTTCACGTATGAACATCGGACAGGTGCTGGAAGTGCATTTGGGTATGGCGGCCAAGTATCTGGGTATTCATACGGCTACGCCGGTATTCGACGGAGCCCGTGAATATGACGTGTTCGATACGATGGAAGAAGCCGGCATGCAGCGCAACGGCAAGACGCTCTTGTACGACGGCAGAACAGGTGAAGCGTTCGAACGTGAAGTAACGGTGGGCGTCATGTATATGATCAAGCTGGCGCACATGGTTGACGATAAGATCCATGCACGTTCGACAGGACCATACTCGCTCGTTACGCAGCAGCCGCTCGGCGGTAAAGCCCAGTTTGGCGGACAGCGTTTCGGTGAGATGGAGGTATGGGCACTCGAGGCTTATGGAGCGGCCTATACACTGCAGGAAATTTTGACAGTCAAATCCGACGACGTGGTAGGACGTGTCAAAACGTATGAGTCGATTGTCAAAGGTGAGAACGTTCCGGAGCCTGGCGTACCGGAATCCTTCAAGGTATTGATCAAGGAGCTTCAGAGCTTGGGCATGGATGTGAAAATCTTGTCCGAGAACGAAGAAGAGATCGAGATGAAGGAAATCGATGATGAGGATGAGGTTACAAGCGACAAGCTTAACCTGAACCTTGAAGGCGCGGAAATAGGAGTCGAGTAATATATTGGGCCAGACTGGCGTAAGCCATGGGTGATTGATGCGCACAGACAGCACATGCTTACAACGGATGCTTCCGGTGTAGTTTTGCCCACACAAACTTGGAGGAGGGTTGCTCCTTGATCGACGTCAACAATTTTGAATTCATGAAAATCGGATTGGCTTCCCCCGACAAAATCCGTTCATGGTCCAGAGGCGAAGTGAAAAAGCCGGAGACGATCAACTACAGGACGCTGAAACCTGAAAAAGAAGGATTGTTCTGTGAGAAAATATTTGGACCGACCAAGGATTGGGAATGTCACTGCGGTAAATATAAACGGGTTCGTTACAAAGGCGTTGTCTGTGATCGCTGCGGCGTAGAGGTTACACGTCAAAAAGTACGCCGAGAGCGCATGGGTCACATCGAGCTGGCAGCACCGGTTTCACATATCTGGTATTTCAAAGGGATTCCAAGCCGTATGGGACTTGCGCTCGACATGTCTCCTCGGTCTCTGGAAGAGATCATTTACTTTGCGTCCTATGTCGTGACTGATCCGGGAGATACGCCCCTGGAGAAAAAACAGCTGCTTTCCGAGAAGGAATACCGCAGCTACCGGGAAAAGTACGGCTATGCATTCCAAGCCGGCATGGGTGCGGAAGCGGTAAAGAGACTGCTTCAAGACATCGACATCGAGAAAGAAGTCGATATGTTGAAGGAAGAGCTCAAAACCGCACAAGGGCAACGCCGTAACCGTGCCATTAAGCGTCTTGAGGTTATGGAAGCATTCCGTAACTCCAAAAATATGCCGGAGTGGATGGTACTCGATGTGCTGCCGGTTATCCCTCCGGAGCTTCGTCCGATGGTGCAGCTCGACGGCGGCCGCTTTGCGACCTCCGACTTGAACGATTTGTACCGCCGGGTTATTAACCGGAACAACCGTCTTAAACGTCTGCTCGACCTGGGCGCACCCGATATTATCGTACAAAACGAGAAGCGGATGCTCCAAGAGGCAGTGGACGCATTGATCGATAACGGCCGTCGCGGCCGTCCTGTTACAGGACCGGGTAACCGTCCGCTCAAATCTCTCAGCCATATGCTGAAAGGTAAGCAAGGACGCTTCCGTCAAAACCTCTTGGGTAAGCGGGTTGACTACTCCGGCCGTTCCGTTATCGTGGTAGGACCGAGTCTGAAGATGTATCAGTGCGGTCTTCCAAAGGAAATGGCGTTGGAACTGTTTAAGCCTTTCGTCATGAAAGAGCTTGTAAATAAAGGCCTTGCGCATAACATTAAGAGCGCAAAACGCAAAGTGGAACGCGTTAGTCCGGAGGTATGGGATGTTCTTGAGGAAGTCATCAAGGAACATCCGGTTCTGCTGAACCGTGCCCCCACGCTTCACCGTTTGGGTATTCAGGCTTTCGAACCGATTCTGGTCGAAGGCCGGGCCATCAAGCTGCATCCGCTCGTTTGTACGGCATATAACGCCGACTTTGACGGAGACCAGATGGCCGTGCACGTTCCGTTGTCTGCAGAAGCACAGGCTGAAGCCCGCTTGCTGATGCTCGCGGCCGGGAATATCCTCAATCCGAAGGACGGCAAACCGGTTGTTACACCGTCTCAGGATATGGTTTTGGGAAGCTTCTATTTGACGACCGAAAACAAGGAATCCAAAGGCTCAGGCACCATTATTCGTTCGATTAAGGAAGCCGTGTCGCTTTACCACCGTGGGGATGCATCCCTTCATGCACGGGTTGCGATTCCGACCAAGGCGTTGAATAAAACCAGCTTCACGCCGGAACAGCAGGAAGCTGTGCTGATTACAACGATCGGTAAAATCATTTTCAATGAAATCTATCCAGCGGACTTCCCGTATATTAATGAGGCCACAAAGGCTAACTTGCTTAACGGACCTTCGAATGACTACTTTGTATTCGAAAAGGGTGTAGACATCCGCAAGAAAATGGCGGAGCTGCCTGAAACCAAAGCGGTTGGGAAAGATTACCTGGGTACAATTATTGCAGAATGCTTCCGCCGTTACCATACGACACAAACATCGATCACGCTTGATAATATCAAGCAGCTAGGATTTACTTACTCCACACGTGCCGGTATTACGATTGCCGTAGCCGATGTGACGGTTCCAAAGGAGAAAGATGAAATCCTTAAAGAGTCCGATGAAAAAGTGCGTGTGGTTACGAATCAATACCGCCGCGGCTTAATCACCGATGACGAGCGTTACGACCGCGTCATTGCGATCTGGAGTAAAGCCAAGGATGAAATCACCGACATTCTGATGAAGTCGCTGGATAAATACAATTCCATCAACATGATGGTGGAATCCAAAGCACGGGGTAACAAATCGCAGATTACCCAGCTGGGCGGTATGCGCGGTCTGATGGCCAACCCGTCCGGTAAAATTATCGAGCTCCCGATCAAATCGAACTTCCGTGAAGGCTTGACCGTATTGGAGTACTTTATCTCCACGCACGGTGCGCGGAAAGGCTTGGCGGATACGGCTCTTCGTACGGCAGACTCAGGTTACTTGACCCGTCGTCTTGTCGACGTAGCCCAAGATGTTATTGTCCGTGATGAAGATTGCGGTACCGATAAAGGGTTCCTTGTCAGCAGAATTCAGGACGGCAAAGAAGTCATTGAGGATCTATACGACCGTATCGAAGGTCGTTATGCCTTCGAAACGATTCGCAATCCGCAGACCGGTGAAGTTATTGTTAACCGTAATGAGTTGATTGAAGCAACCATTGCCGACCAAATTATTGAAGCTGGAATCGAAAAGGTGCAAATTCGTTCCGTTCTTAGCTGCCGTTCCAGACATGGCGTCTGCAAAAAATGCTACGGCCGTAACCTGGCAACAGGCCAGCACGTAGAAATTGGCGAAGCCGTAGGTATTATCGCGGCGCAGTCCATCGGTGAACCGGGAACGCAGCTGACCATGCGTACGTTCCATACCGGGGGCGTTGCGGGCGATGACATCACGCAAGGTTTGCCGCGGATACAGGAGCTTTTCGAAGCCCGTAATCCAAAAGGGCAGGCGATAATTTCCGAGATTGACGGTGTAATCAAGGAAATTCGCGAAGCCAAGGATCGTCGTGAGATCGAGGTTCAAGGCGAAGCCGAATCCAAAGTGTATTCCGTACCTTACGGTTCACGGATTCGCGTAACGGTGAACCAGAACGTCGAGGCGGGAGACGAGTTGACGGAAGGCTCTATCGATCCGAAAGAAATGCTGCGCATTAAAGGGATCCGCGGCGTGCAGAACTATATCCTTCAGGAAGTTCAGCGCGTATACCGGAACCAAGGTGTAGAAATCAACGACAAACACGTTGAAGTGATGATTCGCCAAATGCTGCGCAAAATTCGTATCGTCGATGCCGGGAATACAACGCTGCTTCCGGGATCCTTTGTCGATATTCATGAATATGAAGAAGCAAACAAAGTGGCGCTCTTTGCCAACGAGGAACCTGCTGTTGCAAAACCGGTGCTTCTGGGTATTACCAAAGCATCACTCGAGACAGATTCCTTCCTCTCTGCAGCGTCGTTCCAAGAAACGACACGTGTTCTTACGGATGCGGCAATCAAGGGGAAAGTGGACCAGCTGCTCGGCTTGAAAGAAAATGTCATTATCGGTAAGCTGATTCCGGCAGGTACGGGCATGGCAAGATACCGTAACATCCGGATTACAGATCCGAATGCCGAGCCGATCGATGAAGAATTGACTGAAGCAGAAGCGGTAACCGTAGAGTAACGAAGAATACCCGGCGCTTGCCTTCAAAAAATGGATTGTAAAATCTTTTTGAAGGCAGGCGTTCATTCTTGACACGGGAAAACCGAAGTGCTAATATATCAAAGTGTGCCATTTTATAAGCCTAGTACCTGTCCTTTTGGAGGATATGATCTATGTCTTATGATAAAGTGAAACAGGCAGCGAAGCTGATTATCGGCACGAAACAAACGACGAAGATGGTAGAGACGGGACATGCCGCCGAAGTTTTCGTTGCTAGAGATGCAGATCCGCGAATTACGATAAAAATAGTTAACCTCTGCAAGAACATGGGGGTTAAAGTGACATACGTGGACTCTATGACCATGTTAGGTAAAGCGTGTGGAATCGAAGTAGGCGCAGCTGTGGCTGCGGTAGTGAATGAATGATGTAGTAATGTTTTTGCCTGAAAATCTGTTAAAGGTCTAAGGTAAAAACTTTTCCTTTGTTCATTTACGATTCGCCTGGATCTGTGGGCTTGAAAAGCAAGAACCATTCATATTAAAGGAGGTGGCCAATATGCCAACAATTAACCAGCTCGTTCGTAAAGGACGCGAAGCAAAAGTTGTAAAATCCAAATCCCCGGCTCTTCAAAGAGGTTTCAACGCCTTGAAAAGAGAAGCGACGGATCTGAGCTCCCCTCAGAAGCGTGGTGTCTGCACTCGTGTAGGTACAATGACTCCGAAGAAACCGAACTCGGCTCTTCGTAAATATGCACGTGTTCGTTTGACAAACCGTGTTGAGGTTACTGCTTACATCCCAGGTATCGGACACAACCTGCAAGAGCACAGCGTTGTTCTGATTCGCGGTGGTCGTGTTAAGGACCTTCCAGGGGTACGTTACCACATCGTTCGCGGTGCACTTGATACTTCCGGTGTAGCAAACCGTAAGCAAGCACGTTCCAAGTACGGCGCAAAACGCCCGAAAGAGAAAAAGTAATATTGCTTTTTAAATTGAATGATTTTATGAGAAAGGGGGATAACTATGCCTCGTAAAGGTCCAGTTACTCGCAGAGACGTATTGCCAGATCCGATTTACAATAGCAAGCTTGTTACCCGTTTGATCAACCGTATCATGATTGATGGTAAAAGAGGAACAGCTCAAACGATCCTTTATAATGCCTTCAACCTGATTCAAGATCGTACGGGCAAAGAGCCTATGGAAGTGTTTGAAGCAGCAATCAAAAACATTATGCCTGTTCTTGAAGTTAAAGCTCGCCGTGTAGGGGGTGCCAACTATCAAGTGCCGGTAGAAGTAAGACCTGACCGCCGTACGACTTTAGGTCTGCGTTGGCTCGTCAACTATTCCCGCCTGCGCGGTGAAAAGACGATGGAAGAAAGACTGGCTCAAGAAATCATCGACGCCAGCAACAATACAGGCGCATCCGTGAAAAAACGCGAAGATACGCACAAAATGGCAGAAGCCAACAAGGCGTTCGCGCACTATCGTTGGTAAAATTAAATTCCTATTAATAGGAAGGAGTGTTCCTGATGGCAAGAGAATTCTCCTTGAAAGATACGCGTAACATCGGGATCATGGCGCATATTGATGCCGGTAAGACTACCACGACGGAACGTATCTTGTTCTACACTGGCCGCGTGCACAAAATCGGTGAAGTTCACGAGGGTGCTGCTACGATGGACTGGATGGAGCAGGAGCAAGAGCGCGGAATCACCATTACTTCCGCTGCTACAACCGCTCAATGGAAAGGTCACCGCATCAATATTATCGACACCCCGGGACACGTTGACTTCACAGTAGAAGTTGAGCGTTCCCTCCGCGTATTGGACGGAGCAGTAGGCGTATTCAGCGCTAAAGAAGGCGTTGAGCCACAATCGGAAACGGTTTGGAGACAAGCCGACCGTTATGGCGTTCCTCGGATCGCTTATGTTAACAAAATGGATATCATCGGTGCGGATTTCCTGCAGGTTATTCAATCGATGCGCGATAAGCTCGGCGCAAACGCAGTTGCTATTCAACTGCCGATCGGCGCTGAGAATGATTTCAAAGGCGTTATTGACCTGGTTGAGCGTAAAGCTTATATCTACAAGGACGACTTGGGCAAAGATCCTGAGCAAGCCGAAATCCCTGCTGAGTACAAAGACAAGGTGGAAGAACTTCGCCTTGAGCTTGTAGAGAAAGTAGCGGAGCTTGACGAAGAGCTCATGATGAAATACCTTGAAGGCGAAGAGCTGACGATCGAAGAAATTAAAGGAGCGCTCCGTCAAGGGGTTGTAGCCGTTAAAATCTTCCCGGTTATCTGCGGATCTTCTTACCGTAATAAAGGCGTACAGTTGATGCTGGATGCCGTTATTGACTACCTCCCGTCGCCAATCGACGTACCGGACATCAAGGGTACCCTCGAAGACGGTTCCGAAGTAGTACGTAAGTCTTCCGATGACGAGCCGTTCTCTGCATTGGCTTTCAAAATCATGACTGACCCGTTTGTCGGTAAGCTGACATTCTTCCGTGTATACTCTGGGGTTCTGAACTCCGGTTCGTACGTATTGAACGGAACTAAAGGCAAGCGTGAGCGTATCGGGCGTATTCTCCAAATGCACGCAAACAGCCGTCAAGAAATCAGCGAAGTTTATGCTGGTGACATTGCAGCTGCCGTAGGTCTGAAGGATACCGTTACCGGTGATACGCT
This sequence comes from Paenibacillus sp. F024, assembly GCF_057814255.1. NCBI lineage: Bacteria > Bacillati > Bacillota > Bacilli > Caryophanales > Paenibacillaceae > Paenibacillus > Paenibacillus sp. F024. The sequence continues at coordinate 32,640 of NZ_JBVASZ010000025.1, forward strand.
GTGCGATGAGAAGAATCCGGTTATTCTGGAGTCCATGAACTTCCCAGAGCCGGTTATCCAGTTGGCTGTTGAACCAAAAACAAAAGCCGACCAAGACAAAATGGGTATTGCTCTCGCCAAATTGTCTGAAGAAGATCCGACTTTCCGTGCGCATACAGACGAAGAAACAGGCCAAACGATCATCTCCGGTATGGGTGAGCTTCACCTTGAGATCATCGTAGACCGCATGCTTCGCGAGTTCAAGGTAGAAACCAATGTGGGTAAACCGCAGGTTGCCTACCGTGAAACGTTCCGTCAAGCGGCTAAAGTTGAAGGTAAGTTTGTTCGCCAATCCGGCGGCCGCGGTCAATACGGACATTGTTGGGTTGAGTTTGAGCCTTTGGAGCCGGGAACCGGATTCCAGTTCGAAAGCAAAATCGTCGGTGGTGCGATTCCAAAAGAGTTCATCGGTCCGATCCAAGCTGGTATTGAAGAGTCCATGAAGAATGGTGTATACGCAGGCTTCCCGCTTGTGGACATCAAAGCAACTGTTGTTGACGGTTCTTACCACGATGTTGACTCCAGTGAAATGGCGTTTAAGATTGCCGGATCCATGGCACTCAAAGCTGCTGCTGACAAATGCCGTCCAGCGCTCCTTGAGCCGATCATGAAAGTAGAAGTTACTGTGCCGGAAGAGTACATGGGCGACGTTATGGGCGACCTGAACTCCCGCCGCGGCAGAATCGAAGGTATGGATTCTCGCTTCGGTGCGCAAATCATCCGTGCAAAAGTACCTCTTTCCGAAATGTTCGGTTATTCCACGACATTGCGCTCCCGTACGCAAGGCCGGGGCGTGTACTCGATGGAAATTTCGCACTATGAAGAAGTGCCTAAGTCGATTGCAGAAGAAATCGTTGCAAAGAACAAAGGCGCTTAATATAATTACATTATTTTAAGGAGGCTATCCACTCATGGCAAAAGCAAAATTTGAGCGTAATAAACCGCACGTTAACATTGGTACGATCGGTCACGTTGACCATGGTAAAACAACTTTGACTGCGGCAATCACTACAGTATTGTCCAAAAAATACGGCGGTGCCGCTGTAGCTTTCGACCAAATCGACAAAGCTCCAGAAGAGCGCGAGCGTGGTATCACCATCTCCACTGCACACGTTGAATACGAAACTCCTAACCGTCACTACGCACACGTTGACTGCCCAGGCCACGCTGACTATGTTAAAAACATGATCACTGGTGCTGCGCAAATGGACGGAGCGATCCTGGTTGTATCCGCAGCTGACGGCCCAATGCCGCAAACTCGCGAGCACATCCTGTTGTCCCGTCAGGTAGGCGTACCTTACATCGTTGTATTCTTGAACAAGTGCGACATGGTTGAAGACGATGAGCTTCTTGAACTGGTTGAAATGGAAGTTCGCGACCTTCTTAACGAATATGAATTCCCAGGCGATGACACTCCGATCATCCGCGGTGCAGCTCGTGAAGCTCTGCAAAACCCAGACGGTCCTTGGGCTGACAAAATCGTTGAGTTGTTCGAGCAAATCGACAGCTACATCCCAACACCTGAGCGCGACACTGACAAGCCTTTCTTGATGCCGGTAGAGGACGTGTTCACGATCACTGGTCGTGGTACCGTTGCTACAGGTCGTGTAGAGCGTGGTGTAGTTAAAGTCGGTGACGAGATCGAAATCATCGGTCTGGCTGAAGAAACTCGCAAATCCGTTGTTACGGGCGTAGAAATGTTCCGTAAGCTTCTGGATTCCGCTCAAGCTGGTGACAACATCGGTGCACTGCTTCGTGGTGTAGACCGTAAAGATATCGAGCGTGGACAAGTTTTGGCGAAGCCGGGCTCCGTTAAGCCTCACACAAACTTCAGCGCTCAAATCTACGTTCTGACTAAAGAAGAGGGCGGACGTCATAAGCCTTTCTTCACTGGTTACCGTCCACAGTTCTACTTCCGTACAACGGACGTAACTGGTATCATCAACCTTCCAGAAGGTTCTGAAATGGTTATGCCTGGTGACAACATCACCGTTACCGTTGAACTGATCGCGCCGATCGCTATCGAAGAAGGTACTCGTTTCGCGATCCGTGAAGGCGGCCGTACTGTTGGTGCAGGCGCCGTTGCAACAATCAGCAAGTAATTCGGTATACCGAATCCTATAGAATCACGTACTGTTCCGAAGTAAGGCCTAAGCATTTTGTACTGTTCCGATGCAACCCTTCATCTATATAGATGAAGGGTTTTAAATTTTTAGGCGTTTAGAGTTTTTTTTGCTTGCTTTTCTTTAGGATATTTAATATAATAGTGAACGTTGGTCTGTGACGTTGCGATGAAGTGAGAGGTTGCTGACACACCCGGCTCCTTTGCCATAGGGACGGGGTCAGGAGATTTTCACGGAGTATGTCCGATACTAAATTGGGCGATAGAAGGAGGGAATACTATGGCAAAGCAAAAGATTCGTATTCGTTTGAAGGCTTATGATCACAGAATTCTGGATCAATCCGCCGAGAAAATTGTGGACACTGCAAAACGTTCCGGCGCAGGAGTGTCTGGTCCGATTCCGCTTCCGACAGAGAAGCAAATCATCACGATTCTTCGTGCGGTTCACAAGTACAAAGATTCTCGTGAACAGTTCGAGATGCGTACGCATAAGCGTTTGATCGATATCGTGAATCCAACGCCGCAAACGGTTGATGCCTTGATGCGTTTGGATCTGCCGTCCGGTGTGGACATCGAAATCAAACTGTAATATACACACTGTGGATAAATAACAACATGTTAAAAAGGAAAAGAGGTGTCAACGATGACAAAAGGTATCTTAGGTAAAAAGCTTGGGATGACTCAAGTATTTACTGCTGAGGGATTGGTTATTCCGGTTACCGTAATTGAAGCAGGTCCTTGCACAGTGCTGCAAAAGAAGGACGCGGAGAACGACGGTTACGAAGCCATCCAAATCGGTTTTGCCGACAAAAAGGAAAAGAATGCGAACAAACCTGAGTTGGGCCACGCCAAGAAAGCAGGCGCAACACCTAAGCGCTACGTTAAAGAAATTCGCAATGTACAAATCTCTGAGTATGAAGTTGGCCAGGAGATTAAGGCTGACTTGTTCGCAGAAGGCGAGTTCGTTGACGTAACGGGTACATCCAAAGGTAAAGGTTTCCAAGGCGTTATCAAAAGACATAACCAATCTAGAGGTCCTATGGCCCATGGTTCGCGTTATCATCGTGGTCCTGGTTCGATGGGTTCGATTCAGGCTAACCGTGTTCCAAAAGGTAAAAAGCTTCCGGGTCACATGGGAACAGAGACGGTTACACTTCAAAAGCTTGAAGTGGTTAAAGTTGATGTAGAACGGAACGTTCTTCTGGTTAAAGGTTCCATTCCAGGTCCTAAAAACAGCTATGTTACCGTGAAATCTTCGGTGAAGAAGTAAGAAAGCGGGAAAGGAGGATAACAAATGCCAAAAGTTGCAGTGTTTAACGTGAGTGGTTCACAAGTAGGCGAAGTGGAGTTGGCCGACAGCGTGTTCGGAATCGAACCGCATGTTCATGTATTGAATCAAGCGGTTTTGATGCAGCGTGCATCCCTTCGTGCAGGAACTCATAAAACGAAAGGTCGCTCTGAAGTGCGCGGCGGTGGTCGTAAGCCTTGGAAGCAAAAAGGTACAGGTCGTGCCCGTCAAGGTAGCATCCGCTCTCCACAATGGAAAGGCGGCGGTACCGTATTTGGTCCGACACCACGCAGCTATTCTTACAAGCTGCCTAAGAAGGTTCGCCGTTTGGCGATTAAATCCGCGTTGTCTTCTAAGGTGAAGACAAGCGAAATCATCGTGCTGGATCAATTGCAGTTGGCTCAGCCGAAAACAAAAGAATTTGTAACCATTTTGAATAACCTTAAAGTGGATCGTAAGGCTTTGGTCGTGACAGCTGCTTATGACGAGAACGTAGCATTGTCCGCACGCAACATTCCAGGAGTCAAGTTTGTGGCTGCCGAAGGAATTAACGTGCTTGATGTTATGGTTTATGACAAGCTGATCATTACGAAGGACGCGGTGCAAAAGGTAGAGGAGGTGTTTGCGTAATGAAAAACCCTCGCGATATTATTAAAAGACCAATCATTACTGAAAGCTCCAGCGAAATGATGGCCGAAAAGAAATACGTGTTCGAGGTGGATCTTCGTTCCAACAAAACGGAAATCAAGCAAGCGATCGAACAAATCTTTAAAGTGAAAGTAGCGAATGTAAATACGCTCAGAATGCCGGCGAAGCCAAAACGCTACGGCCGCTATTCCGGATATACTTCCGAATGGAAAAAAGCGATCGTGAAGCTCAGCGCAGACAGCAAAGATCTGGAATTCTTTGAAACAGTATAAGATTAATTTTTGAAGTAAGGAGGGAACCCACGTGCCAATCAAAAAATATAAACCAACGTCTCCGGCAAGACGTGCGATGTCGGTATCTACATTTGAAGAAATCACTACATCGACACCGGAGAAATCGCTTTTGGCTCCTTTGAGCAAAAAAGCAGGACGCAATAACCAAGGTAAAATTACGGTTCGTCATCAAGGCGGCGGACACAAGCGTAAATACCGTATTATCGATTTCAAACGGAACAAAGATGGAATACCCGGTAACGTTGCTACAATCGAGTATGATCCGAACCGTTCTGCTAACATTGCATTGATCCACTACGTGGATGGCGAGAAGCGTTACATCCTCGCGCCTAAAGGTTTGAAAGTTGGCGATCAAATCGTATCCGGTCCAACAGCGGACATCAAGATCGGTAACGCTTTGCCGATGGAAAACATCCCTGTAGGTACTGTGATTCACAACATCGAGTTGAAGCCTGGCAAAGGCGGTCAATTGGTACGCGCTGCCGGTACGGAAGCGCAGCTGCTTGGTAAAGAAGAGCAATATGTTATTGTTCGTCTGTCCAGTGGTGAAATGAGAAGAATCCTGAAGGTTTGCCGCGCAACGGTAGGTTCTGTAGGTAACGAAGATCACGAGCTCGTGAAAATCGGTAAAGCCGGACGTTCTCGTTGGTTGGGTCAAAGACCTGAAGTTCGCGGTTCCGTTATGAACCCGAACGATCACCCTCACGGTGGTGGTGAAGGTCGCTCCCCGATCGGCCGCAAATCCCCGATGTCTCCTTGGGGCAAGCCGACACTTGGTTACAAGACACGGAAGAAGAACAAGGCTTCCAATCAATATATTATTCGTCGCCGCACGAAATAATTCGTTATTCGGTTCGGTTAAAGAAGGGAGGAATGAAGCATGGGTCGCAGTTTGAAAAAAGGTCCATTTGTTGATGGGTATCTTTTGAAGAAAGTGGAAGCAATGAGCGGTGAGGGTACGAAAAGACAAGTAATCAAAACTTGGTCCCGTCGTTCCACGATTTTCCCGCAGTTCATCGGCCACACCTTTGCTGTATATGACGGCAAGAAGCATGTTCCGGTCTATGTGACTGAGGATATGGTCGGACATAAGCTTGGTGAATTTGCTCCAACCCGTACTTATAAAGGTCACGCCGGTGACGATAAGAAAACGGGCAAGCGCTAATAAATGATCGTGAATGAGATTGAGTTGTGAATGAGAGGAGGTACTTCCATGCAACAAGCTAAAGCCATTGCAAGATATGTTCGTGTTGCTCCCCGTAAAGTTCAATTGGTTGTTGATTTGATCCGCGGTAAGAAGGTAGGCGAAGCGATCGCAATTTTGCGTCATACGCCAAAGTCTGCTTCCCCGATCGTTGAGAAGCTTTTGAACTCGGCTATTGCCAATGCAGAGCACAACTACTCCCTGGATGTAAACAGCCTGGTAGTTGAGCAAGCTTATGTGAACCAAGGGCCAACCTTGAAGAGATTCCGTCCTCGCGCTATGGGTCGTGCGAGCCGCATTAATAAACGTACCAGCCACATTACATTAGTGGTATCTGAGAAATAAGGAGGGATAACGTGTGGGTCAAAAAGTAAACCCGGTAGGACTTAGAATTGGTATTATTCGCGACTGGGAATCCAAGTGGTACGCTGGCAAAGATTTCGGCGATCTGCTTATGGAGGACGTTAAAATCCGCGAATATTTGAAAACAAAGTTGAAAGAATCCGCTGTGTCCCGCATTGAAATCGAGCGTGCGGCAAACCGCGTGAACGTAACGATTCATACAGCTAAGCCTGGTATGGTTATCGGTAAGGGCGGTTCGGAAGTCGAGGTTATCCGCGGCTACCTGTCCAAGCTGACTAACGGCAAGAAAGTTCATATCAACATTTCGGAAGTTAAAAATTCGGATCTGGATGCGATTCTTGTAGCTGAAAGCATTGCACAACAGCTGGAGCGCCGTGTATCGTTCCGCCGTGCATTGAAACAAGCCATTCAAAGATCGATGAGAGCCGGAGCAAAAGGAATCAAAACATCGGTTAGCGGTCGTTTAGGCGGAGCGGAAATCGCCAGAACCGAAGGATACAGTGAGGGTACAGTTCCTCTTCATACTTTGCGTGCGGATATCGATTATGGTACAGCAGAAGCTCATACCACTTATGGTCGAATCGGCGTAAAAGTATGGATCTATCGTGGCGAAGTTCTTCCAACGGCTAAGAAAAAGGCTGCTACGGAAGGAGGCAACTAATCATGTTAGTCCCTAAACGTGTAAAACACCGCAAAGAGCACCGCGGCAACATGCGCGGCCGTGCAAAAGGCGGAGCAGAAGTACATTTTGGTGAATATGGTTTGCAGGCGATGGAGCCGGCTTGGGTAACCAACCGTCAAATCGAAGCTGCACGTATCGCCATGACCCGTTACATTAAGCGTGGCGGTAAGGTTTGGATCAAAATTTTCCCTGCCAAGCCTATTACCCAAAAGCCGCTTGAAGTCCGGATGGGTAGCGGTAAAGGTAACGTAGAAAAATGGGTTGCTGTCGTTAAACCGGGTAAGGTTATGTTTGAACTTGCCGGCGTCAGCGAAGAGATCGCCCGTGAAGCTATGCGTCTCGCCTCTCACAAGCTGCCAATCAAGACGAAGTTTGTGAAAAGAGAAGAATTGGGTGGTGAAGCAAATGAAAGCTAGTGAATTTCGCAACTTAACCACTGCTGAGATCGAACAAAAAGTTTCCGGATTTAAAGAGCAGCTCTTTAACCTCCGTTTTCAACTAGCTACAGGTCAACTGGAAAATCCCGTACAAATTCAAAAAGTCCGCAAAGATATTGCCCGGGCCAAGACGGTTTTGCGTGAAAGAGAATTGGGAATCACTAGTTAATGAATGAGAGAGGAGGATTTAAAAATGGCTGAACGCAACGAGCGTAAAACGCAGCAGGGTAAAGTCGTCAGCGACAAAATGGACAAAACCATCGTCGTCGCCGTTGAAACTTACAAAAAGCACGACCTCTACCATAAGCGCATTAAATACACGAAAAAATTCAAAGCTCATGACGAAAACAATGAAGCTCAAATCGGCGATGTTGTTGAAATCATGGAAACCCGTCCGCTCTCCAAAGACAAGCGCTGGAGATTGGTCAAAGTGGTCGAAAAAGCGGTTATCGTTTAATATAAGCACTTGGCATCAATTCCGGAAGGAGGGAATACACAATGATTCAACCATTTACTCGATTGAAAGTAGCTGACAACTCTGGTGCAAAATCGCTGATGTGTATCCGCGTGTTGGGTGGTACCGGACGTCGTACCGCTAACATCGGTGATCTGATCGTTTGCTCGGTGAAAGAAGCAACACCAGGCGGCGTTGTCAAAAAGGGTGATGTGGTTAAAGCTGTAGTTGTACGTACGAGACGCGGTGCGCGCCGTAAGGACGGATCCTACATCAGCTTTGACGAGAATGCAGCGGTTATCGTAAAAGAAGACAAGAGCCCACGGGGCACTCGTATCTTTGGACCGGTAGCTCGTGAACTTCGCGACAGAGACTTCATGAAAATCGTATCTCTGGCTCCAGAAGTTATCTAATGTCGTAATTGACATTCAATAAGGATGCTTACGAGGAAAGCATTCTTCCGAATGCCCTTAGGAGGTGGAAACACAATGCCAAAACAACCGAAGAAACTCGAGTCCCATAACAATAAACTTCACGTTAAAAAAGAAGACAAAGTGTTCGTTATTAGCGGTAAGGATAAAGGGAAAACGGGTCGCGTTATCGCAGCTTACCCTCGCGAAAACCGCGTGCTGGTCGAAGGTGTGAACATGATCAAGAAGCATGCCAAGCCTTCTCAGCAAAACCCGCAAGGAGGCATCCTTACTCAGGAAGCTCCGATTCACGTATCCAACGTGATGCTGGTTGATCCAAAGACAGGCGAGCCTACTCGTGTAGGTTACAAAGTGCTTGATAACGGCAAAAAAGTTCGCGTCGCGAAAAAATCCGGCGAGATTATCGATTAATAATTGGTAAGAAAGGAGGTACTCGGATTCATGGCTGCAAGAATGAAGGATCGTTTTCTGAACGAAATTACTCCTGCTTTGATGCAGAAGTTCAATTACACAACGGTAATGCAGGTTCCTAAGATTGAAAAAGTAGTGATCAACATGGGTGTTGGCGAAGCGGTTTCCAACTCCAAAGTGCTCGATACTGCTGTTCAAGATCTGCAAATGATTTCTGGTCAAAAACCGGTAATCACCAAAGCAAAAAAATCGATCGCAGGCTTTAAACTGCGTGAAAATATGCCGATCGGCGTGAAAGTAACACTCCGTGGCGAGCGTATGTATCATTTCTTAGACAAATTGTTCAACGTTGCTCTTCCTCGCGTGCGCGACTTCCGCGGCGTATCTACCAAAGCATTTGACGGCCGCGGTAACTATACGCTCGGTTTGAAAGAGCAGTTGATTTTCCCTGAGATTGAATACGATAAAGTGGACAAAGTCCGCGGTATGGATATCGTAATTGTAACTACAGCAAAAACGGATGAAGAATCCCGTGAATTGTTGACACAATTAGGCATGCCGTTTTCCAAATAATTGGGGCGGGCACTCGAGTGCCGGTTCCCACGGAAACCCTTGGAGGTGTAAACTGAAGTGGCAAAAACTTCGATGAAGATTAAGCAGCAGCGTCCTCCTAAATTTAAGGTGCAGGCCTATACGCGCTGCGAACGCTGCGGTCGTCCGCATTCCGTGCTTCGGAAATTTAAAATTTGCAGAATTTGCTTCCGCGAATTGGCATACAAAGGCCAGATTCCTGGCGTAAAGAAAGCAAGCTGGTAAAACTCATAGTTTCGGGAAGGAGGTTTACAACACATGGTTATGTCCGATCCAATTGCAGATATGCTTACACGCATTCGCAACGCTAACGTCGTTCGTCACGAGACTGTGGAAATTCCGGCTTCGAAGGTCAAAAGAGAAATCGCTGAGATCCTCAAGAAGGAAGGCTTCATTCGTGACGCTGAATATATCGAAGACAGCAAGCAAGGTATTATCCGCGTATTCTTGAAATACGGCCCTAACAACGAGCGCGTCATCACTGGTTTGAAAAGAATCAGCAAGCCAGGTCTGCGCGTATACGCGAAGAGCCAAGAGGTGCCTCGCGTACTGGGCGGTTTGGGAATCGCAATCCTGTCCACATCCAAAGGTGTGATGACGGATAAGGAAGCTCGTCAATCCAAAGCCGGCGGAGAAGTTATCTGCTACGTTTGGTAATATTGATTTTGAATGAACGGAGGTGCAAAACATGTCCCGTATTGGTCGCAAACCGATCACGATCCCAAGCGGAGTAGACGTGACTATTGATAACACATTGATTACGGTAAAAGGCCCTAAAGGCACTTTGAGCCGTGAGCTGCACAAAGATATGAAGATCAGCGTTGAGGACAATGTCCTTACGGTAGAACGCCCTTCTGATAATAAATTGCACCGTTCTCTTCATGGTACGACACGCAGTGTTGTGCAAAACATGGTGAGCGGAGTAACGGACGGATTTGCCAAGAATCTCGACTTGGTTGGCGTAGGTTACCGTGCGAACAAGTCCGGCAACAAGCTGGTCTTGAACGTAGGTTACTCGCATCCGGTAGAAATCGAGCCGGAAAACGGCATTGAATTCGAAGTTCCTTCGAACACGAAAATCATCGTCAAAGGAATCGATAAAGAGCTGGTAGGCGCAACTGCCGCTAAAGTTCGTTCCGTTCGTGAGCCTGAACCGTATAAAGGTAAAGGTATTAAGTACGAAGGCGAGCGTATTCTTCGTAAAGAAGGTAAAGCCGGTAAGAAGAAGTAAGGCCGCGTAATTCCTATTGCGTGATAATACTTCTGATCCAACTCGAAAGGAGTGACCCAAGAATGATTACCAAAGGCGATAAAAATAAAGCGCGTTTGAAAAGACATCTTCGCGTTCGTAAGAAAATTCAAGGAACGACTGAGCGTCCGCGTCTCAACATTTTTCGTTCCTCTAAGCATGTATATGCCCAATTGATCGATGACGTAAAAGGCGTAACGATCGCTTCCGCTTCCACGCAAGATAAGGAACTAAGAGAGGGCATCGCTAACGGCGGCAACGTCGAAGCTGCTACAAAGGTCGGCGCACTGATTGCAGAACGCGCCAAAAAAGCCGGTATCGAGAAAGTTGTTTTCGACCGCGGCGGATATTTGTATCACGGACGTATTAAAGCACTCGCAGACGCTGCTCGTGAAGCAGGTCTTGAATTCTAATCTAAATTTACACATAAGGAGGTAAAGGACTTGCGTATTGATCCCAATACTTTAGAGCTGACTGAAAAAGTCGTTCATATTAACCGCGTTGCTAAAGTAGTAAAAGGCGGTCGCCGTTTCAGCTTTAGCGCACTCGTGGTTGTAGGCGACGGCAAAGGTTGGGTAGGCGCTGGAATCGGTAAAGCTTCCGAGGTACCTGATGCGATTCGCAAAGGTATTGAAGATGCAAAGAAAAACCTGATTCACGTTCCTATCGTCGGAACTACAATTCCTCATTTGGTGACCGGACACTTCGGCGCAGGTAAAGTTCTTCTTAAACCTGCTTCCAAAGGTACAGGAGTAATCGCAGGCGGCCCGGTTCGTGCCGTACTCGAGCTGGCTGGCGTAGGCGACATTTTGACGAAGTCCCTCGGATCTTCGAACTCCATTAACATGGTCAACGCAACCCTGGAAGGCTTGAGCCGTCTGAAACGTGCGGAAGAAGTGGCTAAGCTTCGCGGTAAAACCGTTGAAGAACTCTTAGGTTAGGAGGGATACCATGGCTAAGCAATTGCAAATTACCCTCAAGCGCAGCCTGATCGGTCGTCCTGAGACTCAGCGTCGTACAGTTACGGCTTTGGGACTTCGCAAGCTGCATCAAACTGTAACACAAGCAGACAATGCCGCGATTCGCGGTATGGTTAACCAAGTAAGTCACTTGGTAGAAGTGAAAGAAATCGAAGCGTAACAGCTTACCATATAGCTAGAGGAGGTGCAAACGATGAAATTGCATGAGCTTACTTCTGCTCCCGGTTCTCGCAGTTCCCGCAAGCGTGTAGGACGCGGTGTGGGTAGCGGTATGGGGAAAACAGCAACTCGCGGTCACAAAGGTCAAAATGCGCGTTCCGGCGGCGGTGTTCGTCCGGGATTTGAGGGCGGTCAAAACCCGCTTTATCGTCGCTTGCCAAAACGTGGATTCAACAACCAATTCCGCAAGGAATTTGCTGTTGTTAACGTTGAGGATTTGAACAAATTTGCAGCGGGTACGGAAGTTACTCCGGAGACTTTACTTGAATCCGGCATCGTGAAAAATCCAAGAGACGGCATCAAAATCTTGGGTAACGGTGAAATCACGGTTAAATTGAACGTCAAGGCCAACAAATTCTCCCAATCTGCGGTAGAAAAAATTCAGGCTGCAGGCGGTCAAACCGAGGTGATTTAATGTTTCGTACCATATCCAATATTATGAAAGTAGAGGATCTGCGCAAGCGAATCATTTTCACCTTACTTGTGCTGATCGTCTACAGAATTGGTGCTTTTATTCCGGTACCTAACATCAACACAGACATTCTGAAGCTCCAAGACCATGCCAGCCAAGGCGGCGTGTTCGGTTTGCTTAATACTTTTTCGGGCGGCGCTTTGTTCCAATTCTCTATCTTTGCGATGGGGATCATGCCTTATATCACGGCATCGATCATTGTGCAACTGCTCTCCATGGATGTCATTCCTAGATTCGCCCAATGGGCGAAAGAAGGAGAAGTAGGCCGGAAGAAGTTAGGGCAAATTACCCGTTACGGGACCATCGTGCTGGGGATCATTCAAGCATTCGGGCTTGCGATCGGGTTTAATCGCCTATACACGGGATTGGTAATCAATCCGACCTTTGCGACCTATGCTTTGATTGCGATCGTCCTCACGGCGGGCACTGCTTTTCTGATGTGGTTAGGGGAACAAATCACCGAGAATGGCATTGGAAATGGTATTTCCATTATCATCTTTGCAGGCATCGTGGCTGCAATTCCGACAGGTATTCAGCAAATTTATCAAACGCAATTTGTTGATGCCGGCGGTGCGCTCTTCCTTAATGTAGTGAAGGTTGCGATCATTGTGCTCGTGATCATTGCATTGATTGCGGGTGTAATTTTCGTCCAACAGGGCGTTCGTAAAATCCCTGTTCAATACGCTAAGAGAGTAGTTGGCCGTAAAATGTTCGGAGGTCAATCGACGCATATTCCGCTTAAGGTTAATGCGGCAGGTGTCATTCCGGTTATCTTCGCACTTTCACTCTTGGTGTTTCCGCCGACAATCGCGAGCTTCTGGAGAGGCAATCCGGTTGCCGATTGGATCATCACGAATATGAGCTATACTCATCCGCTCGGGATGGTGCTGTATGTTTTGCTGATCATCGGATTCACTTACTTCTACACCTTTGTACAGATTAACCCTGTACAAATGGCGGACCAAATGAAGAAAAACGGCGGATACATTCCGGGAATTCGACCAGGCAAAACGACATCTGCTTATCTGACGCGGGTAATGACGAGAATTACTTTATCCGGGGCGCTTTTCCTGGCTGCCATTTCCATTCTTCCGATTTTGTTCGGTTCTTTGGCCGGCTTGCCGCAATCCGTACAGATCGGCGGCACTTCCTTGCTGATCGTCATCGGTGTAGGATTGGAAACGATGAAGCAAATCGAAAGCCAGTTAATCAAACGCCACTACAAAGGTTTCATTAACAAATAGTGAATAGGTACTGATAGCTGACTTCTAGAGCTATCGGCACCTATTGTGCTGTTAGCATCGAATGATGCAGTAGGGGAGGAAGTCGTGATGAACATCATCTTTATGGGGCCTCCTGGTGCAGGCAAAGGCACTCAGGCGGAACGAATCGTTGACGAGTTTCAAATCCCGCATATTTCGACCGGTGATGCGTTCAGGCTGGCGATGAAGCAGGAGACGCCGCTTGGAGTTGAGGCGAAGAAATATGTTGATCAAGGGTTGCTCGTCCCGGATGAAATTACGATCGGGATTGTTCGTGAAAGACTTGGGCAGCCGGACTGCAGTAAAGGATTTTTGCTTGACGGATTTCCCCGGACCATCTCCCAAGCGGAGGCGCTGGACGGTATTGCACAATCGCTGGGTAAAAGCATCGAGCATGTGATTAACCTGAAAGTGGACCGGGATTTACTGCTTGCCCGTTTAACGGGCCGCAGAATCTGCAAATCTTGTGGAGCTACGTATCATATCTTGTTTAACCCCCCTGCACGTGAGAATGTTTGCGACAAATGTTCTGGTGAATTGTATCAACGTTCGGATGATAACGAAGAAAAAGTAGGGACTCGTTTGGACGAGTATATCAATAAAACCGCTCCTCTTTTGGAGTACTATCGTAACAAGGGAATATTGCGTGAGGTTAACGGTGAGCAAGAGATAAATACGGTTACTGCACAAATCAGTTCACTATTGCGAGGGCAAGCGTAATGATCATTTGTAAGTCAGCAGCTGAATTGGAATTGATGCGGGAGGCTGGCCGCATTGTTGCGGATACCCACCGGCTGCTTCAAAAACACATTCAGCCCGATATTACAACCAAAGAGCTCGATCAAATCGCTGAAGAATATATCCGGAGTCAAGGCGCTATTCCGTCTTTTAAAGGTTACAATGGTTTTTCCGGAAGTATCTGTGCTTCTGTCAACGATGAATTGGTTCACGGCATACCCGGTCAACGAAAGCTGAAGGATGGCGACATTATTAGTATCGATATCGGTGCGCAATATAAGGGATATCATGGGGATTCGGCATGGACATACGGTGTCGGAACCATTTCCGATACGGCACGGAAGCTTCTGGAGGTGACCGAAAGGTCGCTGTATGCAGGGCTTGCCGAGGCTAAACCGGATGCCCGGCTGTACACGATTTCCAACGCCATTCAAAGGTGCATTGAGGATGAAGGTTTTTCAGTTGTCCGAGAGTATGTAGGACATGGGATTGGTACCGAGCTTCACGAGGAGCCGCAAATTCCTAACTATGGCCCGGCCGGTCACGGCCCGCGGCTTAAGCCCGGTATGGTGCTTGCGATCGAACCGATGGTCAATGTAGGGGAACGATATGTTCGAACCTTGGAAGACGATTGGACGGTCGTCACGGTGGATGGCACACTGTGCGCTCATTTCGAGCATACCATAGCGATTACGGCAGACGGTTACGAAATTTTGACGCTTCCCGGTAAGTAGGCTTTGCGATGGAACCATTGAATATGCCTTGCATCGGACAAATGGTAAGGGTGAATCGGGGACGTGATTCCGGGAAGTACGCCGTCATTATCGGCGTCGTAGACCAACGATACGTGTGGATTGCAGACGGCGACAAACGGAAATTCGATGAACCCAAGAAGAAAAATATCATTCATCTCGATCTCCTTCCGGCGGTCAGCTCAGAGGTAGCTGATAGTCTGCGTGAGACCGGACGAGTCACGAATGGCAAATTACGTTTTGCGCTCCACAAGATTGTGGACAATTTATCTGCAGAAGCGCTAGAGAAAGGAGAATGACTGTGGCCAAAGAAGATGTGATTGAAGTTGAAGGTACAGTGATTGAACCTCTTCCGAATGCAATGTTTAAAGTTGAACTGGAGAACGGTCATAAGATACTTGCTCATGTATCCGGGAAAATCAGAATGCACTTTATCCGGATCCTGCCCGGGGATAAGGTGACGGTTGAACTATCGCCTTATGATTTGACCAGAGGCCGTATAACCTATCGTTTTAAATAAATGTAATCCATACGAAGAAAGTTTGCTGTGCAAGCTCAGTATTGCTTACGAAGAAAGTTTGCTAGGCAAACTCTTAGGAGGTAACCACCATGAAGGTTAGACCATCGGTCAAGCCGATTTGCGAAAAATGCAAAGTCATTCGCCGCAAAGGGAACGTTATGGTAATCTGTGAAAATCCGAAGCACAAACAAAAACAAGGTTAAGGAGGTGCAGGTATAAATGGCACGTATTGCTGGTGTAGACTTACCTCGTGACAAGCGGGTAATCATCGCTTTGACTTACATTTTCGGCATCGGTAACACTACCGCTCAGAGAATTGTTGCTCAAACCGGTATTAATCCTGACACTCGCGTTCGCGATCTGACAGAGGATGAAGTAAGCAAAATCCGTGACGTGATCGACAAAACACTGAAAGTGGAAGGCGATCTGCGTCGTGAAATCGCATTGAACATTAAGCGTCTTATCGAGATCGGATGCTATCGTGGTGTTCGTCATCGTCGCGGCCTGCCTGTTCGCGGTCAACGGACTAAAACAAACGCTCGTACGCGTAAAGGTCCTCGTCGTACGGTAGCTAACAAGAAAAAATAGTAAAGGAGGTAGCGTATAAATGGCTAAACCAAAAAAAGTTGTTCGTACTAAACGTCGTGACCGGAAAAATATCGACTCCGGAGTGGCACATATCCGCTCCACGTTTAACAATACGATTGTTACTATTACAGACCCGCACGGGAACGCGATTTCTTGGGCTAGCGCCGGTAATCTTGGCTTTAAAGGCTCGCGTAAAAGCACTCCGTTTGCCGCTCAAATGGCTGCTGAGTCCGCTGCGAAAGCCGCTATGGAGCATGGGATGAAAGCTGTTGAAGTCATGGTTAAAGGACCGGGCGCAGGCCGTGAAGCTGCGATTCGTTCTCTTCAAGCCGCTGGGCTCGAAGTTAACCTGATCAAAGACGTGACTCCGATTCCTCATAACGGCTGCCGTCCTCCGAAACGCCGTCGTGTCTAATTCAGGATTGCTAAGCATGGTGGTATAATTATCCAAAAGCTGTGAATACTATTTGGATAGGCATACTGCACGTCTTATACGTCTTAAGTTATCCAGATGGAAACGACGTTTGAAGGAGGGTTAACCAATGATCGAAATCGAAAAGCCGAAAATAGAGACCGTACATTCAAGCGATGACGGCACCTACGGAAAGTTTGTCGTTGAGCCTTTGGAAAGAGGCTACGGAACTACACTGGGCAACTCTCTTCGCAGAATTCTGCTTTCGTCGTTGCCGGGTGCGGCTGTAACATCCGTGCAAATCGACGGGGTTCTGCATGAGTTCTCCACGGTTCCGGGTGTCATGGAAGATGTTACGGAGATAATCCTTAACCTTAAGGGGCTATCGTTAAAGATTCATTCCGATGAGGAGAAGGTTCTTGAGATCGATGCCGAAGGTGAAGGTGCTGTTGTGGCTGGCGATATTCGCGGCGATAGCGATGTGGAAATTCTGAATCCGGATTTGCACATTGCTACGCTTTCCTCCGATGCCCGGCTTCATATGAGAATTCATGCGAACCGTGGCCGCGGATACGTATCGGCGGATAAGAACAAGCGCGAGGACCAACTGATCGGCCTAATTCCGATTGATTCGATCTATACTCCGATCACCCGTGTCAATTACAGCGTGGAAAATACTCGCGTCGGTCAAGTCACCAACTATGATAAACTAACCCTCGAAGTATGGACCGATGGAAGTATCAGACCTGAAGAAGCCGTTAGCTTGGGTGCGAAAATCTTAACCGAGCATTTGATGCTGTTCGTGGGCTTGACCGATGAGGCGAAAGATGCGGAAATTATGGTTGAGAAGGAAGAGGACAAGAAGGAGAAGGTTCTTGAGATGACGATCGAGGAACTTGATCTTTCTGTGCGCTCCTACAACTGCCTGAAGCGTGCCGGCATCAACACGGTGCAGGAATTGATCACGAAAACGGAAGAAGATATGATGAAGGTTCGTAACTTGGGCCGCAAATCCTTGGAGGAAGTGCAAGAGAAGCTCGAAGAGCTTGGCCTTGGACTCCGCATGGAAGATTAATCCCAAGCAGGCGACTGTGACTAATTGAACAGAAGGAGGTTGCACACATGGCATACCAAAAGTTGGGTCGTGATTCCAGTGCGCGTAAAGCTTTGTTTCGTGACCTGGTAACCGACTTATTCATACATGAACGTATTCAAACGACGGAAGCAAAAGCGAAAGAGCTTCGCTCGATCGCAGAGAAGCTGATCACATTGGCTAAGCGCGGAGATCTGCATGCGCGTCGTCAAGTAGCTTCTTTCGTTCGCCGTGAAGCAGCGAACGAGAATCAAGATGCCATTCAGAAGCTTTTCTCCGATTTGGCTCCTCGCTATGCAGAACGTCAAGGTGGGTATACCCGCATTTTGAAGCTGGGTCCTCGCCGCGGCGATGCAGCACCAATGGTTTACTTGGAACTTGTAGACCGGGCTTAAGAGAAAAAAAGGATGGGAAAGGGTGGACGGGATCTTATGATTCTGATGAAACCCTTTTTTTTGTAGTCAGGTAAAGGTAAACGGAATTACGCACGGAGGGCTTGACCGTGAGGAACATTTGCATGACCGTCAGCTATGACGGTACCGCGTATAGTGGATTTCAGACGCAGCCGGGAAAAAACACGGTTCAAGACCGTCTTGAATATGCATTGCTGCGATTGACAGGGGAAGAACTGAAAATTATCGCATCAGGCCGGACGGATGCAGGGGTTCATGCAAAGGGTCAAGTCTTCAACTTCCACACCCATTCCCGCATACCGATTGAACGCCTTTGCCTTGCAATAAATTCTTGGCTTCCGCGGGATATTCTTGTATGGGAGGCAAAGCAGGTAGAGGATAGGTTTCATGCCAGGAGGTCTGCCAAGCGAAAGACATACCGGTATACGATCCGGTGCGGCAAATATGTCGATATCTTCAAAAGCCACCTGGAAGTGCACCATCCGACCCCGCTGTGCGTCGATTCGATGCGTGAAGGCTTACTTCAGTTGATAGGCGAACATGATTTTACATCGTTTTGTTCTACCAGAACCGTGGCTCCAAGCCATGTCAGGACGATTTATGATGCCTGGATCGAATGTGAACCGATGGATTCGGACCTGCAATCATTCGCTATGCATATCTATTTAACCGGCAACGGTTTTTTATATAACATGGTACGGATCATCGCCGGAACGCTCATCGATATCGGGGAAGGCAAGCGGCGAAGCTCTATGATGCAAAGCATCCTGGAGGGCAAAGACCGTTCATTGGCGGGACCTACCGCTATGCCGCACGGGTTGATGCTGTGGAAAGTTTTTTACGAATAAGACCCATTGCGGCCTTGATTACTGCAGCTAAATGTAGTACAATAACTATTGGTGTTTCTTGACTGGCTACCCCACGGCCCCGGGTCATGCAAACGACCATTTGACGATTGAATATACGAATGATAAACGATTGATTGTGATGAAGATAGATTTAGGAGGAACAATTACATGCGTACCACATATATGGCGAAGCCAAATGAAGTTGAACGCAAATGGTACATTATCGACGCTACGGACAAGACGCTTGGACGTCTGGCCAGCGAAGCGGCAAGTATCCTGCGCGGAAAGCATAAGCCTCAATTCACTCCGCATGTTGATACCGGCGATTTCGTCGTCATCATCAATGCAGAGAAAATCGTTCTGACAGGTAAGAAGCTGCAGAACAAAATGTACTACCGTCACTCCCTGCATCCGGGCGGTTTGAAAGTAACCTCCGCAGGAGATATGCTGAAGAACAAGCCGGAGCGCATGTTGGAATTGGCAATTCACGGTATGCTTCCAAAGAATCGTTTGGGCAACCGCATTAAGCTGAAGCTGAAAGTATATGCCGGTTCGGAGCATCCGCATCAAGCACAACAACCTGAAGTTTGGGAACTTCGCGGTTAATAAAGGGAGGACTGTCTTGTGGCACAAGTACAATATTATGGCACTGGTCGTCGTAAGCATTCGGTAGCACGCGTTCGCTTGGTACCGGGCGAAGGCCGTATCATTATCAATAAGCGTGATTTGAATGAATACTTTGGTTTGGAGACATTGAAACTGATCGTGAAGCAGCCTCTGAACCTCACGGATACTTTGACAAAATACGATGTGGTAGTATTGGCACACGGCGGCGGTATTTCCGGACAAGCCGGAGCTATCCGTCACGGAATTTCCCGTGCTTTGCTCAAAGTAGACCCTGAATATCGCGGCACTTTGAAAAAAGCCGGATTCCTGACTCGCGACCCTCGTATGAAAGAGCGTAAGAAATACGGCTTGAAAGCCGCTCGTCGCGCTCCTCAATTCTCGAAACGTTAATATTTGCGTATACAAAAACCTCTCCATTCATTTGGAGAGGTTTTTGTATGATGATAGATAATCAGTTAGCTCATTGTGGACTGAATGTGTTTCGGCTCGTATTCCCATTCTTTGCGTTCTACACGGCGTGGATAGGAAATGTGAATCCCGGACAATTTCAATTCATTGATGAGAGCCTTACGGATCTCTTTGCAGGCCGTCCAATAGTGATCATCTTTCACCAGGCTTGTGACGGTATATTTAGCTCCAAGAGCATTATTTTCTACATCCGTAATTCCATATAGCTGCGGCGGCTCGACGGCCTGACCTTTGTCATCTAACAGAAACATCTGAGGCATGGTTGCGATGAGGCGTGTAGAAATGGCATAAACGGCTTTTTCAATATCCGCCGTGTCTGTCTCGTAGGGAACCGTAATGTTGACAATGGCCCGCATGCGTTCCCGGTTATAGTTTTGACTGATGCGGATTTCTGAATTTTGAATGACTACGACATGCTGTGCCCAGGTGCGAATTTTGGTCGCTCTTAATCCTACGCTGACAACCGTCCCGTTAATTTGGCCGTTATTAATCGTTACATAATCTCCTACAGAAAATTGATCCTCGAAGATAATAAAAAAACCGGTAATCAAATCCTTCACAAGCGTTTGGGCGCCGAAGCCAACGGCCAATCCAATCACCCCGGCACCGGCAATAATGGGACCTACCTCCAATCCTACATTACTTAGACACATAAGGACGGCGATGATAAACAACACATATCTGGTGAATGAGAGCAGCAGGGATTCTAGGGTGTTTCTTTGCCTTAACTCCAATCGGCTTAGAATAAAAATGCGTGAAATTACAATTTTGCGTATCTTCAGCATGAACCAGGTCATCAGGATGATTAGCAAGAGAATACCCGATTTGTTTAAAAGCAGCAGCAGATTAGGCTCCCAAAAACTCCAGCTCCAATACTTCTCCAGATTTTCAACAGTTTCATAAGACAAGTCGTATCATACCTCCCAGTATAGAAATCTCTTCTAAATTGTACTTGAGTTGACGAAAATGCTCAAACTTCTTTCACAGAATAGGTCTTTTGGTAATAAAATAGGGTATACGCCCATAGCAAAAGAAAAAATTAATTTGACAAAAAGTCACGAAGAGTTATAATAAAAATCAAATACAATAAAGCGCATTAATTTACTCGGAATTAATTTTTAGGAGGCACTTATACTATGAATCTATTTGAGAAAGAAGAGCTTATTCGCCAAGCTGCGGAAGAATTTGAAAATAAAAGCCCTGAGGAACTTTTAGCCTTTGCGGTAGAAAGATTCCCGAATATCACTCTTGCCTGTAGTTTCGGAGCGGAAGATGTAGTCCTTGTCGACCTGCTCCAGAAGGTTAGCCCGAAAACCGATATTTTCTATCTTGATACGAATGTACATTTTAAAGAGACGTATGAGACCCGTGATCGTTTGCAGCAGCATTACGGCTTAGAATTCGTACAAGTACTTCCTAAATTGACTCTGGAAGAGCAAGCGGAGAAATTTGGTGAAGAATTGTGGAAGAGCGAGCCGACTCAATGCTGCAATATTCGTAAAGTTGATCCGCTCACCGATATCCTTAAAAATTATGATGCGTGGATTACGGGAATTCGCCGTGACCAGGCACCTACCCGTGCCAACTCTAAAAAAGTAGAGTACGATGTGAAGTTCGGGTTGGTCAAATTCAACCCGCTGGCAAGCTGGACTTCCGAGGATGTATGGAATTATATTCGTAATAACAATATTATTTATAACCCGCTGCATGACCGTAATTACCCAAGTATCGGATGCGAGCACTGCACACGTCAGGTAGCGCCGGGTGAAGACCCGAGAGCAGGTCGCTGGGCGGGCTTTGAGAAAACGGAATGCGGACTGCATAAATAAGACAGATCTTTCGGATCATAGGAGGAACGTAAGCAATGGGAGAAACCATTCAACCGCACGGCGGTACGTTAATTAGCCGCATCGTAGAGGGAGAGCAAAGAGAACGGCTGCTTGAGCATGCCAAGAGCTTGTTTCCGCTAAAAATCAACGCATGGACGATTTCAGACCTGGATTTGATCGGCGTAGGCGCTTTTTCCCCGTTGACCGGATTTATGGGGGAGCAGGATTATCAATCGGTTGTGGAACGGATGAGGCTAGCCGACGGGACAGTATGGAGCATCCCGATCACGCTGGGTATCGAGGACGCCGTTACGGAGGAGCTGGAGCTGGGGCAAGAGGTCGCTCTCGTAGGCGATAAGGACGGCGTTATTTACGGGATTATCAAAGTGGAGAGCATCTATAAAGTAGACCAGAAGTATGAGGCCGTCAAGGTATTTAAAACCGACGATACAGAGCATCCGGGCGTACAGAAGCTGTACACGAAGCCTGCCACTTATGTCGGAGGGCCTGTACAGGTTCTAAACCGTCCGAAGCCTGAGAAGTTCGAGGAGTTTTATTTTGACCCGGCCGAGACGCGTAAAATTTTCTCTGAAAAGGGCTGGAAGACGGTAGTAGGCTTCCAAACACGTAATCCGGTTCACCGTGCACACGAATATATCCAGAAAAGCGCGATGGAAATCGTTGATGCGCTGTTCTTGAATCCCCTTGTAGGCGAAACGAAATCGGATGACATTTCGGCTGATGTTCGGATGCGCAGCTATTTGGTTTTGCTTGAAAATTACTATCCGAAGGATCGTACATTTTTGGGGGTATTCCCTGCGGCTATGCGTTATGCAGGCCCTCGTGAAGCCATCTTCCATGCGATGGTCCGCAAAAACTACGGCTGCACGCATTTCATCGTTGGACGCGACCATGCAGGCGTAGGCGACTATTACGGTACTTATGAAGCGCAGGAAATTTTCAGCAACTTCACCGTAGAAGAGCTTGGAATTACACCGTTATTCTTTGAACACAGCTTTTTCTGTACCAAATGCGGCAATATGGCTTCGAGTAAAACTTGCCCGCACGGCAAAGAAGACCACCTTCATTTGTCGGGAACCAAAGTGCGCGCGCTTCTGCGCGACGGTGAATGCCCGCCGCCGCAATTCACGCGCCCGGAAGTGGCACAAGTGCTCATCGAAGGTATGAAAGAACCTGAATATCAGGTATAAGCGGCTGGTCTAAATATCCACCTCGTCCCATAAGATGAAAGTGAGTCTATGGGATGCGAGGTGGATTTTTCATGTTCCGAAGAAGAAAGAGGGTTGTGATATGGATGACCATGCACGGCGGAATCAAAATTGTAATGTCCGCTATACTGGTCGCTCTTATGATGTTCATGTTGACTTATGAGCTCCCCTCTACAAAAACATGGACTTACTGGACAATGCCTCTTTCAGGTAAAATCATAGCTTTGGATGCAGGACACGGAGGGGTCGATGGTGGCGCCCGAAGTAAAGACGGTCTGGATGAAAAGGACGTAAATCTGGCAATCACGAAGTATTTGCGGGATTATTTGCAGCAGGCGGGAGCGCTGGTGGTGATGACGCGTGAGGATGACAGGGACCTGGCGGACCCGTCGACCAAGGGCTACAGCCGCCGCAAAACAGAGGACCTGTTGAAACGGGCAGAATTCATCTCTCAATCCAAGACCGATTTATTTGTAAGCATTCACTTAAACAGCATACCATCGACAAAATGGTCCGGCGCACAAACGTTCTTTTATCCAAATCATGCCGATAATGCTGCACTGGCTGCCTTAATTCAAGATGAGCTCAAGAAAAATTTGAAGAATACCGATCGGGTGGCCAAGCAAGCAGATAAGGACATTTTTTTATTGAAAACACTCCAGATCCCGAGTGCTTTAATAGAGGTCGGCTTTTTGTCCAACCCAGGGGAAGCGGCTTTATTAAAAGATCCATCGTATCAGAAAAAAGTGGCGGCAGCGGTCTATCAAGGGATACTTCGCTACTATTCCGGGGAAAAAGTGGGAACGGGCTGATTTTGTGTTATAATAAGTACCAGTGTACATAACAATTAACGGCTGAGGTGACGATGTGGTAAACAAAGAACAGTTGCTGGCTTCGGTAGGCCAGTTGAAGGATCCTGAATACGACAGAGGTTTAGCCGATTTGAATTTTATCCGGGATATTATGATCAAGGAAAATCGCGTATCGGCTACGGTACTGCTTTCCATTGAGAGCGATGAATATAAGGAGCGGCTGCGGCAGGAAATAACGGAGGCCTTCACAAAAGCCGGTTCGGAACAGGTGCATCTCCGTTTCCGCCCGCTTTCCGATTTTGAACGCAGTGAAGCGGCGCGTAAGGTTCAAGAATCGGGCGGTACGTCTGAGGCGAAAGCTGCTGCTCCGGGCGCTGCGAACACGGCTGTCAATATCTTGGATCCGCAATCGGGAGTGAAATTTATTGCCGTTGCAAGCGGTAAAGGCGGCGTTGGCAAATCGACCGTGACGGTGAATTTGGCTGTTGCTTTAGCAAGACTCGGCAAGAAGGTCGGTCTGGTTGATGCCGATATATACGGCTTCAGCGTTCCCGACATGATGGGAATCGAAGAGCGCCCTCAGGCGATTGAGAACCGAATTGCTCCTGTAGAGCGTTTTGGCGTGAAGGTCATTTCGATGGGGTTCTTCGTGGAGGAGAATACGCCGGTCATTTGGCGAGGTCCGATGCTTGGCAAGATGCTTCGCAACTTTTTCAGCGAGGTCGATTGGGGGGCGCTGGATTATATTCTTCTCGATTTGCCGCCGGGTACGGGAGACGTTGCTCTTGATGTCCATCAGATGATTCCTCAAAGCAAGGAAATCATCGTTACAACACCGCATGCCACTGCCGCATTCGTAGCGGCTAGAGCCGGAGCCATGGCTCTTCATACCAATCACGAAATTCTCGGTGTCGTAGAGAATATGTCTTATTATGCCTGCAGTAAATGCGGAAACAAGGATTATGTGTTCGGCCGCGGCGGAGGAGCGAAGCTTGCAGAAGAGCTGCATACCAGCCTTTTAGCTCAAATTCCGCTCGGAGTACCGGACAACCATGTTTCAGAGCCGGACTATTCGCCTTCGGTTTATAAAGCAGATACGGAAACCGGACAAATTTACAAAGAAATGGCACAGCAAGTGATTCGTAAGCTAGAAGGATAAAAGACAGGCCTTAGGCCTGTCTTGTTTTTTTAGCCGCCTTGACCACCGCCGCCGCCGCCACCGCCGCCGCCACCTTGACCGCCGCCGCCCTGGCCACCGCCGCCTTGGCCTCCACCTTGGCCACCGCCACCTTGCTGTCCTTGTTTAGGAGTAGACTCTTCCTGAAGAACCTTCTTCAATAAATCCATCATTTCCATACGAAACAAAGGACTTTGCATCGATTCTTGAATGACCGTCTTCATTTGAGTTCGGTAAGGTGTGCCTTTGATCGTTTCGAGCAGCATATTTTCAAAATCGGGGCTTTTCATGGCATCCATCATCTGCTTTTGATATTCCGGGTCCTTCATTAAATCCTTTTGCAGCTGCTTCATATTCTTTTCAATCGCTTTTGCAAACTGGCCGGCAAATTTCGGGTCCGTAATCATTTTTTGCAGAAACTGGTTTTTATCTGTATCGACCAGTACATCTTTCACAGCCAATTGCAATTGCTGCGTATCACCTGCAGAAAGGACTTGAAGCTTACTGTTCTCTTGAATCGTAGCTTCCTGAATAGCTTTCCGGCCGTCTTCCGTCTTCAGGATGTCGAGTACCATGGATTTGGTATCCTTATAGTTGGCGCCGCCGCTGCCGGATGAAGCTTGAGTCTCCGAACCGCAAGCCGTTAAGAAGCCGACGATCAGAAGAACGGGAACTACACGGATCCATCGAGCGATCATCAGTCAGGTCTCCTTTCTTATCATTTTAGCCATAGTATTTGTAATGGATGGCGGGATTAACACAATTGTCGTTAGCTTTTTATTGTGAAGGTTGGTACAATTAACTGTTGAAATGACATATTGGAGGTTTGCGGTTGTGACAATAAGAAAATGGTTCTACCTCTTTTGGACCACTCTATTGGTTGGGGCGGTCACTGCCATTGCTACAGGGCTTATGTTGCAGTTATCGGATCAACAGGTAGCTCTTGGCGGCAAGGAAATTGGATTCAGCATGTTAACCATGCTTCTTGGCGGCGCCACGATCAGCGTTCTTAGCCAGATGGGCTTTTTTGCATATCTTATTATTCGCTTTCTTTTCATGGGGATGTTTCGCAGCAAATGGATTTGGGATATGCTTCAAGTAATCATTATTGTCATTGTGTTGTTTGATTTGGTTTATTTACGGTATGCACAAAGCGATGGGCAGTCGGCATGGATGGGCTATTTGGTGCTTCCCGTTATACTTACAATCGCCTCGATGATTGTATCCTGGTGGAAAGTAAGGCTGACGAATCAAAACGCATGGATTCCCACATTGTTTTTCATGATAGCGGTCACAGCGATCGAAGCGATCCCATCGCTTCGCTTGGATAATCCGCCATCCACTGTTTTTATGTTGGTTCCGCTGTTTGCTTGCAATGCATGGCAAATTTTGATCTTATCCAAAGTGCTTCAAAACAATAAAGAGCCGCTGTAACGGCTCTTATGTTATAAGGTCAGAATTTGCAAGTTTAATCCGGAGAATCGCGGTGCTGTATATTTCAAGAAGCTTCAGCTCAAAATCGAATGATTTTGCGAACAGAAGCAGAAGCTTTTCATGATTGGTCTCATTTGATTTCAATGAATTTGTTTCTGGAGGGTATCCTCTACGGGCGGTTTATTGTTCACTTGTGCCAGTTTCATAAGCTGGCTGACCGAGACAAAATCAAACCCTTTCTCCCGCAGCTTATCAATAATGACTGGAAGGGCTTCATGAGTTTGCTTGGAGGAATCGCTGGCATGCAGCAGGATGATGTCACCCGGATGAGCTTTAGTCACCACGCGGTTGATGATATTGTTTACCCCCGGGTTTTGCCAATCCATGGAATCGGTATCCCACTGTATGACGGAATAGTTCAACTCTTCTGCAATTCGGAGGACGCGCTTATCGAAATCGCCGTTGGGTAATCGAATTAGCTGCGGGGAGAACCCGGTAACTTCGTTCAATATTTGGTGTGCCGTACGAATTTGAGTGCGGATCTCTTCGTCGTTCAAGCTGCTGTAATTGACGTGTTTATGACCGTGACTGCCGACTTCCCAGCCGCCTTTCACAATTTTATCCACAATTTCCGGATGCTCCTTGCTCCAGGGCGAAGACAGGAAGAAGGTGGCGTTTTTAACCCCTTTATCTTCAAGTACTTTGAGAATGGGTTCGGTCCGTTTGTCCCCCCAGCTGATATCGAAGGTCAGAGCAACGACCTTTTTGTCCGTGGCCACGCTATACACGGCGGAGGGCTTGGTTTGCGTAAATACGGAAACATTTTCTCTTTCCGAGTAAATGATTCCGGCAGCGAACAGGATCGCTACCGTAATGATCAGCGCCTGTTTAAGCTTTTTGCCGTTGAAGACATAAAAATAATTCACATGCTTGGCCTCCTTTGCCCATCTCGAATCGAAAGGCTTGTTTAATCACTATTAGTAACAATGTATGCTCGTACCAATAACTTATGCTTAAAACGGAGGGGTTGCAGATGAAGTGGAAGGATGCCGTAGAACAAATCAAATTGATGAAGCACTATTTTATCGCTTCCGCGCTGGTGTTTCTGGCAGGCATGCTGATGGGCGCTTTGTACTCGGAACAATTTCAAGCTTTTATTAATACCCAATTGGAAGCATTGAGACGAATTACAGAGACGATATCGGAAAAACCGAATCAGCAGTTGTCGTTATTCTGGTTAATTTTTTGGAATAATGCATCCAAGTCGCTGCTCGTTATAGTCATGGGTGTGCTCTTTGGCATTTTTCCCTTATTCTTCTTGATCGTTAACGGTCTTCTTCTCGGATATATAACGGTGGCAGCCGCGCAAAAAGAATCTTGGCTCTTTGTCATCAAGGCCATTGCGCCGCATGGAATACTAGAGCTTCCGGCGATTATTGTCGCATGTGCTTTTGGGCTCCGGCTGGGCATGCTGCTGCTCAAAATGTTTCTGTCCATCTTTAGTCCTGCACGCTCTCAGCAAGTTAAAGAACAGCTTCGCGCATTCGTTAAAGCGCTGGTTCCGATTAGTGTGATGCTGGTGCTTGTATTATTCGTCGCGGCTTTAATTGAAAGTACATTCACGCTATGGCTTGTACAAACATAAATAAAATGGTTCCGGCTCATAAATATTCCAAAAACTGTGCATAACAATAAAACGAGCAAGATGTTTTTGGAGGTCATGGGTTTGCAATGAAAGTGCCGACCTTCTTCGGGGTTAATGATCTGCACTTCCACTGCAGCCCTTTTTGTGTCTCCTCATATTATGCTGAAAGGGGCAGCGCCGCCCATGTTGGGTTTCCTATTCAATGAACGGGAATGCAGAGAGCTGGATTATGTATTGCGTAAAGAGCTGGACGAGATGCTTTTTGATTTGAATGATAAAAGGATTGATTCCGATATTAAAAAGGCGATTGAATCGAGATATAAGGTGATCTTTCGTATGTATGCACGATTAGCTTCCCCTAAAGAAATTTTGAGGTATGCGAGAAATCGTATGCATCATTAAAAAATTTCATTTAAATGACTTGACTTCAGGGGACGGGATATGATAATTTATAACTCGTTCTCCTTATGCCGTGCAGGCTGGTTGAAAAAAAGAAACAAAAAAAGCTTGCAATGAGATAGGTGAATGTGGTATATTATAAAAGTCGCCGCTAAACAAGGTGACACCAAGCGACAAAGTTTGTAGCTGTTTCTGCAATGAGGCTTTGTCGAAGAAATTGCCCTTTGAAAACTGAACAACGAGTGAGTGCTTTAAATAGAGAATCGTATGATTCTCGCCAGTTTTAAATTTTGAGCTATATCGACTCAACTTTAATGGAGAGTTTGATCCTGGCTCAGGACGAACGCTGGCGGCGTGCCTAATACATGCAAGTCGAGCGGACTTATCCTTCGGGATAAGTTAGCGGCGGACGGGTGAGTAACACGTAGGCAACCTGCCTGTAAGATCGGGATAACTACCGGAAACGGTAGCTAAGACCGGATAGGTGGTTTTCTCGCATGAGAAGATCA
>NZ_JBVASZ010000026.1:0-60369 GCF_057814255.1 Paenibacillus sp. F024
AAGCTTCCTTGATTTCTTTTACCGCTCTGAGTCCTTCGTTAATGACAACCGGCGTACCGATTTCTACGATATCGATATGGTCTTGAACCTCCGCTACCAGTTGTTTTGCTCCCGGAATATCTACCAAGTCCAAAGCTAATTGTAATTTCATGTTTGTTTCTCTCCCTCGTCCTGCTTTTATTATTTGTATTTTTGGTTTGTAAGCCAATGGAATATACGATGGTGCTTTTGTTAATTTATAGCCCCGGCCAGGAACTGTGATGCCTTGTAGAAGACATGCTTCATTGTAGGCCCGTTTTTTCAAAAATGGAAGTACGCACTTTTAAGTTGAGAAGTAACAAATTAGATACTATTGAGCAATGACAGCCGTTCGCAAGGGCTTGATCCAATCAATAAGTGTGCTTTATTCTCCGAAACTTTGCCCCCACGCCTGCTTGTTTTTGCTTGACATGCGCCTCATCCAAACGTATGATACAACTAACATTGTTACCGAATAGTAACATTAATCCCATTTAGATAAGATGGATGTACGGCAAGAAGGAGGGCTACCGCATGTCCAAGCCGTTTTCAGATGAAGGATTAACCCCTAAGGGGCTTAAAGACACCCCTTTATCGGTTCTCGATCTGTCGCCCATTATCGCCGGCGGTACACCAGCCGATTCCTTCCGCCGGAGTCTGGATCTCGCCCGGCATGTAGAGAAGTGGGGCTATCGTCGTTATTGGCTGGCTGAACATCACAACATGGCCGGCATTGCCAGCTCGGCAACGTCTGTATTAATCGCCTACGTAGCCGGCGGGACATCGACGATTCGTGTCGGCTCCGGCGGAATCATGCTCCCGAATCATTCGCCTCTGGTGATTGCAGAGCAATTCGGCACGCTGGAATCCTTATATCCGGGCCGTATCGATCTGGGTCTGGGGCGGGCGCCGGGCACAGATCAGGTGACCGCCCGCGCCCTTCGCCGTGACCTTGGGAGCAGCGGCGAAGATTTCCCTGAACAGCTGGCCGAGCTCCGCGCCTACCTTCGTACCCCTGCGGATCCGTCTCAGCTTCAACCTGTCCGCGCTATTCCGGGAGAAGGATTGAATATCCCCATATGGCTGCTCGGTTCAAGCGGTTTTAATGCCCAGCTTGCCGGACTGCTCGGGCTGCCGTTCGCCTTTGCCGGCCAGTTCTCTCCGGACTATATGCGGCCCGCTCTGGAATTGTACCGGCAATCCTTCCGTCCTTCGGAAGTTCTCTCCAAACCGTACGCTATGGTTGGAGTCAATGTCATCGCAGCCGATACGGACGAACAGGCTTACCGCTTGGCCACCACTCAGCAGCTGAGGTCTTTGAAGCAGATACGCGGCTTTGCGGCTCCATTGGAGCCGCCGGTGGACCGTATGGACGATCTTTGGAGCGAATACGAGAAAGCTGCGGTCCAGGGGAAGCTCCGGTTATCGTTCATAGGCAGTCCGAAGGCCGTGAAAGAAAAGCTGCAGGCGTTTATCGAAGCGACTCAAATCGATGAAATTATGATTAACGCCCAGATTTTCGACCATGCCGACCGGCTGCGTTCCTATGAGATCGTGGCGGAGCTTAGCAAAGCGTAGCAGCGCAGGAGACCTCTATGACAAACCTTAATCCCAAGCCGGAACCGGCTTTCACCAAAAGAAAACGGGTTCCGAGCGCTCAAGCCCAGGAATATATTCTTCAGGCCGCCGGTGAGCTTTTCTATCAAGAAGGCATCCGTGCGGTAAGCGTGGACGCGGTTGTGGAACGGGCAGGCATGAACAAAATGAGCCTGTACCGTCAATTTTCCTCCAAAGACGATTTGATTCTGGCCTATTTGGAGAGGCAAAGCAAACAATTTTGGGAGGATTGGGAGTCCAGTCTTGCCAAACATCCCCGTCAGCCCAAACGGCAAATCATTCAGTTCTTTACGGATTTGGCCGGCCGAGCTTCCGTTAATGGCTATCGCGGGTGCTGCTTCAACCATATCGCCATTGAATTCCCGGATCCGGAGCATCCCGCGCGCCAATTGGTGTTTGCTCACAAAAACACGCTTATTCAGAAGCTCACCGACTTAACGAAAGCGATGAATGCGGCCGATCCTATGCTATTAGCCCATTCCCTTGCGCTATGGATCGAAGGAACCTACGCAGCAAGCCAAACCTTCGGATCATGCAGCGACACCATCCGGATGCTTCCCGTTATCGTAGAGAAGCTGTTGGTTGGAGCCGCACCTTATTAAACATGAAAGAAGATGAGAATAGATGACCGATGTAAACAAACCACTGGAGTTAGCAACATTTGCCGGCGGCTGCTTCTGGTGTATGGTGAAGCCGTTTGACGAACAGCCGGGAATTGTGAAGATCGTATCAGGCTATACGGGCGGTCACGTCGAGTTCCCTACCTATGAGGAAGTCTGCTCGGATACGACGGGGCATTATGAAGCCGTCCAAATTACATTCGACCCGGCCGTATTTCCGTATGAGCGTTTACTGGACCTGTTCTGGAAACAGATCGACCCTACGGATGCGGGAGGCCAATTCGCCGACCGCGGCGATTCCTACCGGACGGCGATCTTTTATCATAACGAAGAGCAAAAGCAATTGGCCGAGCAATCCAAGCAGCAGCTTGCGGCAAGCGGACGTTTTCAAAAGCCGATCGTCACTCCGATCCTGCCGGCTAAACCGTTCTATTCGGCGGAAGACTATCACCAGAATTACTACAAGACGAATCCGGTTCGCTATAAAGCTTATTTCGCCGGCTCAGGCCGGGAGAAGTTTATTAGAGAGCAGTGGAAGGACAAAAAGAAGGACGAGGAATTAAGACAGCGCCTCACACCGATGCAATATGAGGTGACGCAGAACAACGGTACGGAACCCCCGTTTCGCAATGAGTTCTGGAATCATCAAGAGGAAGGACTATATGTCGATATCGTATCGGGCGAGCCATTATTTACATCCCTCGATAAATTTGATTCGGCCTGCGGCTGGCCTTCGTTCACCAAGCCATTGGAGAACAGCGGTGTATCCGAGCACATCGATGTCAGCCACAATATGATTCGGGTGGAAATCCGCAGTAAAGAGGCCGATTCTCATCTCGGTCACGTGTTTGAAGACGGCCCTGAGCCGACCGGCCTGCGCTACTGTATCAATTCCGCCGCGCTTCGTTTTATTCCGGCGGATCGATTGGAAGAGGAAGGCTACGGACAATACAAGCATTTGTTTGATAAATAAGAAATAAAGAAGGCTGGATTCACCCATGGTGATCTCAGCCTTCTTCCTATTTCAGCTAATAACCCAGCGAATACGAATCCCCGAAGGGTCCTGAACAAACCAGCCGTTCTCTTGTTTGTCGGCTGTGATTCCGGCCTGCTCCAGCCGGTTCAGAATCGCCTTCATCTCTTCGGCATCCGGAACAACAACGGTGAAAAAGTCCAGACCGGCGGCATTCGCAGGCGGTGCGGGTGCGTTGACTCCCGCCCAGGTATTCAATCCAATATGATGATGGTAGCCTCCGGCCGATACAAAAAGAGCTCCGTTCCCGTAATGAGCCGTCTGATCAAAGCCTAATATGTCGCAATAAAACTGCCTGGTCCGCTCCAAATCCGCAACATGGAGATGGATGTGCCCGATTTTCGTTCCTGCCGGCAAACCCGACCAGACATCGTCCCCGGCTTCCTTCAACAAGCCTTGCACGTCGAGGGGATCGACAGCCATGAGATATTCGCCTTGGGCATCGCGCTTCCATGTCTCTCTCGGCCGGTCCCTATAGATTTCGATCCCGTTATGATCCGGATCGTCGATGTAGAGCGCCTCGCTTACCAGATGGTCGGAAGAGCCGATCCGAATTTGATGCTCGATCAGATTGCGCAGAGCCAGGCCCAACGACTTGCGATCGGGCAGCAAAATCGCAAAATGATACAGGCCGGTATGCGTTCTTCTGGGCATGGCGACAGCGTTCTCCGACTCTTCCAGCACCAGCAGCGGCTTTCGTCCGTCTGCCGTGAGCTCCACGGTCTTGCCCTCTTGCTTCAGAACGTTAAACCCGATGACTTCCCGGTAAAACGGAAGCGATCGATCAAGGCTGCTCACTCGGATGTGAACCGGTCCCAGCTCAATATCGGGATGGATTGGATTAGACATGTGTCACCCCTCCTTAGGCTATTCCATTGTATGAAGTAAGCTTCAGGTATAGCCGCATGATTGTGTATTTATTTTACGTGAAGCATCAGGAAAAGGGAAGACTGACCGGCCCGTAATGAAGCGTGGACACCACCAACCGGTTTCCTGCCTCTACAGCATCCGTAACGGCCCCTCGAATTCCGATCGAATACAGCACCGGCTTCTCCTGTTCCAGCACCAGCTTATACAAGCCGCTGCTCGAGCAGGCCAGGATATGAGCTCCTGCCTGCACCCACCGGTAAAAAAACGTATCCGCAAAACGAATGATTGAAAATCCGCCGCGCTTATTTCCTATAACCAGCTCTCCCCTGGACGTCACACCAAGCAATCGGCCCTGGCAAACCGCCAAAGACGTCACTGGAGCACCGATGTGAAACTCGTGCCATTGTCCGGTCAATACATCATAATAAGCAATCCCCTTTGCATATCCGATATACAGGAATTGAGGTGAGGACAGCAAATCATATACCGCCATATTGGGAAAAGCGGACAACTCCCAGCGGTCGTCGGCATACTGCATTACTCCGATCGCCGTAGCCGCCAGAATGAAGCCTCCCTGTAAAATCTGATAGCAAGGCATTGTCAGCTCCGTCGGATGCCAGGCACCGCTTCTCCAAACCCATAGCCCACGATCGGTGGCCGCATTGATTATTCCATCCTGTGCCTGCAGGCGGTAGGTCACCGTTCGTTCGGGCAGGCCGGAATTCATAACCTCCCATTCCCCGTCCGCGGATAGAACGTACGAGCCTTGCCCGAACGTAGCCGCAGCGATCCGGCTGTCATCCAAGCAGGCCAGGCAAGAAATACGCAGAGCAGGGAGAGAAAGCTTGCGATTTCCCCCGATCTTCATTGGATAATGGACGGCGTCGTATAACAATCCCATAGTCGTCCCTCCTCCGACAAATGATGCGGATCCCAATGCCGTTTTTCCATTCCGCCGCGAACCCATTTCATGTATTCTATGGCTCCTGCCAAGTCTTCCTCGCGGGGGTAATATACCCTTCGCTTGCCCGACAGCAGTCCGATCCATTCGATTTTGGCCGGAAGCCCGCCAAACCCGCTGCGGCTAAATAGCGTCATCAGCTGAACGCAGCCATTCCATAAAACAGGATCCTCGTCTACCACGATTTTTTGGATATGCAGACCCTCTCTTGTCCAATGGGCAATCTGAAAAGTCATCGACAATTCCAGCTGCAGCTCCGGAATGGCCGCGGTAAAGCTTTCAAAAAGAAGCGAAGGCTCCATATCCATCGGGTCTGAGAGAAAATACGCTAACAGCCGGTCGGTTACCGCAGCAAGCACGGTCACATAATGAACCTTGGATTCGAATAACTCAGGGTTTATTTTCCAACGCTCATAAATACGTTTCAAAATGGCGGCCGCACTGCGCTGCTCCGCCGGAATCATGCAGCAGTCGTTCTACACATGGTTGACCGCATATTGGGCCATCTGCCGCCAGTTCGGGGATGCCGGCTGCTTGCCCAGTACATAAATATTGCGATACTCATCCGGAGAGCGCAGCCAGGCTTCGATTTCATAGTCTTTCAACCGGGATAATCCTCCGACCGGGAGCTCCGCTTGGGATTGCAGCATGCCGATTCCCCCTCCTGTCATCGCATCAGCTTTACAAAGCGGCTTCCGAAAGCTTTGCATTGCTCTTTTTCATCCGTGGACGGAGACAGTTCGATCTTCAGTCCGTCCAGCACGACCTCCGCTCCCCGCCCACGCAGCTTCTCCACCAAAACATCTACCGCCGCGCCGACCTGCGCATAGCTGGAATCGCAGGAGCCGAAGACCGCTGCTTTCTTCCCGTTGAGTGCATACTCTTCCATCTCCTCATAGAAATCGAGGAATTCGTCCGGCAGCTCGCCGTCCCCCCAAGTATACGCGCCCAAAATGATACCGTCGTACGCTTCCAGCTCGTTCGCGTTTGTATCCAGGACGGACTTGATGACAAGCTCCTCCCCCGCCTCGCGGATCCCTTCGGCAATCGCATCCGCCATCTCTTCTGTATTCCCCGTCATGCTTGCAAAAACCATAAGAATGGTAGCCATATTACCAGCGTCCTCCTCAAAATGTTATGAAATATGCAATGGCTCTTGGTCTCATCGGGATCTGTTATGTAATAAATAAGACGAAAGGAAATGCTCAATACAATGATAATGATTCTCAATATCATTGTATTATTAATGATAATGGTTATCATTATCACTTGTCAACAAAAAAAGACCCGCGAACGGGTCCCCTATCGTCGTGCCCCGCACCGATCAGTTCCACTTGGATGTTTTCACTGCCGGGGTAGGAAAGAAATGCAAGCTCCACACCATCATCCAATGTTACCCTGCCTGCCATGCTCAAACCAAGGACTTCCGAATAGAATCGGATTGAAGCATCCATATCCTTAACCATGATGCCGATATGCTTTTAGGCGGCCCTATGCCGGACCTCTTGAATAAGCTCTTTTACGGCCGCTATCAAGCGTTGTTCCAGCTCCTCAGCCAGCTCGAAGGAGCCGTCCTCATTACGTTTGACTTGAGAATCCAAAGCAAACACCCCTGCGAATTGAATCCTCGCTCCCAATGCGGACAGTACAGGCTTTAACGCATATTCCAAAGCCAACAGATGAGCAAGCGTACCGCCAATGGCCACGGGGAGAATGACTTTTCCTTCCAAGCCCTTTTGAGGAATCAGATCGAGGAAGGTTTTGAGCACTCCCGTATACGAGGCTTTATAAATCGGCGTAGCCACCACAACGGCATCGGCCTGATGGATGATCTCATTGGCTCCAATGATCGCCGGGCTGTCGAACTTCGTATAAATCAAGTCCTCCGGCGGGAGGCTGCGGACGTCAATCCGCTCTGCATCCAGTCCATCACTCAACAGATGAGATTGTATAGTTTGAAGCACTCCGTTCAAACGTGAGCCTGCGGTCGGACTTCCTGAAATTATGGCTATTTTGGGCATAGCCTACACTCCCTTTCCATTCATATTAAGAAAAAATAACTTCCTTACTAGCCTATGCACAGAAGCCGGCGTTTAGAGGAAGTCTCCCGTAGTCCGGTAGACTTTCGGTTTCTTGAATTCATTGGTTCTCTCCGGTTTTTGCGAATTAGCTTTACCAGAGACAGCATGGTCCGATTCGAAACGCTTGCGCTCCGTTCTTTCGATCTGGACTATTCTGCCGTCATGAACAACAATTTGTACCGTGCCATATTCTAGCCCGTTAACGCTTTGAATGATACGATGGGTCCAAAGCTCATCCACATCCAGCGGCTTCGCCATGCTTACCAGCCTCCGTCTTATTTATATTACTTGCTCCCAAGTTTTACATGGGAGGAGCCGCCGAAGCCTCGACAACTCTTCCTCTAATGATTCAGATGTGTACCGGCATGGGGTCGTTCTTAAGGCTGTTTTCTAAAGTGACCCCTGCGTCTTCATCAAAGAAATAAATTCGGTGGATCAATACCTGCACCCGGTCTCCAGAATGGAGTGTCGGCAGCTCCAAAGAACGATACCCAAACAGCCTTTGGCCCCTCACGTCAACCTCCACCTGCCAATTGGTGCCCCGAAAATAGACATTCCTTACTGCACCTTCTTCCGCAGCGGAGGGATACGCCAATTCTCCCGGCAAACCAATCTCGATAAATTCGGGACGAATAATCGCTTGAGCTCCTTGAAGCGCCTGCGTCTCAAACCCTTTCAAATTCGATATATCACCGAGCTGATTTGATTCGCCTATGAAGCCGGCGACAAATGGGGTGCGGGGCTTTTGGTAAATTTCAAGCGGTGTACCCTGCTGCTCAAGGCGTCCTTGATGGATAATCAGCATTTGATCCGCTACTTCGACCGCTTCCTCCTGATCATGGGTTACGAAAATAGTCGTGATCCCCAGCCGATCGATCATCTCTTTAAGCCAGGTACGCAGCTCCTTGCGTACTTTGGCGTCGATGGCTGCAAACGGTTCGTCAAGCAGCAGGAGCTGCGGCTCCGGCGCAATCGCTCTGGCAAAAGCTACCCTCTGGCGCTGTCCTCCGGACAGCTGATGAGGAAGCCGCTTTTCCATCCCCTTTAATCCGATAAGCTCAACCAGCTCTTTCACTCGAGCCTGTATCTGTGCCTTCGTCCGTTTTTGAACGGTTAATCCGAATGCGATATTATCGTATACGTTCATGTGCCGGAATAGAGCATAATTTTGAAATACGAACCCGATCCCCCGCTCTTGGGGCCGCAGGGAATTTACCTTCTCTCCAAAGAACAGAATGTCTCCCTCATCCGGCTCCTCCAGTCCGGCCAGCATACGGAGTATGGTTGTCTTCCCTCCACCGCTTGGGCCCAGCAAACCGATCAATTGACCTTTTTCTATCTCAAAGCTGACATCTTTGGTGGCTACAAAGCTGCCAAAGCTTTTCGTCAAGTGTTTGGCAACAATATGCATACGGACTACTTCCCTTCTATACCCGGCTGATGTTGAAATTTCCACTCCATCACACTTTTTAGAATAAGCGTCGCTAGAGCCAACAGCACTAATAACGACGCCATGGCAAAAGCCCCCGCAAAATTATATTCGTTATACAAAATTTGAATATGCAGCGGCATGGTGTTCGTCGAGCCTCGAATATGTCCGGATACGACCGATACTGCGCCGAATTCTCCCATCGCCCTGGCGTTGCACAAAATGATCCCGTACAGCAAACCCCATTTGATATTCGGCAAAGTGATCTTCCAGAAGATTCGCCAGCCTTTGGCCCCTAGTGTTACCGCCGCTTCCTCCTCTTGTACGCCTTGGGCCTGCATGAGAGGAATCAGCTCCCTGGCTACGAACGGGAACGTAACGAATATCGTGGCCAGTACGATCCCCGGCAGCGCAAAGACAATTTTGATATCATGCTCCTGCAGCCAAGGGCCAAACCATCCGTTGGCGCCAAACAACAGAACGTAAATCAAGCCCGCGATCACAGGGGACACGGCAAAAGGAAGATCAATGAATGTGATAAGGAGGTTCTTTCCTTTAAAATTAAATTTCGTAATGGCCCAGGCAGCCGCAATTCCGAAAATCAGATTGGCCGGTACGGCAATGGCCGCCACCGTTAGGGTCAAGCGGATGGCGGCGGCGGCGTCCGGATCGATCAAAGCTGCGGAATAGACCTCCCATCCCTTGCGAAAAGCTTCTACAAATACACTGATCAACGGCAATATCAATAGAACTCCAAGAAAAAGCACTGCAATCAAAATCAGTATCCCTCTTACCAGCGGTGGCTCCGTGATATGACGGGGTCTGGAAACAACAGACGGATTTGACTTTACAGCGGTGGTTACATATCCAGCCATGTGTTACCCCTCCTCTTCCCTTATGCCGTCGTAGTATGCCGGTTCGTTCGCCATTGCAAGTAATTGATAACAAGAAGCATCAAGAAGGAGATAACCAGCATGACCAGGGCAATCGCTGTCGCGCCTGCGTAATCGTACTGCTCCAGCTTTGTCATAATAAGAAGTGGGGCAATCTCCGTTTTCATCGGCATATTACCGGAGATGAATACCACCGAGCCATATTCACCCACGGCTCTTGCAAAGGCAAGCGTAAACCCGGTTAATAACGGCGGCAGCAGCTCGGGAAAAATGACCTTGCGAAACGTCCGCCACCGATTGGCCCCCAAGCTGACAGCCGCTTCTTCCACTTCCTTTTCCAGCTCTTCAATGACCGGTTGAAGCGTCCTTACAACGAACGGGATACCGATAAAAGTAAGGGCAAGCATGATGCCGAGAGGCGTAAAGGCGATCTTGACTCCTAAAGGCTCCAAATGACTTCCAATCCATCCGTTTTGAGAATAGATCGTCGTTAATGCTATACCGGCCACCGCCGTAGGCAAAGCAAACGGCAGATCGACCAAGGCGTCTAAAAGTTTTCTTCCGGGAAACGTGTAACGAACAAGCACCCAGGCAACAACAAATCCAAACGCCGTATTAACGAATGCCGCCCCAAGCGCTGTTCCAAAGCTTACTTTATAAGAAGCGACCACGCGCGGATCGGTAACCGTCTGCCAAAATGGCTCCCATCCCATCCCGGACGTGTTGATAAATATGACAGACAATGGAAAAAGTACGATAAAGCTTAGATACATCACCGTATAACCCATAGATAATCCAAATCCCGGAATCATACTGCGTTTTTTCAAGCTCTTCGCCATTGTTCTTTCTCTCCTCAAGCCGGACCCTGTCCGGACAATTTCTATTCATGAAATTGTCCGTCAGGTTACGTTTTTTCATTATGGTTTGTAAACCTGATCAAACAAGCCGCCATCGGCGAAATG
Organism: Paenibacillus sp. F024; assembly: GCF_057814255.1. Lineage (NCBI taxonomy): Bacteria > Bacillati > Bacillota > Bacilli > Caryophanales > Paenibacillaceae > Paenibacillus > Paenibacillus sp. F024. The sequence goes on from NZ_JBVASZ010000026.1 coordinate 10,485, forward strand.
AGTTTTTTGCGCTTTTGGCCAGCCCCCGAACAGCGGATCGTCGATCGTAAGCAGGTTAAGCTTAGGAAACTGATGTTCATATTGTTTGGCTGCCGACTCTAATCGCGGACGATAATAGTTTTTGGCGGCAATCGTTTGCCCTTCCTCCGAATATAAGTACTCCAAGTAAGCCTGCGCCACTTCACGGGTGCCCTTCTTATCGACTACTTTATCAACAACAGCCACAGGCGGTTCAGCCAGAATGCTCATGGACGGAACTACAATTTCGAATTTATCCTTACCGAACTCGTTGATGGAAAGGAAGGCTTCGTTCTCCCAAGCAAGCAGTACGTCGCCGATTCCTCGCTGTACGAAGGTTGTGGTGGAATCCCTGGCGCCGGAATCAAGCACCGGAACGTTCTTATACAGCTGCTTCACGAATTCTTGGGCTTTGGCTTCGTCTTTATTGTTTTTATTGTAGGCATATCCATAGGCGGCAAGATAATTCCAACGCGCACCTCCTGAAGTTTTAGGATTCGGCGTAATGACCTGTACGCCGGGCTTGATCAGATCCTCCCAGTCTTTAATGCCTTTTGGATTGCCTTTCTTCACCAGAAATACAATGGTTGAGGTGTAAGGGGAGCTGTTGCTTTTCAGCTTGCTTTGCCAGCCCTCCTGTATAAGCCCTTTCTGTTGAATCGCATCGATATCGTATGCCAGCGCCAAGGTGACGACATCGGCCTCCAAACCGTCGATCACCGACCGTCCTTGTTTGCCGGAACCGCCATGGGACTGCTTAAAGGTAACCGTTTGACCCGTTGTATCCTGCCAATGCTTAGCGAAGGCTTTGTTGTATTCCTGATACAGCTCTCGCGTAGGGTCGTAGGATACGTTCAAGAGCTCAACCGGAGGCTTAGACGCGGATTGGCTTTTTCCGCCTGCCGCTGCCGTACCGCCGCTTGCGGCATTATTGGGGGATGCTGAGCTCCCGCAAGCTGTCAGCCCGACCAGCGATAAGGCCAATACACTTAACACGGAAAACTTGCCAAAAGACCGGAGCACTTTAATTTTAGAATGAATCATAAGGAAAACCCTCCTGTTTTATAAGTAATACTTATATTAAGGTTATCAGCTAATCATCTATGAGCTTATGCCTAAGATGATTGAAGTGCTCCGGTCGTCCGGTCGTTTAACTTATAATTCCGATAAGCTTACTAGGTATGGTGAGTATATTAGCACCAGACAAGATGAGGTGTCAATCGTATCCTTTCTTTTTGTCAAAATAATATGAAGCGGTAAATACTAGACATGAACTCTAATCCGCCAACCCATTTATAAGGGTGGGGGACTCTTTATAGAGATCATAAAAGCAGCTGCTTTCTTTCCTTTTGAATAAAACCTGTGTGAAAAATCCAACAACCTATTTTCATCCTGTTATAAAAAAATAATTGAAATAATCTAATTGATAATGATTTTCATTATTGATTATTGTCAATGTTTATGCTAAACTGCTCCTTGTTGATAATGAGAATTAATATCAATTGTGCTGTAGGTGATTTCTATTCCCTATTTTACATACCGAATACCTATCGGTTCCGTTTTTCATTCCACATGGAATCGCATGAATATAAACACATAAGGAGGATATTGAAGGTGAGATTTCGCAAACCGGTTAAGCTTTTCATGATTTTATCTTTGCTGGGTACCGCTCTATTGGGCTGCAGCCAAACTAACGGGACGAAGGAAGCTAATGGCTCATCAAGCGATGTACGAACGGTTCATCATGCGCTAGGAGAAACAGGGATTGAAGGTCATCCGCAGCGGATTGTGGTTTTGGAATTAGGGCCGATCGATACTCTGCTTTCTCTCGGTCTGAAGCCGATCGGGGTCGCTGACGACCAAAAGCCCAATCTGATCGACCCCGAGGTTCGAAAAGCAATTGAAGGCTATCAATCCGTTGGAACGCGCTCCCAGCCAAGCTTAGAAATCATCCAAACGCTTCAGCCGGATTTAATTATTGCCGATGCGGACCGCCATAAGAACGCTTATGCGGAATTGACGGCTATCGCTCCGACCATTGCAGTGAAGAACTTAAATGGAACCTATCAGGATATCTTGGATTCTATCATCGTGATTGGGAACGCAGTGGATAAAACCTCTGAAGCGGAAAAACTGCTTCAAGCTCACAGAGCTAAGGTCAACGAAATAAAACAAAAGGTCCAGGGGAACCCAAGCGTTCTCTTAACCGCAGAAAGAGACAAAACCTTCAACGTTCGCACACTTCAGTTTTACACGCCTGGCTTATTGGAAGCTGCCGGATATACATACGCATTAAAGAACAATACCGGGGAATTTAGTGTCACGATGACCATTGAGCAGATCGTAGAAACGGACCCGGATATCCTCATATTAATGAAAACGGTGGACGGGAAGTCTTCTATTCCCGGCTGGGCTAACGATCCTTTATGGAAATCTTTAAAAGCGGTTAAGAATCATCAAGTGTATGAGGTCGACGTCACTTTGTGGTCCCTTCGCCGCAGTCTGGAAGGCGCGGATAAAATCTTGAATGAGACGGAACAGCTGATTCTGTCATCAAATTAATTCTTGAAGAGTAGACGATCTTGGATCGGCTGCTCTTTTTACTGGAAGGAGCGCGCTTCGTTTGCCACTTAACCTGTTCCGATTGTCCTTATCCAGTCTGATCGTTGTGCTCATATCGTTGTTCATCTCCATGCGGATCGGATCCGTGAACGTACCTTTATCCGTCGTTTGGGATTCCGTTTTTTATTTTGACGGCTCCAAGGAGCATTTGGTCTTACGCAATATCCGAATTCCCCGGGCTATCGTCTGCGCTTTAGTAGGAGCTAATCTGGCCGTTGCCGGCGCTTTAATGCAAGCTCTTACAAGAAATCCATTAGCATCTCCGGGTATCTTTGGAATGAATGCCGGCGCCTCTGCCGCTGTAGTGATACTGACTCTGATGCTGCCCGGTTTAAACGGGCTCGGTTTGGTTTTTGGGGCCTTCGCCGGCGCTGCATTCGTTGCACTAACCGTGTACACTTTAGCCGCCTCAATGAAGGGGGGCCATACAGAGGTCAAAATGGCGCTTGCAGGGGTGGCGATTCAGGCCTTGATGATGTCCATTACGCAAACCCTTCTTGTCTTCAACGATCAAAAAACAGCATCTCTTTTGTTTTGGCTTGCGGGTTCGGTTTCAGGCAAAGACTGGAGCAGCGTGATGGTGCTATTGCCCTGGAGTATCGGAGCATTAACGATAGCGTTTATGCTGGGTAAATCGGCTTCGATCATAAGCCTTGGCGAGGACGTCGCCCGCGGGCTGGGTCAGCGCATTAAGCTGCTTCGCGGGGTGACTTCGATCGTCATCATCGTTCTTGCAGGAATTTCCGTGTCTATAGCCGGTCCCATCGGCTTTGTCGGATTGATCGTCCCTCATATCGTGAGATACTTTGTCGGAACAGACTATCGGATCATACTGCCTTTTTCCGCGATTATGGGTGTGGTTTTACTCGTATTGGCCGATAATCTATCCCGTTTGGTCGTATTTCCTTATGAAGTGCCGGTAGGTGTCGTCACCGCTCTGCTTGGAAGTCCTTACTTTATTTATTTGGCAAGACGTAAAAGGAAGGGATAAGGGATGAGTTCATTCGTACAAAGCACCAAACGCCAAGTCATGAAAGAACGGCCCCGAACAACGCTGACGATATTGTTGGCGATTTTAATCAGCCTTTCGGTGGTGAACTTAGGCATCGGGGCTTCGCAAATTTCCCCATGGGACATCGTTACCTCCTTGATGGGAATCGGCGATGCCAATCTGGCTTCGATCATCCTGAAATTCCGGATGCCGCGGATTGCTCTGGCCATTCTGACTGGAGCCGGACTTGGCATCTCGGGAGTGATCGTTCAGTCGATCATGAAAAATCCTTTAGCCGCTCCGGATACGCTGGGCATTTCCTCGGGAGCCGGACTTGCCGCCATCATCGTTACCCTGCTCATTCCAGCCTCGTCCCCGGAGCTGTTGTCCATCTCCGCTTTTTTGGGCGGAGCTGTGGTTGCGGCTGCCGTATATTTGCTTGCTTTTCGCAACGGTGTAGAGCCTATGCGGCTTGCCCTGGTAGGCATAGCGGTTAGTGCGTTTTGCTCCTCAGGGATTCACTTTATCGTGTCCAAAGCCAACCCTAATGTGAATTCCGCATTAATCTGGCTCAATGGAAGCCTCTGGGGCAGGACCTGGGATCAGGTGCTCGAGCTTCTTCCCTGGACTGTCTTCCTTGCGCCCCTCTCATGGATCATGGCTGTAAAAATGGATTTGATCCATCTAGGCGATACGGTCGCTGCCGGTCTTGGAGTTCGCGTGCAAATGATAAGGCTGCTGCTGTTATGTTTTGCCGTCGGGATGACGGGGGCTTCCGTGGCGGCGGTGGGTACGCTCGGTTTTGTAGGACTGGTGTGTCCGCACATTGCCAGAAAAATCATCGGAGCAAAGCATCGGCTGCTCATCCCCGTATCGGGGATCATAGGGGCCATATTCGTTCTTACGGCAGATGCCATCGGCCGGGGGCTCATCCCTCCGGTAGAGATTCCGGCGGGCTTGATCGTTGCGATGATCGGCGTCCCTTATTTTATTTATCTGATGTGGAGGGAATCCAGATCGAAGTAGTCGATAATGTGGGCCCAGGCTATCCTCGGCTGTATTTTTAAAGCAGAGGTATGACTAAGCTTGACAACCGGACCGGCTTTATGCAATACTCCGTAAAAATACAGGAGGCCTGATCATGAACAATGCTCAAATCCAATGGATCTTCTTTGATCTTGGGGAAACGCTGATTGACGAATCGGCCCCCATAGCCGAAAGTATCCGTCAATTTATCGAGCAAGCCGCTCTTTTAGGTTATACATTTCGTCCCGAGCAGGTACAAGCCGCTCTGCAGGAGGCGTACCGCAAGTTCGCCCCGTTTCCGATGCGCAGTGTGATGGAGGCATGGATCCCCTCCGAAGAGCATCGGGCGCAAATCAAGCAGGGCATGGCGTACCGCAAAAGCATGGAGCGCCCGTTTCCGTCGGCTTTGCCCCTTTTACAAACCCTATCCAAGCGCTATCGTATCGGGATCATTGCCAATCAGGGACCCGGAACACCTGAAAGACTTGAGGCTTATGGCTTCGCCCCTTATATCTCCGTCTGCTGCGCATCGGCTGAGGCCGGCATGGAGAAGCCCGATCCCCGGTTTTTCCGCATGGCTCTCGAACAAGCGCAGTGCCGGCCCGAGCATGCGGTCATGATCGGCGACCGGATCGATAATGATATCATTCCAGCCAAGCGTCTGGGTATGAGCGCGATTTGGGTCCGTCAGGGAGACGCACGCTTTCAACCCGTCCCCTCCGGGAATGAAGCGCCGGACGCCATTTGCGAGACCATGGATGAGGTAGCGGCATGGTTTGCAACGTATGGTTGATTCCGGCTAAAAATAAACAGCACTGCAGCCCGTGAGCGGGTTACAGTGCTGTTTGATTGGTGCTCCGATTAACAATACTGATATTCAGTAAAGGCTGCAGCCTGTCCTCTATACTGCTCCTTGCGGTCCATAATGTTCCAAACGATAGCATTTACAATGTAAAACCGCCGCCCCGTGCTTGAAATGCGAATGCCCGTGTAGTTATCGACAAATCCGTTGGACGTCACGATTTCAAAAAATTGTTCCCTTGCTATTCGTTCCATAGGTTCTGCCGTTAACTGTGATGGCGTTCGGGTAAAGCTCTCCCAATCCATCTCCCACAATTGTAAGGCCGCTTGATTACCGTAGTTTAATACGGGATCGGATTCCGTTCCATGGGATAAAATGACGGTAGGACAATGAAAAAGCCTTTCCTCCAAAATTCCTTCTGTTTCCAACGGCAGCAGTTCTTTGCCTGTCCACCTCTTATAACTGTCAACCAGCATTTGGGCATGTTCCCGGCCTGCACCTATCCCCGATGTTGGCCTATTCATATCATGTAACCTCCCATGACTTTCGAATTGTCCATTTTGTTTCTTTGTCTCATGTCTTTCATCCATACAAAATCAGAATGAAGAACGTAATATATACCATCGCTCTAAAAGGAGGTCAGAAAAACATGATGCATAAAAAAAGAAAAGTGTTTGTGATCAAATTAAAGCCCGGTGAAAAAGCCATTATCATTTGTAAACATCACAAAAAACACCAGCATCGTATGAGCTAAGATGGATTGCAGCAGCACCCCGCTTTGACGGGGTGCTGTTTTATGTTCCGACTTACTGCCGATAGCCCATATTTCCGGACAATTCTAATGCCGCTGATTTTACTTTAAGACGGAATTGATCAATAATCTCCGGGGTAAACCGCATACTCGGACCGGAAATGCAGATGCTGGCTGACACCTGGCCATGGATATTGAATATAGGGGCTGCCACTCCGGCCACTCCGGCCGTTCTCTCATCTATACCGACGGCGCATTGATCCTTTCGGATAAGGGGGATTTCATTTTCTAATTTGGTTCGCGCTTCCTTCGATTTCACATGCCGAAGAATCAATTCAATATACGAAGGAGATTGAAAGGCCAAAATTGCTTTGCCCGAAGATCCTGCCCACAAGGGCAGCTTTTCCCCGATGTTGACAATGTGCTGCACGGACTGGAGGCCTGTATATCGCTGTACGCAAACCCGTTCTTGGTTGTCTATAATATACAGGCTTACGGTTTCTCTGGATTCATTGCGCAGCTGTTCCATAATGGGCTTGGCCAACTCTTTGATATCGATCGAGATTTCGGCAATATGGCCGAGAAAATACATTTTTTTACCCAGCTTGTACTTGAGGCTGTTCGGATCCTTCTGTACAAAATCATTTTGTTCCAGCGTCGCTAACAACCGGGTAGTCGTTGATTTGGCCAAATCGATTTTTTTTGCGATCTCCGTCAAAGACAGCTCATTGGTTTCTATCGTAAAGCAATTTAGTATATCTATCGAACGTTGAACGGTTCGTATCCCTTTCGCATCTTCTTTTTCATTCATCAGGCTACCCTCATCTCTAATTTCCCGTATCATACGGCAGAATTACGATGCAAAGCTTTTTTGATAGAACCTATTTTACAATTAAATCTCTTAATTCACCAGCATCCGCGCGATGAAAAAAAGGCATCCTTAAGGATGCCGTAACTCACTCCTTTTCTTCAATATTCAAAAGCAACTGATAAATGCTCTCCAGAAAAAAAGGCATTATATGATTCGGGGGAACCACTCTCCTTCAATTCATCGTCCCATCTCATGATCATTGATGAATAGGTTCATCCGATGCCAAAAGCGCAATGCCCTCTCCGGTCAGCCGGAGCTTCTCAAGATCCCGAACTTCGTTAAGCAGCGCACCGGACACCCACAGATTCTCAAGGTGCAAGGTATTCGGTATCCGGACAATTCTCAGCTGCTCCGGGTCCTTTACACCGAGGGAACGAATGGAAAGCCGGACAGCTTCTTCCTCGGACTCCGCAATGATGGGAATCATCGCCCGCTGAACAAAGGTAGAGGACAGATTGTTTAAGTAGGTGGATTTCCAATCGATCTTATCCACCAGTCTTCGCGTAGTAAAATCCGCTAATCCGATTCCGTTGGCATTACCATGGGAGGACTCGGCAAGATCGAGCACAACGATGCGTTCGATGCGGGGCGATTCTGGCTCCGGCTCACCATGGATGCGAAGCCGTCCAATGACATTGGTATCCATTCCGGTGCCGGAAAATCCCTTCCCCATTGAATCTACAATAAGAACATCCAAGCGTTCAAAGGGCAGCCCCGGCAGCATGGTTTTGGATTGAATAAGGAGTTCGGCCTCTTTTTGAGGAATGTCCCCGGGCTCCATTCCTACGATATCCGCCGTTTGCTCGAAAGCGTTTTCCAAAATACCGATGCCATAAACTATCGGACTATTCGACAGCACGACCTTGGCCATAGGTTCAATACATTCTCTTAAACCCTTCACTCCGAAACGGTGAAGATTGGCCGCGCCGGCGGGGTTGCCGAGACCGACCACCATCATCTTGCATAATCCGCTTTCCACGCGGCTCTTAAATGAGGTATGCGTTTTGATCCGGTTCACCACTACAATGCCGTCACTTTCATAAGCAAGACGGTTCTGGAAAACCTTGGTTCCATCCGGCAGGCTTCCCAGCTCCACAACATCAGCGGTCGCATGGATGGGAGCGCCTACCGCATCTTCAGTTACACCCAGTCCTCTAAGCACTTCTTTTTGCCCTTCTGGAGTTCCTCCTCCATGGCTTCCCATACTTGGGACCAGAAACGGTTCGGCTCCATTAGCACGCAATATCTCGCAGATTGTCCGCAGAATGTCGACGCCGCTATTAATTCCTCTGCTTCCGGCCGTCACAGCAATTTTGGCTCCAGGGCGCAGGCCTTGAAGAAAAACCGCCTTTTGCAGTTCTTCGCGAACCTTCTGAGCTACATCCGGTACCGATTTTCCTTCAAACTGCTGATGTACCGGATACATCATCATCTTTTTCAAAACTTTTCCGCCTCGCTTTCATATATGTCAAGCTTTAACCCCCATTCCTCCCCATTGGGCCGGCATGATTCCGGTTGAGTGATCCCAAATATCAGCCATTGATCTGTTTGTCTGGTAATATGTTGTCTGCCTTATTGCTTTATATACTATTCCAATATTATGCATCGATCAACCATAAATTGAGATTCAAACTCCATTTTTTTGATGACAAGGATACATAGGTCTGCTATAATGGCAAAAACAGGTTCCATTATTTGATTTTAAGTTACATAGAATGGAACTAATAAGAGGTGCTGCTTTCGCAAATGTAAAGGCTGGACCAAAACGTTAGGAACTTTTGAGGAGGGGCACATGAGCAAATCTAATTTTGGACCTTTGACCGGGCTTCGCATTATCGAAACCTCATCCGTGATTGCTGCTCCGTTCGCTGCCAGTCTGCTTGGCGATTTAGGAGCGGAAGTCATTAAAGTAGAGCTTCCCGGGGAAGGAGACGCACTCCGTGGAATCGGCCCTTATAAAGGCTCTGAAACCTTAAGATGGCCGGGCATTTCACGTAATAAACGTTCCGTCACACTGGATATTCGTACGGAGGAAGGCAGCCGAATCTTTAAGAAATTAATCCGTACTGCTGATGTCCTTATCGAGAATTTCCGTCCTGGCACCTTGGAAAAATGGGGATTGGGATATGATGTGCTCAAACAGGTCAACCCGCGGCTCATCATGGCAAGGCAAAGCGGCTACGGACAAACAGGACCTTATGCTAAAAAGGCCGGCTTCGGGACACCTTGCACCGCTTTTTCCGGTTATACGTATTTGCAGGGCTATCCCGACCGGCCGCCCATTTCCCCATCATTCTCTTTGCTTGATTATGTTTCAGGCATCTTTCTTGCTTTCGGCACCGTAAGCGCTCTCATCCATAGGGAAACCGTTTCCCCTAAGGAAGGCCAAGTCGTCGAGCTGGGGCTGTATGAGGGGATGTTCCGGATGATGGAATTTTTAATTGCTGAATATGACCAGCTTGGCATCGTGAGAGAAAGAAAACCGATCTTAACCAGTCACTCCAGTCCTGCCGGCACTTATCAAACAAAGGATGGAAAATGGGTTGTTCTGGTTTGCAGTACCGAAAAGACGTGGGAACGTCTTGCGGAAGCTATGGGCCGAACAGATTTATTGAACAATCCGCGTTATCTTACCAATAAAGAACGGCTGCAGCATGACGCAGAGCTTCAGGAAATCGTAAAGGACTTTATTGGTCAATACGATTACAAAGAACTATTCGAAAAGCTGGATGCATGCGGAGTCCCCGTCTCCCCGATCTACAGCATTGAAGATATTTTTAATGATCCTCACTATCACGCGCGAGAAAACATATTAGAAGTGGACCATCCGCGATTAGGCAAGATCAAAGTGCCGGGCGTCGTACCGAAGTTTTCCAAAACCCCCGGGGCCATTCGGCATCGTGCACCCGAGCTGGGTGAGCATAATGAAGACATTTTAGGAAAAGAGCTCGGCTTGTCAGCAGATGAGCTTGCCTTGTTGAAAAAAAAGGAGGTTATTTGAATGGCGGAAGGTAAACCATGGGTTACGCCGGACCGGGTAACGGTTTGGGAGGTTTGTCCGAGAGACGGTTTTCAAATGGAACCCGAATGGATACCCACGGATCAAAAGGTGCGGATTATCCGGGAGCTGGCCAAAACCGGCATTAAACATATCGAAGTCACCTCCTTCGTTCATCCCAAAGCGATTCCTAATTTAAGTGATGCGGAGGAGGTCGTCAGCCGGGTTCAGGATCTGGAGGGAGTTCAATTTCGCGCTCTTATCCCGAATCTTCGCGGGGCCCAACGGGCCATTCAGGCGGGAATTAAGAAGTTTAAGCTGATGCTGTCCGCTACCGATTCACACAGTCTCTCCAACATGAACTGTTTAACCAAAGAGGCGCAAGAAGGCCATCTTCCCATGGTGGAGTTAGCGGTTAAGCATGGAGTGAAAGTAGGCGGCTCCATAGCTGTAGCGTTCGGCTGCCCGTTTGAGGGGAAAGTCCCTATCGAACGGATCATATCGATCATAGAAGGTTATCGGCAAATGGGGATCAATGACGTTTCGTTGGCAGATACCTCAGGGGTAGGGAATCCGAAGCAAGTATATGAGATGTTGGGCAGCTTGCAAGGTTTATTTCCGAGCTTCACCTTCTCCATGCACCTGCACAACACGCGGGGATTGGCTCTTGCCAATGCGGTAGCCGCCCTGCAGCAAGGAGTGGTTGAGTTCGACAGCTCCATTGCGGGACTAGGGGGCTGTCCATATGCACCCGGCGCAAGCGGGAATGTGGCGACAGAGGATCTTGTCGATGCTTTCTCGGAAATGGGAATCGATACGGGAATTAACCTTTCAGCCTTATTGGAAGCGGCCAAAGAGGTGAAGCAAACGATCGGCCATGACGGAGGCAGCTTCGTTCTCAAGGCAGGCCCTAGCTCCAAGCTCTACGCCAAAGCGACAGGACAGCAGAAGCTGGTCAACTAATAAGCCTTACTGGAGTTCGGCAACTCTCTACTCCCATTGGATATGGAGAGCGGCAAGAGCTATTACATTCTTTGTTGTAAGCGGTATCAATAAAATTTAATTTTTAGGGGGCGTTCCCACAATGAAGGTTAAAAAAATCGTATCGATATCACTGATGGTGGCCTTAACGTCTGTTCTGGCGGCATGCGGAGGACAACCGGCACAGCAGGGTGGCGCCAGCGGTACCCCAACCGGTGCTCAAGCAGCATCGAAGTATCCGGAGAAGCCGGTCAAAATCGTAGCCCCGAGCGGAGCCGGAGGAGGATGGGATACGACGGCGCGCATGGTGTCCAAGGTGCTGGGCGAAACCAAAATTGTGTCCGTCGGGCTTCCTGTTGAGAATATCGAAGGCGGAAGCGGCAAGGTATTTATGGAATCCTACATGAAAAATAATGTAGGCGATCCGTACACCATCTTCGTCAATTCACCTCCGATGATTTTAAACGCACTGCAGGGCTTCAAATATTCGTTTAAAGACGTGACGCCGATTGCGGGAGTCATTTCCGAGTTTGCAGGCTTTGCGGTACAGGCTAATTCCAAATACAAAACGCTGCAGGAAGTGATGGACGCGCTGAAGCAGGATCCGTCATCAGTTAAAGTGGCCGGGGGCTCAACGCCCGGGGGGATGGACCATCTGGCGTTTATGCTGGCTGCTCAAAAAGCTGGCGTGGACATCAAAAAGATCAATTATGTGCCGTTTCAAGGCGGAGGCCAAGCCATGACGGCTCTATTGGGTAACAATGTCGATCTGGTCAGCACCGGAATTTCCGAAACGTTGGGGCAAGTGGAAGCCAAGCAGATTCGGCTGTTGGCCATCACGGCCACGCAGCGGCTGGATGGTGTGATTTCCGAAGTTCCGACATTGAAGGAAGCCGGATACGACGCCAGCTTTGAAATTTGGCGCGGATTTTTCGGACCCAAAGACATGCCGGCCGATGCCAGGAAATATTGGGAGGATGCTTTCGAAAAGATGACCCAAACGCCGGAATGGCTTGAAATCCTGAAAAAGCAAAAATGGGTCGACGCTTACAAAAACAGTCAGCAATTCACTCAATATCTGGAACAGCAGTCCCAACAAATCGGAGACATCATGAAGGAGCTTGGCATCAGCAAATAATCCGGCAGCCGATACGGGGGACGGCGTCCCCCATTTTTCCGAAGGAGGTTCCTATGTTCGATCGGTTCGTAAGCATTGCCATGTTCATCATTGGAGCGGCAACCGTGTATGCTTCCGGCCAGCTCCCCAAGCCGATTTTTGCCGGTCAGCTGGGTCCGGGGGTGTTTCCCATGGGGGTCGGGTATGGCATCATTCTGATATCGGTCCTGTTATTTTTGGAAAGCCAAAAACAAGCGCAAAGAAAATCGGAAAATCAAACAAGCGGCCTCCGCTGGAACCGCCGCTTCTGGATGAGTGTCGGAGTGATCCTCCTTTACCTTCTTATCTTTAAGCCGATTGGCTTTATCCTCAGCGGATGTTTACTGATTTTTGCATTCGGATGGCTGCTGGGCGCAAAAAAATGGGTCCCGCTTCTGAGCATTTCGATCCTTTTCCCGGCCGCCATTTATTTCGGCTTTCACGCGCTGGGACTGAATTTGCCTTCCGGGATTTTACCTATCTAAAAGGATGGTTGCTATGGACATTTTCAACAATCTGATTGAAGGGTTTTCCGTTGCCGTTACACCCGTGAACCTGCTTCTCGCTTTCGTCGGAGTGTTTATCGGAACCCTTTTGGGCGTTTTGCCGGGAATCGGACCGATCAGCGGCGTGGCGCTTTTGATTCCGGTAACGTACGGTTTGGGACCCACCAGTGCGATCATTATGATGGCAGGGGTGTATTATGGAGCCATGTACGGAGGCTCCACCACCTCCATTCTGTTGAATACGCCGGGAGAATCCGCGTCTGTCGTGACAACGCTCGACGGCTATCAAATGGCGAAGCAGGGCAAAGCGGGACCGGCGCTGGCCATCGCGGCGATCGGCTCATTTGTGGCCGGAACGTTTAGTGTCGTAATGCTGAGCTTTCTGGGTCCTCCGCTGGCCAAATTAGCCTTGCAGTTCGGTCCCCCGGAGTATTTCTCGTTAATGCTGCTTGGACTTTGCGCGGTAACGGGATTAGCCGGCAAAAGCATGAACAAGGCCTTTTTAACGCTATTCATCGGAATCTTGTTGTCGATGGTCGGCACAGACCTGCTGTCCGGAGAAGAGCGCTTTACGTTCGGCGTTTCCAATTTGACCGACGGCATAGATTTTCTGATTGTTGCCATTGGCGTATTTGCGTTGGGCGAGGTACTGCAAACCATCGTTTCACTGAAAGACGGAAAAGCCGAGCGGATTCAATTATCCGGTAACATCATGCCCTCCCGGGATGAATTGCGGCGTTCAACCGGGCCTATTCTTCGCGGATCGGTGCTGGGCTTCTTCGTGGGTGTGCTTCCGGGTGCGGGAGCCACGATCGCCTCTTTCATGTCATACAATCTGGAGAAGCGACTGTCCAAATTCAAGCATTTGTTTGGTAAAGGGGCGATTGAGGGCGTGGCTGCTCCGGAAAGCGCCAATAACGCAGCGAGCGGAGGAGCGATGGTCCCCCTGCTGACTTTAGGCATCCCGGGCAGTGGAACGACAGCCATCCTGCTGGGAGCCTTGATGATTCACGGCATTACACCCGGACCGCTTCTATTCGAAAAAAACATTGATGTGGCTTGGGGCTTGATAGCGAGTATGTACATCGGCAACATCATGCTTATTATACTGAACCTGCCTTTGGTCGGGATGTTCGCAAAGATTATCGATATCCCGCAAAAATATTTGCTGCCGATCATCGTCGTCATCTCTGTCGTCGGCGTCTACGGAGTGACAGGCAACATTTTTCACTTGTACCTCATGCTGGGGTTTGGGGTAGCGGGTTATTATATGAAAAAATACGATTACCCCGGCGCTCCGATGATTCTGGGTATTGTACTCGGGCCTTTGATGGAACAGTCCTTGAGACAAGCCCTAATTATGAGTAATGGCTCCTATTCCATCCTGTTCTCCCGCCCCCTCTCTCTCCTGCTTCTGGTGTTAGCCTTGCTATGGGTGCTCGGTCCCATCCTGCTCAAGCGTATGGGAAAACGAGTATTGGTCGTGGAGGACGAGTAGAGGCAGATTGGCGGTCGCGGGCACAATCCCGGGACCATACACCCATGTTTGTCGCGGTGCCGAAGCACAAACATGGGTGTATTAAGTTTCTATTCCCGATTTACATAACAAAGATGGGTAAAATCCCCTGCTATTCCAACCGCTTGTTTTAAATACGGGAGACCTTTTACCGCAACATCATCATTTCTCCCCCCCACCCCTCAGCTCCGGAAAGATGTCCTCAAGAAACGTTTCTTCTCTGCCGTCCAATGTACGAAAATTCTCATTCGGTACGCCACGGTACATTTATAAAAATTTCAAATTGACGGTGAAATCCAAAAAGTGGTAGTATAAAATCGTAAAAGGTTAGACCATTAGACATTTTACATTAGAGAGGGTGATAAAGCCATTGGAGGACAAAGGTCAGAGGGGATTGGACCCTATTTTTAATGCCGTGCGTCCTGCCCGAGGGTTTGAGGAAATTGCGCAGCAAATTCAGCAAGCGATTACAGGAGGGTTACTTAAACCGGGAGACCGCCTGCCCAATGAACGGGAGCTTTCCAACACATTTCATGTCAGCAGAGCCACTTTAAGAGAGGCGCTGCGGCTTTTGGAGGGAGCCGGGATCGTCGAGGTCGTTCGCGGAGTTCAGGGAGGCGTGTTTGTCACTTCCCCCAAGCCCGCAAAGGTGGCTAAATCTATCGAGGCGCTTATTCGATTTCACGATGCTTCATTTTCTGATCTTGTGGAGTTCCGTGGAAATTTTGAAGCGGAGACGGCTTATTGGGCGGCCCAAAAAGCAACGCCCGAGCAAGTCCGGGAATTGATGGACATAGCTGAAAAATACGCTGCGCTCATCGAGACATCTACTTGGGCTGAACTCGTTGAATTGGACGTGAATTTTCACCAAAACGTAGCCAATGCCTCACAAAACTCCATCCGGATCGCCATCATGTACGGAATCTACGGTGCGCTATTTGATGCGTCACTGGCCTTAACCGAATTGGATGAGCCAGATTTGAGAAGCAGAGCGGCTGAAGAGCTTTTAAGTATTGCAAAAGCCGTCGGTCAAAGGGATTCTGATTTGGCAAGGCGTTTGATGCTGGAGCATGTGGAGTGGAACCTACAATTGGAACAAAACTTATTGAATGAGACGCGATTGCTCTAAGGGGGCCGGTGAACAATGTCTGCTGCAGGTTTTCAGGATCAACGAATCCGAACCATCTGGGGGGTAGCTTTGGGGTATTTTATGGTACAGCTGGCACTAGTACCTGTGAATGCCATGCTGCCTACTCTGCGCCATGAAATGGGAATCGGCGTGGGTGCATCCGGATGGATCATGACGACATATTTATTGTCGCTTACCAGCTTTTTATTGATTGCCGGCAGATTGGGGGATCAATTTTCCCATCAGCGGATTTTCAAATTAGGTATTGTGATTTTCGGCATTTCATCCCTGTTTGCCGGACTGGTTACCGACTATACCCAGCTGATCATATGCCGTGCGGTTCAGGGGCTGGGTGCGGCCCTGTTTTCGGGAAACAGCATGGCGATCGTACATAAATCTTCTACAGAGGAGAATCGTGCGAAGACCATCGGTTATCTGACTTCGGCTGCGGCACTGGGAAGCTTTCTGGGCATCATCATCGGTTCTATGCTGATCCAATTCATTAGCTGGCGATGGCTTTTTCTGATTTGCATCCCCATTTCAGTCCTAAGCTTTTTTCTCATTAAAAACGATCCACAAAAGGAAACCCAACGAAACTGGAAACAAATTGACATTCCCGGCGGCATCCTGTTGTATCTGTTTCTTGTATTGGTTACGTTCTCCTTCAGTACGGGACCTAACGATCATGCCGGCCACGGCGGAGAGATCGTGTTGACGGAGTCCCCCTCCCTGATCAAATGGGACTTGCTTCTGCTCTCCCTTCTCTGTTTGATCTTGTTTGTTATCGTGGAAAAACGCGCGAAACATCCTATGGTGTATTTCAGCCAATTCCGCAATATTGCCTTTACGGCGTCTGTCGTTTCGAATTTTATTCTGCATTTTGTCATGATTTCCGTCGTCTTTTTTGTTCCTTTTCTCGTCGAGGAAGGACTCCGGCTGGTGCCTTTGTATACGGCTCTGGTTTACCTGTCGGTAGAAATTATGAACGCGGCACTTCCCCCGCTGAGCAACTATCTGTACCATCGCAAAAAATATTACTGGCTTCGTCCGGCCGGTATGGGCATAGTGACCATGGGCTTTATATTATACTATTTTATGGTGGATCAAGTAGGAATTGCGGGATATATGCTGCTCGGCTGTTTAATCGGTTTGGGCATGGGGAATTACTGGTCTATCAATAACCATGTGATTATGGATCAGCTGGAGGACAAATACCGAGGCTTCTCCTCCGGTATGCTGGAAACGACCCGGCAGATGGGGCATGCCATGTCATCGGGAATTGCCGCCGTGGTGATGAGCTTTGCGCTGGACCAACACAGCGGGCACAGCGGGCATGGACAAGGAATGGAGGCTTTGTATTCCGGGACCCAATCGCTGCTCCTGATCGGAATCTTTATGGCTTTTGCAGCCTTTTTACTGTCCATGATTAAGGGCAGAAACGAAGCCCGAAACGGATTGGATCTAAAATGAAATACGCTGTAGGAGGACGCGGCATTCCGGGGCTGCAGCCAACCGTTAAGCCACCTAGTGCAAGCGTCCTCCTACAGCTTGTGTGACGATTCATGCGGAACGTAACGACGCGAAAAAATGATCGGGTCTACAAAGGGCTTGTCAGATCGTATCCAATCATGTTATTATACTACTTGTGTCTGAAACACGACACATAATGATGAATGTGTGGAGCCGTGGTGTAGAGGCCTAACATGCCTGCCTGTCACGCAGGAGACCGCGGGTTCGAATCCCGTCGGCTCCGCCATGATTTACATCCTGTGAGGGATGAGAACGATCTTACATAACCTTAAGAACACCGAGCAGAGCGACATGTCTGCTCTTTTTTGTATTCTTCAAGGAGCGTGAGCGTATGACCCGCCGAGGACGTTTCGCACCAACTCCATCCGGACTGCTTCATATCGGCAATGCATTCACCGCCCTTGCCGCATGGCTGCACATGCGCCAAGCCGGCGGTGAATTCATACTGCGCATTGAGGACATCGATAAAGCCCGTTCCCGTCCCGCCTATACCGAGCAGCTGCAGGAAGATCTGCTTTGGCTGGGCATCGACTGGGATGAAGGGCCGCGCACTGGCGGTTTCTGCGCGCCTTATGAGCAAAGCCGCCGTGAATCGCTTTACGAGGAAGCGCTGGACCGGCTCCAGCAAGCCGGAAGGCTGTATCCGTGCTATTGCAGCCGAGCTGAGCTGGCATCGGTCGGCAGCGCCCCTCACGGGCTGGCGGCCGAAGGCGCTGCCTATCCCGGCTTATGCCGTTCGCTCACAGCCGAGGAGCGGCAGGCCAGAGCTGCGAAAAAGACACCTGCCCTGCGGTTCATCATGCCGCCGCATCCGCTGACATTCCACGACGCGCTGGCCGGACTGCAAACGTTCGCAGGCGAAGCTCTGAGCGACTTTGTCGTCAAGCGCGCCGACGGCATGTTCAGCTACCAGCTCGCGGTTACGGTCGACGATGCCGCCATGGGCATCTCGGACGTGCTGCGCGGGGCCGATCTGCTGGATTCGACGCCAAGGCAGCTGGCGCTTTATGAAACGCTTGGACTTCAAGCTCCGGAATTTGCCCACGTTCCCCTGCTGGTCGATGCAAGCGGCAAACGTCTGTCCAAGCGCGATAACGCGCTAACGCTTGCCGCGCTGCGCAGTACGGGGGTTCCGCCGGAGCGGCTGCTGGGCGGCCTGGCCTATTTGGCGGGTTGGATGAATTCCCAAATAGGCAAAAGAGACGAGCTAAGAAATCAGCTGCTTTCGTGACTGGCTTTCAACCCGCATAGTCAAAACATACGTGGTCAACGGGATCAACTGCAGGGCATGAAGTCCGAAAAAATGAGGAACGCGCAAATCTCCGAAAAGTATGCTCCAGTTCAGAAAAAACAATCCTTCACCGCCGTCAGCGCCCCAACCGAATGCCGATTATTGCCCGCCATGTATCCCCCGATCACCGACCCGACGATCGAAATCAGCAGCCCGAATCGCAAGGCTGCGGCCAGATGCGGGGACAGCTCCAGCCGGGCAAGGAGGAGATATACCCAAAGGATGATGGCCGCAATCGTCACGATCCCAATCGTAATCCCCATCATCGAGTATAGTGCGGCATCCAGCGGCGTCTCCAGATTAAAGTGCGACCTCTTGCCTTGAGCCGCTTGGAAGCTAATCATACCGATATCGATGATAAACCCGGTGGAAGTCGTATACGACACCAGCTTTTGAATCACGCGATTACGGACATAACGCATGATATAAGCAAAGGTCAACGAATATACAACGATAGATAAGGCAAACTTTGCCGGCTTTATCCAAACATTGAGCCCAAGGAGAGTACGGGAGTCGACCAGTGCCAACAGCACAAACAGAACAGAGAGAAAAATGTGACTTACGCCCAATACCGTCAAACAACGATCATGACGATAAAGCTCTCCAAACCAGCTTCTCATGGTTTAACTTTCCCTTTCCAGGTCGTTTTTGTTTTCACGCAGCAGCCAAATTACGGTCATGCTATACACCAGAAAAAGAACAAGAGGAACCAGGGTGTAGGCTTGAGATAAGAAAGCGCTGCCTAGAATTAAAGCCGATACGGTCGTGCCAATCGTTAAAAACAGATACGCCTTGCTGTTGTAAATCCATACATAAACAAGAAAATGCGATCCGCCCAGAAGTCCTACCGCGAGGGGGATCCATTCCGGTGCGACTTGAAAAATCACGATAAACACCGGAATATAAAAGCCCTGCACTCCGGCCATCAAACCGCCCAAGGTTCCTAACGGATTGTCTTTAGTCATTATCGTTACTCCCAAAATTCTGGCAATCCATAGCCCCAGCGGAAAAATGGAGCCCAAGCCAATGATCCAAATCAGGCGCACCGTTTCAGCCGGAAATAATGCCGGTGCCAAAGTAAGAAAAAGCATAAAGACAGCGCCTGAGATCAGAATCGGATATCCGCGCTGAGAAGACTGTATGAGGTCTTTTCTAAGTTCATCTAATGTACGAGTCATTTCATCCCTTCTTTCCAGGTATAAGAAATCGGTCACTAAAGCAAATGTAATGTGTATCTCCCTTATTCAGAGCAAAGGGGATGCTAAATGATAAACTAAATCCCGAGCATATCCATAGTAAAGAGGAGACTCCGCCTAAAGACAGCGGCATGGTCAGAAATATAATCATAGTCATTATGAGGAACAAAACAACGATGGCAGCTGCAAAGTTTACGGCAGAGCTAAGAGAATATGCCCGCTTTTTTACCTCCTTCCTGCTGTTTCTCCCTGAGTCTCAGGTTGATTCTCGTTCGGCCAAGAGGCCTTATCAAGCAAAAAACCGCTCACTTACAGCAGCGGCATCAGATCCTTATGCTCTTTTTTCATTTGCAGGGCCGATTTGATCGCCTCTTTGCGCAGCAGGTCTCTTACGGTTGAGGAATTCTCAACAAAAAATGTTTCGCATCTGCTCAAATTGTAGAGTGCTCTTTTTGCCGCCTCGCCGGCCAGCTTTTCACATTGCAATAAATAATAACAGATGCTGTAACAATCCATTTCGTGCTTTCTTAAGAAAGATATGCGATCCTTTTTATCCATCATCAGATCATCCCTAACTTTTCTTACTTATTCCATATTTTAAAGGGTTTTCACTTGCTGAATAGTACTATTTTCTTCTAGTACCCTTCATTAAGTATATAGGGCGAATATAAACAAAAGTTAAACAGATGCTAAACAATTTCTTAATTGTAGTCCGCGTCCTTTTTGCAGCATTCATCCTCCGCGTTTCGTAAAAGGAACAGTGAATGAATGGAGGATTTCGATAGACAAACACTCTAATTCGTGTTATAGTTCAATAAATTTGTGTTACATAGAGGAATTTATCGATCGATAGCGAATTTGTAGCATGGATTACCACAAACCAACTGCATACTTAATAGATCAGGTGCCTTTGTACTGACAAAGGGTAACAGGGAATCGGGTGCAAATCCCGAGCGGTCCCGCCACTGTATTCGGGGAGTTTCTCTCAGCATGTCACTCGATGCTCCATCGGGGAAGACGGGAGAAGATGTCGATCCGATAGCCAGGAGACCTACCTGATTTATGCACCCGAACGCCTTCGAGGAAAGGAGTGGTGTACGAACGATGAAGCGACGATCACGAAGGACAGCCGATCTTGTCGTCTATTATTTCGTACCCCTAACCAATCCGGCAGGATTGGTTTTTTGAGTTTTATGATCATATACTAGGGAGGAAATGTGAACATGTTGTCCAAAAAAGTCATAAGCACGCTGCTGTTAGTCCTGGGCTTTACCCTTTACCTGAGTATCAATGACCCGCAGTCCGCCTATGCCATGCATATTATGGAGGGCTTTCTCCCGTTCGGATGGGCCATCTTCTGGTGGGCTGTATTTATCCCGTTCTTCATTCTCGGACTCCGGGCTTTAATGAGAATTACAAGGGAAACGCCGGAATTGAAAATTTTACTCGGCGTGGCCGGAGCCTTCATCCTCGTCTTGTCGGCGCTCAAAATTCCGTCCGTAACGGGAAGCAGCTCGCATCCGACCGGGACAGGCCTCGGCGCGGTCATGTTCGGCCCGCTGCCCATGAGCGTGCTAGGCTCCATTGTCCTGCTGTTTCAAGCGCTGCTGCTGGCCCATGGCGGGTTGACTACCCTTGGCGCCAATGCCTTCTCCATGGCTGTCGCCGGCCCTATGGTCGGTTTTGCCGCTTACCGGTGGATGATGATATCTACGGGAAAACAAAAGCTGTCCATTTTTACGGCGGCCGCTCTGGCTAACCTGTCTACCTATGTCGTCACTTCGATTCAACTAGCCTTGGCGTTCCCGGCGGATAGCGGCGGCGTTCTCGCTTCTTTCGCTAAATTCGGAGGCATCTTTGCCATAACTCAAATCCCTTTGGCCATCAGTGAAGGTCTGCTTACCATATTGATATGGAACTGGCTTAAGGCCAATAGCTCTGAGGAATTATCGATGCTGCAGCGTAAAATGAAAGGAGTCTAATCTAATGAACCATCGCACAATGAACCTTCTCATCCTGATTGCCGTTGTCTTGTTGGCTGTTCTTCCGCTCCTGTTCGTCAACGGAGAATTTGGCGGTGCGGACGGCGCCGCTGAAGAAATGATTACCGAGATTCAGCCGGAGTATCAACCCTGGTTTTCTCCGCTGATGGAGCCTCCGGCAGAGACCGAAAGCATGCTGTTTGCCCTGCAGGCAGCCATTGGCGCCGGTTTTATCGGCTTTGCCATCGGATGGTTCAAGGGTAGGGCTTCCAAAACCAAAACTCCATGATCAAGCTGATCGATACGCTCTCTTACACCAACAAACTGCGCTCCGTTTCTCCGAGGTGGAAATGCGGATTCGCGGCCGTGCTGATGGTACTGTCTTATTTATCTCATCCCATCATCCAATTGCTGATCATCGCCTGGATGTTCATATGGACTGCCCTGTATGCCCGGATACCTGTCAAAGTGTACAGCCTGCTGATCGCGGCCTCCTGCCTGTTTTATGCAGCCAGTCTGCCGGCCATTATCATTGAGCTTACCTCCACCGGCCCGGTCTCGCCCGATGGGAGGGTCCTCTTTACGATTGCCCAGTGGACGGCCTATGTTACGGAAGCAGGCATGTACCAAGCCGGCAGCCTGCTGATTCGGATCATCGCCTGCTTGTCCTGCCTGACCTTTGTTATGTTAACGACGCCCATGTCCGATCTGTTTCAGGTGATGAGAGCATGGCGCGTTCCCTCTCTGGTACTGGAGTTGATGCTGATCATGTACCGTTTTCTCTTTGTGCTTTCGGATACGGCCCAGCAGATATATACGGCTCAGAAAGCCCGGGGCGGTCAGACCGGCTTCTACCGCAGGCTTAACGATACGGCCATCCTGATCGTTCGGTTGTTCGGCAAAACGATGCAGAGGTACAAGGTGCTTTCGCAGGGCTTAGTGGCTAGAGGATTTATCGATGAGATTCAATTGGCACCGGTTCAAGCGGCTTCCATGCCCTTTCGTTATACTTTGGAAAGTTACATCGGAGTGACTTTTTTATTACTTTTTGAGCTCTGGCTTCGCTGGGGGGAAACGATATGAAATCCATTATAGAAGCTCACGCAGTACATTACAGCTACCCGGGAACTCAAGCCGAGGCTCTTCAGGGCTTGACCATAAGCTTGCCGGAAGGCAAAAAAACCGCCATTTGCGGCCATAACGGGTCGGGCAAATCCACTTTGTTCCTGCATGCGGTCGGCATACACCGACCAGCTGCCGGAGAGATAAAGTGGAAGGGTACGCCCATGTCCTATCGCGCAGCTGATCTCAAAAAGCTGCGGCAGCAAGCTGGACTGGTGTTCCAAGACCCGGAACACCAGTTGATTCTGAGTACGCCATATGAGGATATTTCCTATGGTCTGCGCAATGCCGGGATATCCGAGCATGACATCCTTCAGCGTACCGAACATATCCTTGCGTCCATGGGTCTGAAACATTTGGCGAATACACCCATTCATCACTTAAGCCTAGGTCAAAAAAAACGTGTCGCCCTGGCCGGAGTGATGGTTCTCGAGCCCGAGCTGCTGCTGCTGGATGAACCTACCGCTTACTTGGACCGCTTATCCGAGCAGCGGTTAGTGGAAGAATTGGACCGCATTCATGATCAAGGAACTACCGTTGTCATGGCCACGCACGATATGAATTTGGCTTACACCTGGGCGGATTGGATCCTGGTGATCGATCATGGGAAATGTTTTCTGGAAGGCACACCTTACGAGGTGTTTCAACAGGAAGACTTGATCCGGTCGCTCGGTCTGGAGCCTCCTTTGCTGCTGCAGGTTTGGTCGAGTCTGCCCGGGCATATACGTGCAAAGAGCACTCCGCCCCGCAGCATCGCTGAGCTAAAAGATTTTATGAAGCAGGTATATACATAGACACAGAAAGAGCCGGTTCCCTTACCATACTCATCGGGAACCGGCTCTTATCCTGTATGGGAGTTACTTCCTGCCTTCTTTACCACTAATCCCCATAGCCTGCCAGACCTTTGTCCATCAGGTAGTCCATCTCCGCATCCAAAATCGCTTCAACGGCCAGCTCGTCCAAATGGATATCGGACCGGCTCATCACGTAATCGACAAGCTCGTCGCTGTCTATTTCCACCTCTCCTTTGGCATTCTCCTTCGCGCTGTTGATATATTTTTGTTCATGCTTTAATACAAGCATGATGGCTTTCGAGTCGGCATTGGTTTTGCCGGCTATGTATTGTACAAGCTCTTTCTCGTTGATTTGCTCGCTCATGGGGCGCCATCTCCTCATCGTGGTCTACAGCCTATTGTAACATAATGCTCCCGCGGCTGCCTCAAAGGTACATTAGCAAGCTATCACCGGCTGTGATTGAAGATCGGCCTCCTTTTGAACATATCATTGAAATTTACCATAATCCTTGATTTCCACTTTTACATTACATTGGATCTGAATGGAAGGGTAAACTTCTTTCCACTTCATGTTCTTCCAATCCTCATACTTCATGCTGTTTCTAACATGCTGACCGATGCCAAGGCTATCCACTTTGTTTTTTTGCATTTGATCAATCAAGAATTCTGCTCTCTTTTTTATATATTTGGATATCTCACTTTCCAATTCTTTGCGGTTTTGATTGTTACCTAAACGCAGCTTCCCCGTATACTCCAGTAAGGAGCCTTGGACATGAAGGTCGAACAGCACATGGAATGTATTGCTTTCATCCTTTGGAAGCACCTGTATTTTCCGACGATTCTTTATGGAGCCGAGTGTTACAGCTTCCGAGCGGTTTTTATTTTTTAATTTTAAATTGATTTCCCCTTGTCTCAAATCTCCACGCAAACAAGAAAAAATTAATGTGTCTTGTGACGAAATCTTGGTTTTGTAACGATCCTGGTCGAATAATCCAAGGCCTTCAATGGCCAAATGCTTGTCCCGATTCAGCTTTAGGATGGGAGCCACAGGATCAATGCCATCATCATACAAATCCCGGATAAAGTGATACATACTAACCTCCGGAATCGTTTTATTCATCTCTTCTTTTGACAAAAGCCTGTAGATATATTTCCCGGTTTCCGGTTCATCGGAAAAATCCGATTTCAATAAATTGGATGCACTTCCTTCCACTATAATCACTCTGACCCTTGGTCCGATCGACGGGTCCCGTACGAGCGTATCCACGTGCCGCCCAAGTCCCTGCTTGGCGATTTCTTTGCCAAAAAGAATATTTCTAAGCTGACCATTGACCAGCATTTTGCTCGTTTGCCTTGCTAAAATACCTCTAGCCTCTTTACTTGATGCGGATACGGCAGTTAAAAACTCTCTATTCTTTGCAGCAGCACTCTTGGAAATCGGTATACTGACCGATACGAGCAGATTCTTATTTCCTTTCTCATCCGCTAATAAATCGTAACTGATGGAATTGATCAGCCCCAGCTTTTCGAGCTGTCTTTTATCTGTAGAACAACCGACGGACAACAAAAGAAACAGGAGCGTCCAAATCAGGTATAGAGATCTAAACATATCATTGTACCCCTTGAGGCCTTCTCATCACGAGCAGAACAATCAAAAAACCGGGAATCAAAACATTGAAAAAGATTTGCATCAAAACTAAATATGCCAGCCAGTCCATCACTTTACTGAGGATGTCGGGTATAGCGGAAATAAAGAATGTAACGATGGTTATCAAAAATGACAGGAGCTTCGGAGGCGCTTTAACAAATAATCTTTCAAGGTAAATCTGGGCGATCCAATAATAGATGACAGTCGTGATAAACATTTTGAAGATAAAGAAAACAAACAATAGGTTTTCTATTCGTTCAACGAATGGGAGTTCGATATAAGCCAAGAGATCAAGTAAAGGGAACATGATGTTCAATAAAAGTCTGAACCCAAAGAAACCGAAGCTGATGATACATATGAAGATATAAATGAAGCTGGTGTACAGGTTGCCCAAAAGCACGGCGCGAAGAAATTTAGAGTTACGTTCGACGTAGGGAATTAAATATAACCCTATCTCATAGCCCAGCAGCGATCCGAATATCTGCAGCATCCCGTGAGCCATGTTCGTTCCCTCCTGGAACAAAAAGGGGGTAAATCTGGCCAGCTCGAATTCTCTAAAATGATAAAGCAGCAGCAAGGGCATCCATACGGTCAAATAGAAGAAAACCGTAGAAGCTTTCACGATATTGTATATCCCTTTGATCAACAAGGAAACTACCAGCACATCATAAAAAATTTTTAAAATTAAAGGTGGCGTGGTTTGAAACGAAAGCATTTGAAACATTAAAATGTATTGTTTTCCAATCAGACAACCGGAAATGGACCATACACTTGCGATGACAAAATAAAAAGGGGCAAGAACGAATTTGGGCACAGACGATTCCATAATATCGAATACGGATTGCCCTTGACCCAAACGATGCACGATGTAAAATAGCCCAACATTCATACAAACCAGCATGGAAGCAAAAAGAATGGAGATCCAGCCGTTTGTTCCAAAATGTTCAGCGGTTAACCGGGGGAGGCTGAACATGATTACACCGGACTGCACCAGATACATGAGCAGTCCAATGTGATACGGATTAATTTTTTCGCGCATACGAATCCCCCCATCCGACCTGTCTATTTCATTCTTTGTTTGTTCTGCGCTTTAGCTTGAGACGGTCTTTGGCGAAGCGACCAAAATGGCATACGAATGAAGGTATCCTTCCAGTCGTTTAAATTCATTGGAGCAATCGGAGTAAGGTAAGAGGTGCCTAAATTGGTCAATCCGGATAAATGAATGACGATCAAGCCGATTCCGAATAACAGCCCCAAATTCCCGAAAATACCGGCTGAAAGGATAAGTCCGAACCGGATTAAGCGAATGGAGGCGCTCATAATGTAACTGGGAATCACAAAAGAAGCTATCGCTGATGAGGCAACCGCTATAATTAATATATTGCTCGTTAATCCAGCTTGAACGGCCGCTTGTCCGATCACGATACCGCCTACAATGCCGATCGTTTGTCCGATTTTGGAAGGCAATCTGGCACCCGCTTCGCGCAAAAGCTCTATAGTGATCTCCATCAGCAGCGCTTCATAAATGGGAGGAAACGGAACTTTGCTCCGTGACTCCGCCAAATTCAACAATAAGGCTTGCGGAATCATTTCATAATGATAGGTCGTTACTGAAACATAGAATGCCGTAAAGGTAACGGTAATCATAAAGGCAATGAATCGGAGCAGCCTTAGTCCGGTTCCCAACAGCCATCGTTGATAATAATCGTCCGGTGAGGAAAAAAATTCAAAGAAGCTGGTGGGTGCGCAAAAGGCAGAAGGGCTTCCGTCAACCAGCCCCACAATTTTACCTGCAATCAATTTGGAAGAAACCACATCGGTTCGCTCCGTGGTAATGAACTGCGGAAAGACAGAGTTCGGCTGCTCATCGATCAATTGAACGAGCATATTTCCTTCGAATATTCCGTCAATTTCGATGTTCCTTACTTTGTTTACCAATCTTTGCACCAGGTCATCATTAGCGATATCCTGAATATACAGAAGGTAAATCGTAGTCTTGGTCACTTCTCCGACAGAAAGCTTGATGGTTTTTAATTTAGAGCTTCTTACTCTTCTGCGTATGAGCGACAAATTGGTTGCGACGTTCTCGTTTAATGCATCATGCGGACCTGTAATCACCGATTCCGTTTCCGATTGTTCAATGGATCTGGAGTCGGGACCGTATACGTTCACGGTATAGGTATGGTTCTTATGAAAAATGGCTGCGGACCCGTTTAACACGTTTTCAACGGTTTCGCTCTTGTTTTCGGGAACCTTAAATTGAGATTGCTGGAATATTTGCGGTAAATCGTCTGGTGAAGCATTTTCCAGCAGGTTTATGACCTCCCGGTTTAACTCGTTCTTGTTTACAAGATGATCGAAGTAAAACAAAGTCAGGTTTAAGTGGGGAAATGTTCTGGTTACAAGATCCTCGCAGTTCTCAAATTCCTTTTGGATATCAGCAGCCTTTGGCAGTTCAGATGGATTGGCGTTACAGGTTTCAAAGCTCCTGCCTTTTGTATAATCAATACCGAGCAAACGACGAAATTGATCCATTGGAACCTCCTTACATCAGCCACCCCTATATTTTGAATAATACATTTGGAAATTATACAAAATTAAGCTAAATGCCCCCTCTATGATTTCGTTTTATTTGCATACGAAAAATGCGTACCCGCATGGATACGCATGTGCACTACCAATATGATTTTACACTGCTTTGATTTGTTTGCTCCTTAACTGTCCGCAAGCGGCATCGATATCGGTTCCATGCTCAAGCCGGACACTGCAGCTGATGCCCTGCTTTTTCAATGTATCGTAAAACACCCGTATGGATTCCTTCTCGCTTCTCTGATATTGGCTGTGTTCATCCACCGGATTGTATGGAATTAAATTCACATTGACAAGCGGCCGGCGATCGGCGATCAGGTCAGCCAGCTCCATCGCATGCTCCATCCGGTCGTTTACATCTTTCAGCAGGATATATTCCAAAGTAATCCGCCGTTTCGTTCTTTCCAGATAATAATCAATGGACTGCAATAATTGTTCAATCGGAATGGCGCGATTGATTTTCATGATCCTTGTCCGAAGCTCGTTGTTTGGCGCATGCAGCGAGATCGCCAGGTTCACCTGCAGCCGGGCGTCGGTAAATTCGACAATCTTATCGGCAAGACCGCTGGTCGATACGGTGATATGTCTCGGGCCGATGGCCAGTCCCTTGTGATCTTTAATTACGGTCAGGAAATCCACCAGGTTCTTAAAATTATCAAACGGTTCGCCAATACCCATCACCACCACGTGGCTCACCCGTTCATCCTTTTTCACTTGATCCAGATGAAGCTGTACCTTCATAATCTGTTCGACAATTTCGCCGCCCGTGAGATCGCGGCTTTTGGCCAACAGCCCGCTTGCACAAAAGCTGCATCCGATGTTGCAGCCTACTTGGGTGGTGACGCAAACCGACAATCCGAATTTATGTCTCATCATTACCGTTTCAATCAGGTTGCCGTCAGTTAGCTTGAACAAGAATTTGATCGTACCATCCGCTGATTCCTGTCTGATGTGTTCAGTTAAGGTTTGGATGACAAAATGGTCCGCTAATAGCTGGATACATTCTTTATTGACATCCGCCATTTCCGAGAAGTCCGTTACCCGCTTCCGGTAAAGCCAATCCCACACTTGCGCCGCGCGAAACTTAGTATGCCCGTGCTCCATAAGCCATGCTGTCAGTTGATCCAATGTCAATCCATATATGGATGCTTTATTCATTCGCTGCCCTCTTTTCAAAACGTTAAATTTCAGCCTTCTCTTGCTCCAGCGGCCAAACGGCTCATCACATGATTGTATTGTCCCAAATCTTTTTTATTCATACAAAGAGAGCTTGGCCATTATTCTTATGGGACCGAGCTAGACTCTCATTCCAATAGTACCACATGTTAATCGCACTTCTCTAAGTGGTTGAGGATCTGACCGTTCAATCGCAGCAATTCCTCAATATCTTTATGACTCATTTGCTTGAGCACCTTCGCCATAGCTTTATAAGAATTGGCATTTTGTATTGATTTTTGGGATATTTCCTTACCTTTGGCCGTTACGGTCAATTTGACCTCTCTCCTGTTGTCTTCCCGAATCTCGCGCTCAACCAGACCCGAATGAACAAGAGCATCGATGTTTACACTCATTGTACTTTTGGAAGACATCAGCCGTTCCGTCAATTCTTTCAAGGAAATACGGGGTGTCGAAACCAGAGTATGGAGTATGGCCATTTGCTGCACCGTGATCCCCATAGTAGCGGCATTTTTTTGCGAAAGCTTAACCGCTGCTTTATTGATGCTCCAGTAAGATTGCAGTACTTCGCCCGCAAGTTTAACCAGCTCATCCGAAGAATTCATAGGCATGCCCCGCTTATCATTCATTCATAGACAGTTCATTCATGAACAGTTTATAGATAAACAATATAGTTGTCAACTCGCAAATCATGGTGAGATACGCCATAAGAAAAAGAGGCATTCCATGGCGAATGCCTCTAATTGTTATCTGCAACTCTATACTTCCGCTTTATTCACTACTATACTTTGCCGCTGGGCCGTTAACCCTTTGATATCCTTGAATCCGACGAATTTCTTGCTGTGCTCGTCCCAGATCCGAAAGCGAAGGGACTGCAAGCTCGTTCGCAAAGTAATCGTTTGTACATCCTGTAATCTGCTGTTCGAATGATGAGCCCGCTCCAGGTAGTAGTTAGGCACCCGCGGACTCAGATGGTGAATGTGATGAAACCCGATATTCCCGGTAATCCAGTGCAGAACTTTGGGAAGCTTGTAGAATGAGCTGCCCTGCAGGGCTGCTTTTACGTAATCCCAATTTTCCTCGGTTTCATAGTATGCTTCCTCAAACTGATGCTGAACATAGAAGAGCCAGATTCCGGCTAAACCCGAAACAAGAAAAATCGGGCCTTGGATCAGGAGAAATTCCTTCCAGCCTATGGTCCAGCAAAGCAAGCCTGCGATCCCTGCAATACTAAGGTTCGTGATATACGTATTGATCCGTTCCCTTATACCGGCGCGCTTGCGGTTAAAGCGATAATCAATAAGGAAAATATAGATCGGCCCGATGCCGAACATAAAGAGAGGATTCCGGTAAAGTCGATAGATTAGCCGCTTCAGCCACGATGAGGACAAATACTCTTCCACCGTCAGCGTCCAAATATCTCCCGTTCCACGCTTACTCAGGTTGCCGCTGGTCGCATGATGTACCGTGTGCGTATGTCTCCATTGATAATAGGGGCAGCAGGTCAGAATCCCTGTTATGGTTCCTACCATTTCGTTGGCCATCCGGTTTTTAAAGAAGGATTTATGGCAGCAATCGTGAAAAATGATGAAAATCCGGACCAAAAACCCTCCGGCAACCACGGTCGCTGCAAGCGTAAGCCAATAAGAAATCGATAGACTCCAATAAGCGAGATACCAAAGAAGAAAAAACGGCCCCAGCGTATTGATGATCTGCCACACACTGTATGTCATATGCGGTCTTTCGTAAGGTGCAATATCTTGCCGCCAACTGTTGTCGTGTCCCTCGTGCTGTAAGCTTGAAATAATGATCCCTCTTTCTTCTTATCATTAGAAAAAAAATCAACCCAAACTATATAATACGATAAATTTCGGAATAAGTTTCAATTTTTTTTAAAAAATAAGCGGAATTCAAAAGAAAAACCGCTGGAGAACGCTCCGGCAGTCGATTCAGGTGCTGATATGCAGGATATTAATTCCATTTGAATCTATTTTTGCACTCAATTTATGTTGTAGTGTGAATATGCGCAGCCAGATATCTCCTGCCTTGCGCGACATAGTGTTCTGCAGAAGACTGTAATGATTCCCACTCCTGTTCCGACAGTTCCCTTACGACTTTCCCCGGGTTGCCCATCACCAGGCTTCTCGGGGGAATGACTTTACCTTGCGTAATCAAGGTATTGGCCGCAATCAAGGTTTGTTCTCCGATCACCGCATGGTTCATAATCGTCGAACCCATGCCAACCAATGCGCCATCTTTGATCGTACATCCATGCAGGATAACATGATGACCTACGGTAACCTCATTGCCTACGGTAAGGGGGACATTGGGGTCAACATGCAGAATGCTTCCATCCTGAATATTGGATCTGTCTCCAATAACAATAGGGGCATTATCTCCCCTTAGCACCGCATTAAACCATACGCTTGACTCTTTACCTATCTTGATATCTCCGATCACCATCGCCCCCGGGGCTATATAAGCACTGGGATCAAGGTCGGGATGATGGTTTTCCAATGAAAAAATCATAGGGCACGCTCCTTTATTTTTTAAACGTTTTAATTTATTTATACCAAGCCTTTAAAGCGTTTTCAAGTCCGTTGATGGATGAATGACCGCGAGTTCAGAGTCTTTGTCTCTCCTTTTCCTTGGGAAGAGAAAAATCAAAATCGCAGCCTTGATCCGCTTGAAGCACGTGCTGACGGTACAACCACTTATACCCCGTATCGGTAAATTGCGGCGGACTCCAGCTTTCTCTTCTCCTGAGCAGCTCTTCATCTGAGACAAGCAGCTCGAGAGAGCCTTGTTCAGCATCCAGTTCGATCCAATCTCCATTCTTAATTAATCCGATGGGTCCGCCTACCGCAGCCTCAGGCGCGATATGAAGAACTACCGTACCAAAGGCCGTACCGCTCATTCTGCAATCCGAGATCCTCAGTATGTCCCTGACACCCTGCTTAAGCAATTTCTGGGGGATAGGGATCATCCCGGCCTCCGGCATACCCGGAGCGCCAACCGGTCCGGCATTTTGAAGCACAAGAATATGATCCTCCGTCACTTCCAAATCAGCAGCATTAACGCGGTTTTCCATATCTTGAATGGAGGTAAAGACGACAGCCTGACCCTTATGCTTAAGAAGCTTCTTGTTGATCACCGCCTTCGGCTTCATGACCGCTCCGTCGGGGGCCAGATTTCCTCGCAGTACGGTAATTCCACCCTTGGTATGTAACGGTGACTCCAGAGATGTGATGATATGACTATAATGAGGATTCCATTGGACCCCTTTCAAATTATCCTTAAGCGTTTGTCCGGTAACGGTCAGTTCATCCATATGCAAAAGCGGGGATAATTCCTTTAAAACGGCAGGAACCCCGCCGGCATGATACAAATCCTGCATCTGATATTCGCCCGCAGGTCTTAAATTGGCGATAACCGGCGTGGTTTGACTCAGCTCCTCAAACCGGTCCAAAGTAAGCTGGATACCCAGCCTTCTTGCTATCGCAACCAAATGAATAACGGCATTGGAAGAGCCCCCGACAGCCATCAGTGTTCGAATGGCATTGTCAAATGCGTTCTCCGTCATGATATCCGAAGGACGGATATGATCTTGAACAAGCCGGACAATCGCCTTACCGGTTTCCTTGGCAAGTCTCATCCGCTCATTGACCGTAGCCGGTGCCGCCGCGCCACCCGGCAGCATCATTCCGAGCGCCTCGGAACAGGCCGCCATGGTGCTTGCCGATCCCATCACCATGCAGTGTCCTGCTGTCGGAGCAAGCTGCGCGTTGATTTCTTGGATTTCCTCCTCGTTGACGGTTCCGGCTTTATACTCCTGCCAGAAGAACCGGCAATCCGAGCAGGCACCAAGCGTTTTTCCATTATACTCTCCATTGTTCATCGGTCCGCCGGTAAACATAATTGCAGGTTTATTCGCACTGGCGGCTCCCATCAGCTGTGCGGGAGTCATTTTATCGCATCCGCCGATTAATACCACACCGTCAATGGGCTGAGCCGTGATCATCTCCTCGGTATCCATGGCCACCAAATTTCGATAAAGCATGGTTGTCGGACTCGTAAACATTTCGCCTATGGAAATCGTCGGGAACTCCAGAGGGATCCCTCCGCCCATAATCACTCCTTGTTTAATGGCATCCACCATAGGCTTGATGTGACTGTGGCAACGATTGATCTCACTAAACGTATTGCAAATCCCAATGATTGGCTTTTCAAAATCTTGCTCATCGTAACCAAGATGTCTCTGAAAAGCCATCCGTATGAAATGACTGAAGCCGGAATCCCCATAAGAAGTATTGGTTTTCATCCATATACCCTCCTCATGTAACCATGATATTGAACCACTGTATGTAACCGGTATCAACTATCTTTGTATACGTTAACCTCTTTCATTTAAAAAAGCCGGCCAGTCCTACCAACTGATCGGCTTTCACAACAGGAGTCCATACTTGATTACTCTTCAATAAGCTTAACCCTTAAACCATGTTCTCCAAGCACCTTCAGCATGGCTTCTTTCGCTTCTTCTTCATCCGGGCCATGAACATGAAGCTCGTGTTCTCCGGAGTCCGAAAGCGTAGTATACAATCCGAGCAGGCTTTTGGCATCCACAAACTTGTTATTGTACTTCAATACAATAGAAGACTTGAAATTATTCGCGGCTTGGACAATCCTTACCATGGTTTCTGCATGATTTGCCATATTTATTACCTCCCCAATAAAATGAAATCAGATCTTTCCATATTATATCATAATTCTCTATATCCCGAGCAGCCTCAAGATCGCAGCTAATCTCATAGGCCCCTACCCTTCAACTAGAGCTTCTTTGTTTCGCTGAACAAATTGAAGCAGCTCACGGTCCGGTCCATAGAAGAAGATGGTCTTTCCTCCGCCGGGAGCAGGATTGGGTTGTTCACTGTTGAATTGAATGCCTTTTTTGCGGTAATAGTCTATCGCTTCTTCGATATTGTCCACCGTAAAAGCCAAATGATTGACGATTCCCTTAGCGGAGTAATCCCCTTGCGGCTCGCGGTCTTGAATCAGCTCGATTTCAAAGCCCGGCTGATTGTCGTGATACAGGAATCCCATTCTTCGAGTAGGGTTTTCTCCTTTTAACCTCAGCTTATAGCCGAACATATCTCCATAATACGAGATCGAGGCTTCCAGATCGGTAACGATGATTGCTACATGCTCCGCTTTTGTAATCATTTGCTTCTTTCTCCTCATCTACATTTTTGGGAATCGTTAATCCCATGCTTTAAGACAATTTAATCGTACAATCGCCGAGCGTTTGTTCTCCCCATAATAAGGCCAGCCGGTCGCCGTCTGAAATCGGCCCGACGCCTTCCGGAGTTCCAGTAAAAATAATATCCCCTTCACCGAGACCAAAGTGCAGCGCAGAAAAATCAACGAGCGTTTGCAAATCAAAAATCATATGCTGAATATTGCCAAGCTGAGCCTGCTCCCCGTTCTTCAAGAGAGCAAAATCGGTTTGTTTACATTTTTCTACACCCGGAAACGCAATAAATTTACTCAGAACGGCCGAATTGGGAAAGCCTTTGGCCAAGAGCCAAGGATAGCTTTTTTTCTTCAGCTCGCTTTGAACATCGCGTAAAGTAAAGTCAATGCCTACGGCCATGCCGTCCACAATATCGTCGACCTTGATGCCTTTTTCATAGGACTTGCCGATCCGGATGACCAGTTCAACTTCATAATGAACCGATCCCCGAGCCCCTGGAAGTACAACCTCCTTCCCGTCCGCTTCTACAAGCGCATGGGTCGGCTTGGAAAACAGAAATGGAGATGCGGGCACTTCATTCTGCAATTCCTTAGCATGTAAAGCGTAATTCCGGCCCACACAATAAATGTTTCGAATCGATTTCATGGATGACACCTCTTGGAATGAATTAGTTGAAATAAGTCAGATCGATTTGATCATGCCGCCATCGATGAGAATAGAGCTTCCCGTAACGTAGGAGCTGGCATCCGAAGCAAGGAAGGTAACGACTTTGGCAAACTCCTCCGGCGTACCATATCGGCCGAGAGGGATTTGCTGCTTGGACTGTTCCTCCACCTGCTCGCGGGTTTTCCCGGTTTTTTGGGCCTTCAAATCATCCAGGAACGCCACACGGTCGGTGGCAATTCGTCCAGGCGCAACGGTATTAATGAGGATATTATAAGGTGCAAACTCCTCGGCCAACGTTTTCGTTAATCCTACAATGCCCGTGCGGAACGTGTTGGACAGAATTAATCCCGGTATCGGTATTTTTATGGAAGAAGAAGCCAGGTTGATAATACGGCCGCCTTCCTTCTTCAAATCAGGCAGCACTTCACGGATCACCCGAATATAGCTTAACAGATTCAACTCGAAGGCTTTCTGCCAGTCCTCGTCCGTAAACTGCTCAAAAGTGCCTCCGGGCGGTCCTCCCGCATTATTAATCAAAATATCGATTTTTCCAAAGGTATCCCTTGTTACCTGAACAAGCTGTTTAATGTCTTCCGTTTTGGTAATGTCTGCAGGATGGAAGTCAACCTTTCCTGTACCCAAGCGCTCAAACTCGTTTTTGACGGCCTGCAGTTTTTCCGGGTCACGGCTGGTCAGCATGACATGGGCGCCTTCCTTCACCAGTTCGGCGGCGATCGCTTTGCCCAGGCCTTGACTGGATGCGATGACAAGAGCCACTTTCGTATGTAAGTGTAAATCCATGCTTCCATCTTCCTCCCGTTAACGGATGTGTATTTTTTGGGATGCTTCCATGTAGGACAGCAGCGTTTCTAATTCCTCTTGATGGATCTGGTCCAGCGAAGGACCCGGATGCCGGAGCACCGCATGGGTGATAACCCCTCTGCGTTTTAAAATTTCTTTTCGAATCGCAAGTCCGATTCCGATCTGCCCTTCATAACGAATCAATGGACTGGCTTCATAGAAGACGGTTCTCGCCTCTTCTATATCCCCATTCTGAAAGCGCGTATAAATATCGACCAGAATTTCAGGGAAAGCAAAGCCCGTCATGGTGCCAGAAGCTCCGCGTACCAGTTCTTCCAAAAAGTAAACGCCTCCGAGACCGCCAAAAATGCCTATCTCCACATGCTTTAACAAAGATTTGGTACGGGCAAGCTTCTGTGGAGTTGGAGCCTCCTCCAATTTGATATACTTGCAGCTCGGAATTTCAGTACACACCCTGGCAAGGAATTCAGGAGGCATCAGCACTCCGCTAAAATTCGGTTCATCCTGAACCACGATCGGAGCGTTAACTCCGACGGCAATCCTCCGGTAATACTCGAATACCGCATCCAAATTTTTTACATTCATCGGCGGTGCCAGCATGATCCCGTCCGCGCCTAGTTCCATCGCTCTTTTGCTGTAATACACAGCCAGATCGGTTCCGCCTGCGCTTGTGCCTACCACTACAGGAATACGGCCTGCCGCTTGCTCCAGGACGGTTTGAATGACGGTGTCTCTCTCGCGCTCATTGAGCTTATGCGCCTCGCCAAGAATGCCCAGGATCGTAAGGCCGCGAACACCCTTTTCGATGTTAAACTCCACTAACCTGCGAATCGATTCCGTATCTACCCGCCCTTCTTGATCAAATGGAGTAGCCAGGATGGCAAAAACACCTTTGAACTCTTTCAATTCCATCGTCTCCCGTTCAGCGTAGTGTGAACCATTACAAAGGCTGTTTACTTTTCTATATGAAGTTCATGGCTCCAAATTTTCGTTTCATTCTTTTGCAGATGCTCCAGCATAGCCAACCGCGCTTCTTCCGGGTTCCTCGCTTTCAGAGCTCCAAGAATCCGTTCATGCTCCTCGTGCGCTTCTTCAAGATAATGCACCGATAGTTCCCTGGACTGTTTTTTGGAAATTTTGATCGCTTCCAGAAATCTGGCCGAAATCGAATCGAAAATGGATTCATAGATCGAATTTCCGGAGGACATGATAATCAGATAATGAAACCGGAAATCCTCATCCATACCGATTCCTCCATTGCGGTTCGTTTCGATGAGCTGCAAATGCGCGGCCTCAATCGCCTCAATCTGCTCATGGCTTGCCCGTTCGGCGGAAAGGGCGGCGGCCTCCACTTCAATCGCCCGTCGAAACTCCAGAATTTCTCTTAGCGACTGCTCCCCCACAATCAAATTATTCGTGATTTGATCGACAAAGGTACTGCCGGTAACCTCTCTTAAAATACTGCCTACTCCGGATTTTTTCTCCAAAATCCCTTTGGCGGCCAAAACGCTAAGTGCTTCGCGAACGGCGGTTTTACTGACCTGAAACAGCTCCACCAGTTCATTTTCCGACGGCAATTTGTCGCCAGGCTTCATCCCCTCTTTTTGAACATATTGAATAATCTGCGATACGATTTCTTCATAGAGGTTTTTTTTCCTGATGGATTGGAATGTCATCGCATTCACATCCTTATTAACTTTATAATTTATGATGGTAGCACCACGATATTCATTCAAATTCAAAAATTACAGTTCAACATTATCATATGGCTTGCTTTATGTAAACGCTTAATTCTTATTGATAAATTAAAATCCCCTCCCGTGATCCAAATGAAAAATCGTACATGCCGACATTTCATTTGGATACCTAAAAGAAGAGGATGATCCTGCTGTAGCGGCGATTTATTGAACCAACCGGAAGCGCGATTCCAGCGGCTGAAATTCCTTATCCCCCGGTTCCGCCGTCTTCTTGCCGAAAGGCATTTGTACAATCAGCTTCCGTTGTGCGGAGTATTCCATGTTTTCTGTACACCGCCGTCGATCAGAGGGTTTCGGTTTTGTTATTCATCTTTTGAAGCCTCATCGGCTTCCGACGTCTTTGAGTTATCAGAGCTGCTTACGTCCTTAGTTTTGCCGCTGCCCTCTGCAGCACCTGTTATCGTACTGCCTGCCCCGCTTGTCACCTGAGGTTTAGCCGGCGGTTTAGCCGCCGTTTCGCTTGTTGAAGCATTTGCTGCAGCCGCGGCATCGCCTTTTCCTGTCTCGTCCGGAACATCAGGAGCACTGTCATCCTTAGCCGCTCCGCTGTTTCCGTCAGCACCCGCCGATCCTGCCGATTTGCCGGAAACGTTGACCTTGCCCGCCGTGTTTTTGGATTCTGCCGCCGGCTTTTCCGCGTCTGAGACCACCGGCTGTTCCTCCTCTTGAGAGGCATTATTCGCCGCCACTGCGTCTTCCGCCGGAACCTTAGGAATATCCTTCGCCGGATCTTCTACAGCAGCCACAGGCGTATCCTCCGCTGCCGTCGCTACATCTAAACTCTCTTGCACAACCGCATCCGGCACAGGCACAGATTCCGTTTGAGCCTGGTGCTTCTTGCGCTTTTGGGACATCATTGCGTATAAAGCTTCCTTATCTCCATTAATAAGCCTGTTACCTCCAACGATAGGCTTATAGGATTTGGGCGGCTCAAAACGCTTGACCGGCGTACCCTGCAAGGCCTTGCTTACCACAAGCTTGAACAAGGAGGCCGGATATCTGCCTCCGGTTGTATTGAGATAACGCTCTTTGTTGGTTCTTTCATAGCCCAGCCAAACCGCTGCGACAATATCCGGCGTGTAGCCTACAAACCATGCATCTTTAGAGCCGGACAGCTGGTTTCCGTACCTGTCCTTGAATTCCGGGGCATCCGGAAGCTGGGTCGTTCCGGTTTTTCCCGCAACAGGACGATCCATCCGCGCATTTTGTCCTGTCCCTTCATTCACTGCCTTTTCCAGCATCTTTGTCATCGTGTAAGCAATGCCCGGATCCAGTACAGGCTCAAGTACCGGATGAGCTTCCCGGCCCACCAGCCGCCCTTCTCTGTCGGTTATTTTTGTAATGGCATAGGCCTTTGCTATTTTTCCTCCATTAGCAAACATCGTGTACGCTTGAGCCATCTGAAGCGGTGACATTCCCTTACTTGTGCCGCCCAATGCAATACCGAAAACTCTGTCCGAATCCTGCAGCGGAAGACCTGTTTTTTTGGCAAATTCCATGCCTTTTTGGATACCGATTTCCTTAAGCATCGCTACGGCCGGAATGTTATAGGATTCGATCAACGCTTCCTCAAGCGTGACCCAGCCATGAAACTTTTTCATATAGTTCATGGGCTTGTATCCTCCGCCGAAGTCCGTTTCCGCATCGTAGATGAGATCCTTTGGCCCAAAGCCCTCGATTAATGCCGGTGCATAAACCAGAATCGGTTTAAACGTCGATCCGGGCTGACGCTCGTTTTGCGTAGCATAGTTAAATTCCCTGAATTGATGATTCGGATTTCTGGACCCGACAATGCCAAGCAATGCGCCGGTTTGAGGCTCCATCAATACAATGCCGCTCTGCAGCCCGCCCTTATCCTCAGGGAATAAAGAGGGATTCCTGTATACTTCTTCCGCCGCCTTTTGCACCTTCGGATCCATATTGGTATAAATGTGCAGGCCGGAAGACAAGATTTGCTCCTCTGTCAAACCGTATTTTTCAATCGCTTCATTGATGACATGATCAATATAAGAAGAGTAATACTTCGGGGTCTTATCCGCCGTTCTCTCAAAGAGCCTGATCTCTTCCTTTTGCGCTGCATCCCGTTCTTGCGCTGTAATTTTCCCCTGTTCGGCCATCAGGCTTAAAACCAGGTTTCTGCGTTCTTTGGCTTGATCGGGCTTTTTGACAGGCGAATAATGCGTCGGTGATTTAGGAATTCCCGCCAACAGCGCACTTTCGGCTAACGTCAGCTCTGAGGCATCCTTATCAAAATACATTCTGGCGGCACGCTGCAGCCCCCAAGCCCCTTCGCCAAAATAGATATAGTTCAGATAACGCTCTAAAATTTGCTCTTTCGTATATGTTTTCTCAATTTTGATTGCAGCAACGGCTTCATTAAGTTTTCTGGTGTAGGTTTGCTCCGAGGTGAACAGCAGCGTTTTGGCAAGCTGCTGAGTAATGGTGCTCCCGCCTTGTACGGTGTACCCCGCCTTCAGATTGGTGTAAAAGGCACGCGCAATGCCATAATAATCGAGTCCGTTGTGCTCATAAAAGCGGGCATCCTCCACGGCGATTACAGCATCCAGTATGGTCTTGGGGAAGTGATCCAAGGACATATACTCCATCTTGGCATTGGTAATTTCCGTCATGGCTTCTCCATGGCGGTCATAAAAAAAAGTAGACCGGGCAGCCTCCTTGTCCAATAAAGAAATATCCATGCCGCGGTACATCGATTGATACATATTCCATAACATCGTCAATCCCAGCATTCCTGTCACAGCCAGGAAGATCGTAAACAGCAGGATGAAAACCTTGATTTTAGAGACCTTCTTCGGTATCTCTTCCGTTCCTTGTAATGGTTCCATCAAGCAATCCCCCGTTTTTTCTTACATTTTTATTATTTTACTTACCACAAAGCGGGAGAGATCAAACAGAAGAGCCTGAAAACTTCCATCTCCGATATTCAACAGATCGCTGGTTTCAGAATTCGTCAAAAAGTAGTAATATAGAACATGACAAGCATAATGAAGTTTAGACAACATCATCAGTGGAACAGAGAATAGTTTTTTGGAGGGTAGTTCGTGAACAAAACGAATGATTTAATGAGTGATGCCATGGAGATGCTGGCTGCAACCAGCCGGACCTTTTATATTCCGATCAGCGGCTTGGTTCCGGGTCTAAAGGAAGCGGTAGCATCCGCTTATTTGTGTATGCGGGCGATTGATGAGATCGAAGACCATCCGGGAATGGCTCCGGAAATAAAAATAAAGCTGCTTCTTGGAATTAGCAAGCACCTGAACGAGCCTTCCGAGCTCGAGTCTCTTTTCTCTGCATATCAACAATCGCTCGATGAGGTCAGCCTGCGTATTAGTGACTGGCTCGAGCTTTGTCCGCCTACCATTGCCCCGCGCGTCTCGCAGGCAACAGCTATGATGTCGGAGCAAATGGCTGAGTGGGTGGAGCGGGATTGGAGCATACGAACGGAGGAAGACCTGGACTATTACACCTACTGCGTCGCTGGAGCGGTTGGGGAGCTTCTTTCCGATCTTTGGCTGTGGCATGACGGTACGCAAACGGACCGCGTCAAATCGGTTGCCTTCGGCCGAGGACTTCAGGCTGTAAATATTCTTCGAAACCGTATTGAAGATTCCACCAGAGGCGTGAACTTCTTCCCTGATCATTGGGGAATGGATGAAATGTTCGCCTACACGAAGCGTAATCTGAAGGTGGCTGATGAGTATATTGCAGATATTCCAACAGGGCCGATTCTCGATTTCTGCAGCATTCCGTTGGCGCTTGCACATGCTACCGTTCATGCTCTGGCTGCAGGTGAAAACAAGCTGAACCGGGCAGCAGTATTGGAAATCGTAGATAAGCTGACCGGAGGAGCAAAATCTTAGGGACTCATTAGAGGATTTGAGGAATAGGGATGGCAGGGGCATGTTGAAATAATGGCATGCTCTTTAAGCTGGCTGAAATAAGCCGCGGCGGGTGAGGGATTACTGCAATCGTTTTATTTTTTGCTGCAAGTCTTCAATTTTCAGTTTGGACACATGTGCATACTTGTCCGTGTTCGGAAAAAATGCCAAATACGTTTGATTGATGGCTTTTATTTGAGATATTTGGGTTATATTCAAAATGTAAGAACGGTGAGACATAAAGAACGTATCTTCACGCAATTGTTTCATTAATTCCCCGATCGCTTCATTGGTTGTATATGTTTTTTGAGGCGTATAAATGTGGCATTTCTTCCCTATCTTCTCTATGAAAATAATATCCTGTTGAGGAATATAGAAATAGTTGTTATTATCTTTGATAAATAATCGCTGTGTACGATTCGTCGCTGCTTTTTCCTGCAAGGTAACTTGCCTTCTGATTTTCTTTACTTTTTCCAATGCGGTATAAAGTCTGGTTTTCTCGATGGGTTTCACCAAATAATCTAAGGCCGATAGCTCAAAGGCTTGAACGGCATATTCATCATAGCTGGTGATAAAGATGAATATGAGGTCGCTTTTAATCCTCAGACAGGAGCGTATGGCTTCCATTCCGTCCAGTTTAGGCATATTAATATCCAGCAGGATCACATCGGGATCGGTTTTCATGACGGAATCAATTAATTCTTCTCCATTTTGACATTTGTCTACAATTAAGAAATCGGGAAGCTGCTCAATAAAATATTGCATGATGTCCAATGAATCTTCGTTATCGTCTACAATAATCATTCGAGCCTGTTCCACACAACCCGACCTCCATTTGCTAACTAAGATTGAAGTGAATTCATATCGGAGAGCGGAAGAGTAAACCAAAAGCTGCTGCCTTCGGCTTCTTTACTTTTTACACCAATAGAACCACCCATCATGGACACGAAGTTTTTGACCAGTGCAAGCCCGATCCCCGTGCCTTCAATATTATGCTCCGGATGATAAATACGATAAAACGGTTCAAAGATTTGTTTGAGCTTGTCTTT
Organism: Paenibacillus sp. F024; assembly: GCF_057814255.1. Classification (NCBI taxonomy): domain Bacteria; kingdom Bacillati; phylum Bacillota; class Bacilli; order Caryophanales; family Paenibacillaceae; genus Paenibacillus; species Paenibacillus sp. F024. Next base: position 52,624 of record NZ_JBVASZ010000026.1, read on the forward strand.
AGGTATACCTATTCCCGTATCCGCAATACATATTTTGATATGCTTGGGCTTGAGCTTGCAGTGAACGGTTACTTTACCGTTGGGATTATTATATTTGATGGCGTTCGTGATTAAGTTAATTAATATCTGCTTGATCCTTGTGAAATCGCCCTTCACATAGATATCTTGTCCGGCATTGATTTTATTTTCAATGGAAACTCCTTTAGCTTCGGCGATCGGAAGCAAGAGTCTCATGCTTTCTTCAATGACCTCCTGCAGATTCACATTCTCCAAGCTTACTCTAACTTTACCAGATTCGATTTGAGAATGTTCTAAGATTTCATTTATCAAATGGATTAAATGACGTCCTGATTTCAATATTTTTAAAATCCTGTCCTTTTGGATGTCATTTAATGAGTTCTTACTGTCATCCAGCATAATTTGGGAAAAGCCCAGAATTGAATTTAAGGGCGTTCGAAGCTCATGACTCATCATGGATAAAAATTCGGATTTGGCCTTGCTGGCTGTTTCAGCTTGTTCCTTTGCTTCAATTAAAGCCTTTGTTATTTTATCCTTTGTCGTAATATCCCTAAAAATGATGAGGTGGTTGCCGGGAGTAATCTCTTTTGTCGATGAATATTCGATAAGCCTCTCGGTTCCGTCTTTTAAAGTAATGTTAATTACACGTTGTGATTTTCCCAGCTTTATAACCGAAAAAAACTCCTTTAGATTCTTCGCTAGAATATCTTCCCGTTTCACCCCCAGCTTATGACATGCAGAGGGATTGGCATTCAAGATGTTTCCTTCCGTATCGATCAGCATAATGCCGTCTAAAGCACCCGTAAAAATATCTCTGAATTTCTTTTCGCTTTCCTCAAGCTTTTGAAAGTTTGCAGAAAGCTCAGTATTTGTATTCTTAAGCTCTGTAATTAAAAAAGTCCGCTCCAATGCCATGGCCACTTGATTGCAAATGGTTTCCATTAGTTCTATTTGAATTGTACTGAATTTTGCCCGTTTAGATGACCCAAAAGATAAGGTCCCGATCATTCTTCCGTAGGAAAATAGCGGATGGCATGCATAGGCTTTGATGCCTAAATCCTTAAGTAAGCTAACTCGCTGATCATTGGAATTCTCAATCTCTTCAACAACGAATCTTTCGGTTTTTTGAGCCACGTAACCGCAAACCGCCTCACCCATTTCAAGCCATTCAATCTCTTTAGCCGTATCTTTATCGATCCCCGAATAATTCATCAACCGGAGCTTTCCTATTTCTTTATCGTAAATGTAATTGAAGTATACATCCAAATCCAGAAAATCCGATAATTCATTAAACAAAGAATCCAGCAGTTTTTTGGGCTCTTCATGACTGATAATATGATTCGCCGCTTCGGTAAGAAGAATGAGCTTAATATGATTCTCTTGAATTTTATGTTCTACTTCTTTTTGGGAGGTAATATCGCGAATAAGTGCGGATACTCCGTTTGGGTTGGGGAAGAGTTTAACATCAATCCAATGGGAACATGTACTTTGGTAATGGGACTCAAAGTGCACTGTTTTCTGTGATTGTCTCACCATGCTCAGTTCATGCTGAAATTTAGAGCTCAAATCCTTGGGAAGGACTTCCCAGAGTTCCTTTCCAGTACTGTCCTTATGAGATTCAAGAAGATTTTTGGCCGAAGAATTTGCAAATTGAATACGATCCTGATGATCCAACAGGAAGAAGCCGTCGGAGAGACTGTCCAGCAAACAACTGTGGTCACTAAAACTTACACTGCTCGGCTCAGGCATAGAATCCCTTCTTTTACTTAAATTACTTGTGATAGTAGGAAAAAAAGCCAGCAAAGTTTTGCCGCCTTTTAAAAACAACTCTTAATTATATACTGATATGCACGAAATGGAAGAGCTCAAGTTTGATATGATCAATTACAGGATCGAATTGTGCGTAATTCTCCGCGAAAAGAATGAATCCAGTGTAATACCCTTCTCTTGATATGTCATCCGGTACAATGTTCTAGTCCTTTGGGACTCCTACATTTTGCAAATATGCCTCAAAAGTCATCAAATGATGTCGAAGTGTGACAAAAATGGCCTCGATATCTTCAAAATCGGGATTGAAATTACATCATAGCGTTCGACTAAACCCATAGGTAATCGCTATGATAAATATATTCTACAAAAGGCATATCATATGTTTTTTGCATGTTGAAGGCGGGATTCCTCATGGCAACCATCATAATCGCGGATGACAATAAAGGTATCCAGATGCTTCTTAAAGAAATCGTTACCAATGCCGGACACGAAGTGGTAGCTTCATTCAATAACGGGGCGGATGCTTTGAACCATTATTTCAAATCTAAGCCAGATATTATGATATTGGATAATCTGATGCCGAATTTGAATGGAATACATGTTGCCCGACAGATTTTACAAAAGGATTCCTCCGCCAAAATCATCTTATGTACCGCCAATCACGAGGAAATTAACGATCTGGCAAAACAGCTTGGTTTAACCCTCATACCTAAGCCTTTTCATCCGGAACATATCGTACAATCGATTGAATTCATATTAAAAAAATAAAGATGGATATTTTTCATGTGATTGAAAACAAAACGTTCAACATCCATAACAGCAAGCCGGCAGCTTAGCTTTGAGCACATCGGGCCGGCGGTTCTTTACAAGGAATGCGCCGCGGCGAATCTGAGCAGCTATATATATTGATCCGAAGCTTCATAATAGAGAAATTCATGTTTGTCCGCAATGGTTTGAGCCATAATTCCTGCCGATGGCTTCCGCTTTGTTTCGTTCGCTTCATGCAAAAATAAGGCTCTTATCCCATAGCGTTCTTTAAGATTTACGATCCGCGTTAATACGGATTGGCACCACTCCTGGCTTTCTTTATAAGAGAATAGGGGATTCTCCCAACAGATTCCGTCAAGGTAGCGGGCCGTATGAACGCATAAGCGCTCCAAACCGTTGTTTTGTATAATAACATGATGAGGAAACGATTCACGAATATCCCGCGTGATCTCCACGGCCCGTTCGATTTGAAGCTGAGCCTCAACCGGAGGAATGTCGGGAGACTCTACATTCCCGATAGTATCCATAAAGATGCCGTCATACCCGTCATGAAGCAGAAGCTTTCCAACCTGATAATGAAGCAAGCCCTTCCAGCGTTTGGATTTCAGATCCATGACATACGTATCAAAGGACCCTTTGTATACGGTCTTTCCGTTGATCTTCAGAAAATCCTCTTCCTTCAGCCTGCCGAACATCTCGTGAAACGGTCCCTGCTCCATGACGGTCACATAACCGATGACCAATGTACCCGATTCTTTCAAGGATTGGATATCCTGTGCGGTGTGAGCGCTCGGCTCCACGATAGCTATATCATAATTGGCCAGTTGACTGATCCGGCCGCGTCCATAATATAGGGTAAAGCTGCGCGCCTCCTGAAACATCCTTCTCCGGTTTCTCATCCCTTTGATCCCTCCGCAGCGATCATGCTCCACTTGCCTTCACTTCGTGTCTTGTTACAAATTCCGTACGAACGATACACGTTTCGCAGCTTTTACCGTGTGCATGACATAAATTATTTTCAACCTCCCAGCAGGGAACATCCCTCTTATAATACACAGGGCACGATTGGCATATGCTAGAAGGCACACACAGAACCTCTGAACATGTTCCCATAGGACGCCCGGCTACAGATGGATTCAATCGTTTTTTATTCAACCACTGAATAAACACCTGAACGATTTTCTCGTCCAGCTGCGCTCCCGCTGCTGACTCCAAAGCATCCAACGCCTGGTTTAAGCTGAGGGCTTCACGATATTTTCTGCCCCCGACCTTGGCCAAGAAGGTTTGTACTACAGCAATAATTCTCGAGCCTACCGGAATCTCTTCGTCCTTCAAGCCTGCAGGATATCCGTTTCCGTCCATTCTCTCATGATGATGCAGGATATAAGAAGCCAGCCTCTCATTGCCTGTCGCTACATTGACGATGGAGGCCCCCACTTCCGAGTGAAGCTTCATCAGCTCGTATTCTTCATCCGTATATTTGCCTTCCTTCTCAAACAATTCGCTGGAGAGTCCCAATACTCCGATATTGCTGAGATAAGCGGCAAGAGCGATATCCTTGATCTCATCCTCTTCCAGTTCAAGCTGTCTGGCGATACTCACGGAGTAAAGACTCATCAATTCGGAATAGCCGACCGTATAGGGATTTAAATTGTCCAGAAGCCGGGTGAGCATCTTGAGGATATCGAGGTACGCTTGCGAAAACATCTGCAGCCCCGACTGATATCCCATCACGGTTTGAACGTGTCCCATCATGGTGTTCAGAATCATTCGGGTCTCCCGTTCACGCATCAGCCTTCCTTCTTCAAAATATAAGACAAACACACTATCCTCCATCGCTTCAAAGCGGTAGACGGCCAGCGTCTCCATACCCGCACCCGCAAAATAGGGAGGCAATTGATAATAGGTCTCATCGTTGCGTTTGATAAAATAAAACGGCTCGCTGCTTACAAAAGAATAAATGAATGCCAGCGTTTCTTTATCCGCATCAAGCTCTTGTACGGTCTCTGCGTCCAATCCCGCCTGCATCGTCATCTGAAAGGTCCCGTTAATCTTTTGAAAAAAGAAGCCTCCGGAAGCATGAATGGACCGGATGCACAGCTTAATCATCATATCCATCATCGTCTTCCAGTCCATCGAGATGCTGCTGATTTGCTGCAGGGCTCTCCCCGAGGCCACAACAACCTGCGCTTGCGAACGCGTATGCTCAACGGTAATTAATCCATCCAGCAGATGACTCATCTGTTCACTCAGCACTTCCAATTGGTGAAGCTCTTTCTTTTTCATTTTTTCCAGCGGACCGACCAGAATGAGTCCCTTATCACCAACCGGAATAAAAAATAGAGGGACGTCTCCTTCAACCACCTGTTTCATTTCGTACACTCTTTTGGATACCGGCAGAGATAAGGGATTCATATAGGTATCGCTTTGAAATTCCAGCAGGCCGCTGTAGGAAGGACGGACGTTGCCAAAATCCTTTGACAAATAGCGGACTGCTTTCAGCACGTAATTTTGCTTCTTATTATCCAGAATGTAGAAGGTATAGGAGGGAGCGTCGACAACCCATGAAACCAGCTCCAGCAGTCTGGCCAGATTCTCTTCCAAGCCTTTGTCCGGATGCACGGTTTTGTACATGTCCTTGACCAGAGCAAACTGGCTTTCCAGTTTCTTTAGCTTCTTTTTATTCACCCAATAGAATAGAATCGCTGCCGCAGCGACGATGGTGACTACCGCAGCTAGCAGCCCGATTTGATTCTGGCTCCAAACCCCGTTAACATTCATATACTCCCCTTCTCCCCAAATGTCCTTTTGGATTCCTATCGGCCCCGTTCATGTTCAAAATGATAGATCACGATGTTTTCATCCTCGAAATAGATTTCCATTTCCGGATGGAGGGCATAGTATCGATCCAGCCAGCTGCGCAAATCCCCTCTTTCCTGCTCCCATCTTGAATACATAGGGCTGAGATGTGCGGCAGCCAAATCATCGTTCACCTCTCGAAGCCTCTTTTCATAAAAAATAAATACGTCGGAAGGAATATTCAGATCCGGCTCTGCTGCGCCGTTTCGGATCAAGCCCCATTTGGACGCAGCATAGTTCTGCACGAATTCATGAATATTCATATGGTACCCCCTTCCCCTTGCCATGGCAGACCATGAATCTTTTCCTACAATCATCCAGGATCGCGGACCCCATTCTTTACTGATGGTCAGATACTGCTCTGCCGCCTCGTCCCAGTCTACCTTCATAGGCTGGATAGGTTGGAAGGAGGTAAAATAACCGCTTATGCCGATCACCAGGATGACAAGGCTCGGCTCCAGCCACTTCTTATAAGCATATCCGTTAAGACATTGTGCTAAATAATGCCATACGAAGCCCGCGGTGGCACTGATGACCAAAGATAAGAACGAAGGGGCGGCGGTCAATATATATGGATCGGCAGGGTTGAGTTGAAACATTTGGGCCAACATGGTATGTACCGTCTTTCCTGAAACGAACCCATAGAGAAGCGGAAGGATCGAAACGGCAGCAGCCGCTGCCCATGACAGGAACACCTTCGTGATAGATGCGCCGCTTTTTTTCCTTTGGGTCACGATGAGAATGAGGATTACCATGAACATCCCGGCGGCAAGCTGCAAAAAAACGACGGGGTCGATCAGAGCGATCGCTGTCGTGCCGGCCATCATCGTCAGCCAAGCATCCCTGTTCATTCCCCTAAAATATAAAACGAGAAAATACAGAGTAGGCAGATAAAATACGTACGCAAACGTTCTCGGATCTGCCTCGGTTTGCCACTCCCGGTAATGCGGATCGATGTATTCGCCAAGCAGGGCAAACACGATCACACCGGCGATCCCGCTGAACCTGCTGCCGGTTAATCGGGAAAGGAAGAAATACAGGCCGAGCATGATGAGGATCAAGGAAAGCGGCCCGGTATATTTGGAAATATACAATGTATCGAGCCTGGCGAATTCTTGAATGCCGGCCCAAAACACGTAAAAGCCCTGATATACGATGCCGTCGCTGAACAGCATATTGATACGAACATCCTTAATCCAATGCAAAAGGCTATATCGATTCCCAAACGATGGGGCGGCATGGAATAAAGCATCATAAAAGCGGATATATCCGGCAAGAGCAACAATTCCGAGCAGGCTGCAGGTTCCGACCACTGTGTAAGGCGTTGACCAACGTTTGCCTGCAAAGTCTTTTAGCTGTGCAGCCAATTGCCTGGCATAGGTATAAACCACCTGCTTCAGCTGATATTTTCCGTCAAAATAATCATAAATCAGGGCTTCGAAATGGGATACGGAATCTTCCAATCCGCCCTTCTTTTGGCGCATGGCTTGGATACGAATACCGATAACCACGAGAAGAAAGGCGATGGACATCGCTTCAAATAATTTCAATATCGCCAATGTATAGCCCAAGGCAAGCAATATAAAACTCATTTTTAGGAAATGAGAAGCGATTTTCTCCATCCCATCAGGATACGGGTTCCGGAAGAAGATCCAAGGTACAAGGAACAATATCGTCAGAAAGGATATCAAAAAATGGAGGATCGGCATGAATTGTTCCGTTAGCATAGTGAGTTTCCTCCATGGTCAAGATGCCGCATACATATAGTAATCTAATTTGTTCAACACCGAATACACCTGACGAAAGGATAAAACCGCAAACACGATGGAAGCCGCAAGAAAGCCCAGCACGGCATATTCATAGCCAAACCATCGGCTTAATACAAATCCGGTCATGACATTTACCAGAAGGGCCGGAATGATGGCCTGGATTACTTTTTGCGGCTGGGATAATGAAAACAAGGTGACCACGTTCATCAATGCCACAGCCAGGAATACATAACCGATCAATGAAACCATAAATACAGAATGCGTTACCGGATTTTGATAGATGACCTCTCCCATCGCCGGATTGAAATGATTCATGAAGATTCCTACAGAATAGTATAATCCGGTCGCGCTGGCAATCGAAACGATCAAGATGAACACGGCACGCACAATGTAATCCTTGATGTATTTACGATTCATTTTATCGATGTCTTGTCCTAAATAGGGCTTGCTGAACGGGTCACATTTTACGGCATCACGGGCAAGCGGAATGCAAGGGTCGACCAGAGCCATTGCAAAAAAGGCAAAAAGAGAACCCGGAGTCTCTTTTCGAGGTTCATGACCA